>CAMJPM010000008.1 GCA_946407725.1 uncultured Lachnospiraceae bacterium
CCAAAACAGCAAAAACAACAGAATGGCAAGTATTTTTCTTGTGCACCGGACCAGGCATTACTTGCCAAAACAGCAAAACAACAGAATGGCAAGTATTTTTCTCGTGCATCGGTGCAGTCATTACTTGCCAAAACAGCAAAATCAGCAGAATGGCAAGTATTTTTCTCGTGCACCGGTGTAGGCATTACTTCCAAAACAATAAAATCAGATGAATAGCAAATAAACAACGACCGAGTAGTCCTCATGGCTTACTTTTATAGCTTATGACCGTTCTGAATACCATTTGTTTGGCGTATTCATATTCAGCCGGGTTTTTGGCCCTGAGCAGAGATCTTATGGCTCTGTGGGAATCCCGGAACATGGGGTTATCCTTTGCCCATCCCCAGAGCTCCTTCATCTTGTCCAGGGCATACTTGTCGGCGTTCAGCTCCTTCCTGTATATCTTGTAGATATTCCTGAAAAACAAGCGGTACTCTTCGGGATTGAGAGGCTCCCCTCCCTTATACTCCCTTGCCAGAGCCGGATTGCCGATGAGCCCCCGGCCTATCATGACAGCGCTGACCCCGGGATATTTATTTCCGATCTCATTTATATCCTCCACAGCCGCTATATCACCGTTATATACAAGGGGGTGCCTTATCTCCTCATAAAACCGTTTAAAAGCCTCCATATCCGGCTCTCCTCTGTAAAAGTCCCTTCCAAGCCGCGGATGGACCGTGACCTCTGACAGAGGATATCGGTTAAAAATCTCTATGAGACGTCCCATATTTCCCGTGTCACGGTATCCGGTCCTTGTCTTCACGGAAATGCTTATGTCTTCATGCCCCGCTGCCCTGAGACCGTTGAAAACCTCTTCAAAAAAGCGGTCAAGCCTGTCGGGTACAGATAGAAATCCGGATCCTCTCTTTTTGGCAGCCACATCCTTTGAAGGGCATCCGAGATTAAGATTGATCTCTTTATAACCCATATCAATAAGCCAGGCTGCCGTATTCAGGAAGTCCCCCGGATCATTGGTAAGTATCTGGGGAATTAGTTTCAGATCCCTGTTATTTTCCGGGGAAACGTCCTCTTCCTCCCGCTTTTTATGCCTGCCCTCCCGGCAGACAGCAGAAATAAAGGGGTTAAAGAAAATATCAACCCCTGAAAACATGCTGTTATATAAATTTCTGAACCTGAACCCCGTAACATCCTCCAGGGGCGCAAAATAAATCTTATCAATCATCTATCACTATATATGTAAGTATCTGATGCTTTTTATTGCGGGTGCGTCTCCATGACGAATACTCATCCGTATGGAAAGTGCAGTGGCCGCTGTCATGGATGTTTTCCTTTAATACCCCCTCCTGGCAAAGAGCTGTGCTTATGGCCGCTCCCAGATCCAGAAGGTATTTTCCTTCGGTGTCCTTTTTATTAAACATCCGCTCACATTCATTTTCCGAAAAGCCGGCCCTGAAGCTTTCCAGGACATCCTCTCCCACCTCATAACAGCAGGAATGATTATAGGGTCCCAGGCAGACGATGATGTCCCCGGGATTGCTTCCGTATTCATCAGCCATTCTTCTTACTGTTTTTCCCGCTATTCTTTTTGATGAACCGGCCCATCCGCTATGGGCAATTCCTATGGCTTTATTCACGGGATCCAATAGAACCACTGGAACACAGTCTGCAGTATGCACGCAAAGCATAAGCCCCCTCTGGTCTGTTATCATGGCATCATAGGCTTCCTCTCCCTGGGGTACATAGACACCTTTTCCCGCATCATCCATCCCCGCAGCAAGGATCTTATCCGTATGATGCTGGTTTGCCACCGTTATTTTACCGGCATCCTTCTTTAGCTCCTCTGCAAAGAGGGAAAACCGCTCCGGTGTCCACTCTCCGCACAGTCCCGAGGTATACCCGGCGCTTGCATACCCGGTTATGTTTATTTCATCAAATTGTCTTATCAGTGGTGCCATTGTGCTCACCCAAACCATTCCAAAACAGTATGGATCTCCCGGATATATCCCTCGTCCTCATTCGGTGTTTCCAGAATAAAGGGCAGTCCCTGAAGAACAGGGTGCATTGCCACCCTCTTCATTGCATCCATGCCGATAAAGCCCTGTCCCAGTTTTTCATGCCGGTCCTTATGTGAGCCCCGGTCATTTTTGCTGTCATTAAAATGTACCGCCTTAAGCCTTGAAAGGCCGATAATATCATCAAATTTATCCAGCACTCCGTCGAGATCTCCCACTATGTCATGTCCTGCGTCCCAGATATGACAGGTATCAAGGCACACACCGGCTTTATCCTTAAATTCAAGTCTGTCGATGATCTCCCTAATTTCTTCAAAGGTTCCGCCCACCTCCGAACCCTTGCCCGCCATTGTTTCCAAAAGGACCGTTGTCTTCATATCCGCTTTCATTGTCCTGTTCAGGGCCTCAGTTATCTGTTCTATCCCTGTCTCGGTTCCCTGTCCGGTATGTGAGCCCGGATGGAAATTATAATAATTTCCCGGCAGCATCTCCATGATCTCAAGGTCTTTTTTCAGCATATCAAACCCATAGCTCCGGGTCTCCTCCTTTGCCGAGCAGAGATTCATGGTGTAGCTTCCATGGGCAACCAGCGGTCCAAATCCATTCTCCGACGAATATCCCATAAGTGCATCCACGTCTTCCCGGATAACAGGCTTTGACTTACCTCCCCGGGGATTTCTCGTAAACCAGGCAAAGGTATTTCCGCCAAAGTCGCTTATTCTCTTTCCCATGGCCTCATATCCGTCAGTGACGGACAGATGGCATCCTATGAATATCATAATAAAACCTCTCTATTCTATATTTCTGGCGGGACAGATCCCGCTTTCGTCAAACGGGTTTTATAACCTGCGACGCCGGGTCGTATGAAACCTGTCCGTTATAGTTATTGGTACCCGTGACGATTATAAGCTCTCCTTTTTTCTCTGAGGTGAAATCTTTCTTTCCCCCGCTGTTATATCTGATCTTAACCGGAGTATTTTCATCTGTCTTTACAGAAGCCTTCTTTACCATCTCACTTTTGGCATTATATTTATCAACCGTAAAATTGGTTCCGGTGAGCTCTATCGGAAGTATCTCCATACAGAAGGGGTTCTTTTTCATCTGTTTATTGGCCTTTTTCACGGCTTTCTTTGTTTCTCCGGATAGTCCCTTCGTATCCAGAACCAGATAATATCCGGGAATTTTATTATCCTTGAATGCACTGTAGGAGGCCCTGTTATTATCGCTTACTGTATTTGCGAATATGGAGTTTTCACTTATATAAGCTTTTTTAGGATTCTTTACAGTAACTTTCTTCACCGGGATATGGGTGCCGTTTATTGATACAACGGATTTCTCCGGATCAAGCACGGAAGCTTCAAGGGTCTTTTTATCGGGATTATAGAAAACCGCTTCCCTTGCAAACAGATTCATGACGAGCTCAGCATCCATACCTTCTATTTTCAGGCTCTCAGAAGGACGCATTGCCAGGGAGAGCTTATTTTCCTGATCATCACTGTAGTCCCAGCTGCCGTCAGGATTTCTGAAGGGGTTCTCCTGTTTCTTATTCTTCTCCGGCTCCTTAAGACCATCAAGGTATTCCATCCCCTTAACACTTACGATCCTGCCCTTAGAATCCCTTAATACCCATACGACACCCTTTCCGATATCCTTAATATTAAAGGTACGGTCCGTGTCAGATCTGAAGGCCATAACGGTGCCGCCTCCGAGGATAACACGGTTTTCGGTAAGAGCCGATATATCTTCTATGATACCGTTATTATCAGGGTGGTCTTTCCACTCAGCATATGCATTTCCAAGAGCTTCCCTGTATCTCATTATTAATTCCGAAGCACCCGCATCATATTCCGAATCTGCTTCCACAACCGGATCGGTACCGTCAACCCCTGAAAACAGCGCTATGCTGAAGGCGGAAAGCCACCAGGATAGAGTATGGGAGGTTTTTTCTTTAAGATATTCGGAAGCACTGTCTGATGTTATGGATGAATTTAAGGATGTTGTAAAGGCTTTCACAAATTTATCATCTATATGTTCAATAAAATACTGACCAAGGGCCGGTGATATGGCGTAATTATTATTGGCGGCCAACATATCCGCCGCCTGATCATTACCATAAGCATACGGATAGCATAGGATACCCGATTCTTCGGACATCTCTGAAACTTCCTGAGGACAATCTTCAAAATAAGCATTCCGGAAACTATTTACCTGCAGGCTGACAGTCTGGGCCAGCCATTCATTTATCCATGCGTCACAGTTAAACTCACCATATTCACTTAATCCTGCATAACCTAAAAGAATGTCGTGCTGAACCTCATGGACAAAAGTCCAATACAATACACCAGGGTCCTTCAAACGCAGGATTTTCTGCTCTATGTGCAGCCCGTCCATAACACCGTTTCCCGAGTATTTTTCGTTGAAATCAAACTCGCTTAAATAGGCGATGGCTCCCCTTTCTTCCTCTCCTATAACGGGTTCCATAAGAAAGGATATTTTCCCATCCTGATCCCCGTATTCCCTGTCTGCCACCAGATAATCCCCGGTATATTCCCGCTCCTTTTTTATGTATTCATCAAAATTATTCCCCAGTTCTTCGATCATATCAATACTGTCTTCAGATACACAGGTACGGTACATATTATCAGAGAAGCCAATTATTCCCTGAAGCTTCGGATCGCAGGGAGCATTATCTTTTGATCCGAAAATTTTTCCCTTCATATCCTTATCCAGGTCTTTTAATGCTTTCTTTTCTTTATCATTCAGCTGATCCTCTGAAACAGATCCCCATATCGTTGATAATTCTCCGGTATAGAGACATTGATAAACCCTGGACGTAAAGCATTCATTATCTGTGACATAGTCTTTCCCGGGCACACCGGCATAACCAATATAGACCTGTCTTGCGATAACGTCCCCCGTCTTATACTCTTTTTTTTCTTCCTTCTGTACTGAAATACCGGGCACAGCCTTTCCCCGGAATCCTTCCGGCATTTTCAGCGTCGCGCATCTAATATAAGGGGCATGGATATTCTCACTTCCCATGGATATAAGTCTTTCATCCGGAGTGCTCTGAACAGCCGTTCCTTTTATATCAGAAGCAAAGCCGATATGCTTTTCCTTAAAGTCATAGTTTTCTGTATCAATTGCACTGGTACGCCACGGCTCGGGATTGACCGCCATTAAATAGTTCCCGGAAAGTCCGTCAAAGTCTGTGTCATAGGTCTCTTCATCCGCCCTTGCCTCCGGTTCCGACGTAAGAATAAGCGGTTCTTCCATCAGCGAACTAAAAGAAGCGGTTTCTCCCGCAGGATATGCTTCTCCCGCAAAAGCTAAAACGGATCCTGCAAAAACCGAAACCGCCGTATACCATGCAATCATACTTAAGAAATGCTTATTCATAATCCATCCTTCCTGCAAAACATTCCGGGAGCCACGCAATTTAAAGCCCTCTTTAACAGACAGCATTTCTTTCCTCTCCGTTGAGGAATGCCTTAAGGTTAAGAAACACCTCATCTACACATCTCTTTCTGGCCTCCACACATGCCCAGGCAAGATGCGGGGTTATGATCAATTTCCCGCTGTCCTTAATCTTTCCAAGGGGATTATCCTCAGAGATCGGTTCTCCTTCAAGAACATCCAGACCTGCGCCGGCGATAACATCATTCTCCAGAGCTTCATAAAGTGCCCGGTTGTCGACCACCGGGACCCTTGCTACATTTATAAGAATGGCTGTTTTTTTCATCTTTGACAGTGCATCTTTATCGATGAAATGACGGCTCAGGTCGCTTAGCGGACAGTGCAGGGAAATAAAATCACTTTCCTTTAGAAGCCTCTCCTTATCCACCTGTTCAAACCCGGTGTCAAGCTTCCTTCCGGTAATTGAATGAATGATCACCCTGCACCCAAAAGACTCCGCTATCTTTGCAACCCTTGATCCTATATTCCCATACCCGGCAATCCCCCAGGTTTTATGATCAAGCTCATTAAAGGGGATGTCGAAATTTGAAAACCTCTCCTGGGAAGCATACCGGCCCGATTTAACATAGTTATCGTAATATATTATTTTCTGGGAAAGGGTAAGCGCCAGTGTGAATGTATGCTGTGCAACCATGGCTGTGGAATAGTCCCTTACATTTGCGACACGGATTCCCCGGCTTTTGCAGTATTCTATATCACAGTTATCATATCCCGTAGCCAGCTCCCCGATGAATTTTACTTTCGGAGCATTCTTCAATGAGAGTTCATTCATTGGAGCCTTATTTGCTATTACTGCGTCGGCATCAGCGATACGTTCCGCAGCCTCCTCCGCAGTCACGGTATTATCATAGGATATAAATTCACCAAGCTCCTCAAAGCAGGACAGATCCACATCCTCACCTGCGCTCAGTCTTTCAAGCAAAACTATCTTCACAGCCATTTTTCCTGCCTTTCCCCACGACTTATGCTATGTCTGGCCAAAATACGCTTTGATATCCGAAAACCCTTTATCTCATTACAATATGAAATACCTTATGGCATGCATACTTTGCTTCTTCTATCGGATATAAGGGATAAATATGATTCATTCCTTCCGCTACGATCAATTCATTTGACACATCTTTATCCAGCATATTGAACATCTTCACCACATCCGGATATAAAACCTCATCGGTTCCGATAAAGACAGTTACATTCTTTAACCCCTTCATATCCCCGTATATCGGGCTGACACGGGGGTCATGCATATCCAGATCTCCCGACCATCTCTTTGCTACCGAGACTGCAGATGCTGCTTCTATAAGCGGATCCTTCGGCTGGTATTCTCCGATATCCTCATTTTCCATGGAAACATCCACCCAAGGAGAGAAGAGCACCAGCTCATCAGGAAGCCGGATGCCTTCCGACTTAAAATACTCCGTCAATGCAAGTGACAGTCCTCCGCCGGCGGAATCACCCATAATAATGATCTTCTTTTCAGGATGCTCGGCACAGTGTTTTTTGTATTCCGGAACAATTAGATCAAAGGCTTCCTTATAGGTTGCAAATGGAGCCAGGCGATAAGCCGGTGCAATAACAAGGGCATTGGTTTCCTTCACAAGCTGCTCGATAAACTGCCAGTGAAGGGGCACAAAATCATACCGGTATGCTCCGCCGTGGATATAGAAAACAGTATACCTTGATACGCTTTTCTCATTAGCATAAAAAATCCTGCCGTTCTCATTATCTTCATATCTTGTCAGGATATTATCCGGCGGAGAAGTCTTTTCTTCTCCCTCCTCCAGGGCATCCAGCATTTTCTGCTCACTCTCCTCTGCGGAAAGCTTCGGCCAGAATTGAAGCAAGGTTGTAAAAATCTTCGCACTTATACTTTTACTCATATTATGTCGGTGTACTCCTTATATTAATATCATTATTTTTATCCGGTTATTATTTAGATTTCTTTAAAGACGCGAACTGAGCCTTCAGCTTGTTACGCTTTTCATCCACCTTTTCCTTGAACTCTTCTTTTCTCTGTTTACGAAGGTCTGCCTTAGCCTGACGGGCCATCTCCGCCTGCATTTCGCGGGCTGTATCCACCTCCTGTGAAACAACTGCAGCATCAAAACGGGCGATCACTGCCTTGTAATTGGAGAGCTTATTATCCAGAACGCTCTCATCTTCCTCGTCAGTAAGTCCGATGAGTGCCACTCCGTCATCAAGCTTGCCTGCTATCTGCTCTATAAGCGAAGCCCCATCCGCTGCATCTGCAGCGTCTATGGTCATACCCGCAAGCGAGCCCCAGCCTGCTCCGAGAAGCATTCCGACAGGACCTCCCAACATGCCTATACACATACCCACAAGTCCTCCAAGGGCTGTATCATCGGTTGTCTTTACGCCGGTATCAAAGGAATCCAGAACCTTCAGCGCCCCGTTCTCTTTTTTCACCAGCACAGCCTGGGATACAAAGGAAACATCTTTTTCAGCTCTGTTATGGCCTGAAATCCCTCGCTTTCAACCTCAAAAACACTTACTAAAACGTTCTGCATCTTTACCTCCTTATGTTAAATACTGAACAGTTACCTTTCATTTTATATGAACATTTTGCAGAATACAATCCATCTTTTAAGAGGTTATATTAAAGATTGCTATAGGTTTCCAAACGCAAAATCGGAAAATGCGTTCGGAAGCCTATGCTTTCATAAAAAAAATTGCAACACCTGCTATTTTTGTGTTAAACTGCTATTTCAAGCACTTTATTAAGGGATCGGTATCTATTTAGTATAAAGGGGATTATTAATAAGGAAGTTTATTAATAAGGAGAGTTATTAAATGGAAGCCAAGGGAGAAAATAATAATTCGGCCATGATAAAGGTGGCCACCTTTATTGTGGACAGACGCAACCTGATTTTCCTGCTTTTTGCCATAGGTATCATTTTTTCTGTCGTGGCATCAGGCTGGGTAAAAGTCGAAAACGATCTGTCAGCCTATCTTTCAGATGATACTGAGACAAGACAGGGCCTTGATCTTATGGATGAGGAATTTGTGACGTACGGTTCCGCAAAGATCATGGTCACTAATATCGACTTTGACGATGCAAAGGAATTGTCTGAAACTCTGGAGGAGCGAGATGATGTCTCCATGCTGGACTTCGACAATACCAATGACCATTATAATAATTTCTCCGCTCTGTACAGCATTACATTCAAGTATCCCGAGGATGATGAAAGGGCACTCACAGCCCTGGATGAAATAAAGGAAGAGCTGTCCGGATATGATCTCTATGTATCCACCACCATGGGAGACCAATCTGCCGAGATCATAGGACAGGAAATGAATACTGTTTCCCTTATTGTGGCATCCCTTGTGTTAATCGTCCTCCTTTTCACCTCCCAGACCTGGGCGGAGGTACCGGTACTCCTTCTGACCTTTGGATCTTCGGCTCTTCTGGCCGCCGGCACGAATTTCTTCCTGGGGACCATCTCCTTTGTTTCAAATTCAGTTACCATAGTACTGCAGTTAGCACTGTCCATAGACTATGCGGTCATATTCTGTAACCGGTATAAGGAAGAACATGAAAAACTGCCCACAAGGGAAGCGGACATTGTGGCCTTAAGCAAAGCTATTCCGGAGATATTCTCATCATCCTTAACCACCATGGGCGGTCTTATTGCCATGATGTTCATGCAGTACGGCATAGGTCCTGATATGGCAGTATGTCTTATCAAAGCGGTACTTCTTTCCCTTCTCGCGGTATTTACCCTTATGCCCGGGCTTATCATGCTTTTCGGAAAGGCAATGGATAAGACCAGGCACAAGAATTTTGTGCCGGACATACCTTTTGTGGGAAAATTCAATTATTTAACCCGTTTCATAATCCCGCCCCTTTTCCTGGTGCTCATTGTGGCGGCATACATAACATCCAGCAAATGCCCCTATGTATATGGGTATTCAACCCTGGAAACCCCTGTTAAAAATGATATCCAGATAGCAGATGAAATGATAGAGGAGACCTTCGGGAAGGATAACATTGCTGCTCTTATAATCCCAAGGGACAGCTATGAAACCGAAACAAAGCTTCTCCGTGATCTTGAGCAGTGCCCCGAGGTTGAAAGCGTTACAGCCCTTACGAGCACTGAAGCCAAGGACGGCTATATGCTAACCGATAAGCTTACCTCAAGGCAGTTTTCGGAGCTTATGGATATGGACTACGAGGTGGCAAAGCTCCTTTACGCAGCCTATGCCGTAGATGACGAAGAATACGGACATATCTTAAATCCAAATGACTATTCCATTCCCTTTATAGACCTCATGATGTTCCTCTTTGACGAGGTTGACAAGGGCTATGTGTCTCTGGATGACGATGTGATGGAAGACATTACGGATGCCCACGAAAAGATGCTGATTGCCAGAACCCAGCTGGAGGGAGAGAATTATTCCAGAATGCTGGTGAGCTTAAATCTTCCGGAGGAGAGCGAAGAGACCTTTGCATTCCTCGGAAAAATGCATGACATTGCCCATAAATACTATGAAGGAAGGGTGCTGGTGGCAGGAGAATCCACATCCCAGCTGGATCTGAAGACCACCTTTGCAAGAGACAATATGGTTGTAAATGTGGTCTCCATCCTTGCGGTTCTCGCGGTACTCCTGTTTACCTTTATGTCCGTGGGAATGCCCATTCTTCTGATACTTGTTATCCAGGGTGCTATATGGATCAATTACTCGTTCCCGGTGATACAGAACCAGAACGTATTCTTCATGGGATACCTTATCGTAAGCTCCATACAGATGGGTGCCAATATCGACTATGCCATAGTCATTTCCGGCAGATTTATGGATTTAAAGGATAAGATGCCTAAAAAAGACGCCATAATAGAGACCATGAATTTCGCCTTTCCCACCATAATAACCTCAGGATCTATCCTGGCTATTGCGGGTATACTCATAGGAAATATGAGTTCCGACGCCTCGATTTGCGGTATCGGCCAGGCCCTGGGACGGGGAACTATTGTCTCCATAATCCTTGTCATGCTTGTTCTGCCCCAGGTTCTTCTGCTTGGTGAAAAGATCATAGACAAAACATCCTTCAAGGTTTCGGTGCCCCTTGCACTTGAGCAGAAAACAGGTCTTATACGTATCGACGGAAAGGTACAGGGAAATATTAACGGACACTTCATTGGGGAGATGAAGGGAGTGCTTAAGGGAGACGCATATGTGACCATGATCTCAGGAAAGATGAAAGATGAGGTGGATGCTGATGAAAATAATTGATTTATACAGACATCTAAGATCAGGTAAACTCCACTGTATCCTGGTCTCCGTGATGGTCGTCAATGCTTTCTGTCCCGGCACGGCTTTTGCACAGACAACGGATATGGCAGGTCTTTGTGCGGGAGAAGCAAGGGTGATACAGAGCGAGTACCTTAAGGAGGAAGCCCCCGAAAAAGAGGAGCCTTTTACCCCGGAGAGCGGAAATAACGTAGTCAGGATAAGCTCTGCCGCCGCATTAAGTGATATGGCAAAGAACGCGGGGATAGAGGAGTATTCAAAGGACAAAACCTTTGTTCTTACAGATGACATAGACCTTTCCGAACATCCCGGTCTGTCGATTCCTGCGTTTTTCGGAACCTTTGACGGAAAGGGACATAAGATCAGCGGCTTAACCTATGATAAGGAGGGCTACGCTTCAGGTCTCTTCCGCTACGTTAAACAGGGCGCGGTGATAAGGAACCTGGTGCTGAATGCCTCCATAACGGTTTCGGATGATTCCCTGATCACCGGCGGTATCTGCGGGATCAACGAGGGTATCATCTCAGACTGCACATTTGAGGGAGATATAAGGGGAAAGAACATCACAGGCGGAATAGCCGCCATAAATGAGGTTCCGGGCACCATCATGGCCTGCGCCAACAAGGCATACGTCCAGGGATATTACTTTACAGGCGGTATCTCAGGCAAGAACTACGGTGTCATAGCCTATTCATATAATCACGGCCCTATAAATAATGACAATGAGTGGCTGGAGGGTTTTGATGATGAGAATCCCAAAGCTGACCGTATGGCTGCCATCCTTTCAGGAGGTTACAGCAGGGACAGTGAGGAAACCTACAGCATGAACAAGGGGATTGATACGGGAGGAATATCCGGCTACTCCACGGGAGCCATTTTCCAAAGCGGAAACTACGGTGATGTAGGCTATGAACACTCAGGCTATAACGTGGGCGGAATAGCCGGAAGACAAGCCGGATTTGTTTCATTTTGTGAAAACGGCGGCAACGTATACGGACGTAAGGATGTTGGCGGTATCGTGGGGCAGATGGAGCCCCATCTCACCCTTGATGAACTGGAGTCCCTGTCGGATGCCATAGATAAGCTCCATGACCTGGTGGATAAATCCATCGATGACGTCCACGATTCATCAGATATAATGAAGGATGACATGAAGCTTCTTTCAGATTATGCTAAAAATGCCGTTGATGCAGGGGATCTTCTTACCACCACCGGAAAGAACTACTTAAATAATATCGGAGACGCTACGGATTCGCTCCAGGCCAGGGTGGACTATCTGACTGATGCCATGCCGGATATACTGGACGATCTGGATGAAGCAAATGACAGCTTTCATGATACGGCTAAGAGCATAAAAAAGTTCATGAAGGATGCAAATGTGATCGGACGTCTTTCGGATTCGGATCTTAGAGATCTTGAAAAAGACAAGGAAGAGTTAAAGGACAGAAGGCTCAGGAACCTTTCTGACCGCTATGACGCGGTAAAGGATATACTTTCCATAGTTATTCCGGAATCGGTGGAGGCTTCAAAGGATTCAAAGAAAAATGCGAAAAAGCTCTATAACAGATTGGATGATGTTTCCGATGCCCTCCATGACACCATAGAAGATACCGAAGAGGTCTTTGACCACTTAAATGATATGCCCAAGCCCGAAATGCCAAAGCTTGGAGAGGAATTTGATTTTGCAAGGGAGGTCCTGAGGATAAATCTGGATGCCATGAGCGATACACTCTCTGACCTGGCTGACCACAGTGACCATTCCTCTGATATAGTTTCCGACGATCTTTCTGACGTAAATGACCAGGTAAATAAGGTATTCCATCTGTTCTCCGACAAGCTTGACCGTATAGGGGATTTTGCCAAGGGTGAAACGGACGAGGTCATAAAGGACGTTTCCGAAGAGGATATCGAGGCCATAGAACAGGGAAGGGTAGACCACTGCGTGAACAACGGGTGTGTTAAAGGAGATATAGATATAGGAGGTATCGGCGGATCCATGTGTACGGATTCGGAGGATCCCGAGGAAAATGCCGCTGGAAATCTGGACGGAGGCTTTTCCGATAAATATCTCTTAAGGAATATCATTCTGGAATGTATCAACAAGGGCCAGATAGAGAGCAAAAAAGACGGTGCCGGAGGTGTTGTGGGCTACATGGCACACGGTATAGTCGTGCGTTCTGAAAGCATAGGACCGGTAAAATCCAAAGAGGGAAGCTACGCCGGAGGAATAGCGGGCCAGTCCTTCTCGATAATAAAGGACTCAAACGCAATGTCGTATCTGGATGCATCCTCCTATGTGGGCGGCATCGCCGGATTCGGAACCACCATCACGGGATGTTCTGCATTCCCTGTGTTTGAAGAAAGCAATAACAGATCAGGATCCATAGCCGGCCAGATAGATGCGGAAAAAGACACCCATATGCAGCATCTGGAGGTGGTATCGGATAACAGGTATGTAAATGACAGCGTGGGAGCCATTGACTACTTCAGCATGACGGGAGTTGCCGAAAACGTAAGCTATGATGAGCTCATTTCCGTCAACTCCGTTTCTGATGAATTTAAGAAGCTTCCCGTTGTCTTCATTACCATAGATGAAGATGACAAAACGGAGATCATCGGTACAGCGAGACTGCCCTACGGATCGGATCTTTCATCTCTTGAGTTCCCCGAGGCACCGGATATAGAGGAAGAGGAATATGTGGACTGGCCAATTTTTGAGAAGGGTGAAAAGCTTACGGCGCCTCTTCCGGTGAAAGGTCAGATAACGGAAGTCCAGAAGACCCTTACAAGCGAAGAAAAGTATCCCGGTACTAACTCCCCTGCAGCATTTGTATCCGGTAATTTCACCAGGAATGACAGCCTGCAGGCAGAGATCACGGAAGCTTCTGAGAACACGGTGGAGTACAGGATAACGATAAACAGTGACAGAGCTGAAAATGCCCAGTCACTCCGTCTCTATATTCCCTTTGAAGAGTATGAGCTCTTCGGAGTAGATGAAGGCGGAAATGAACATCTGCTTGAAAGCGGGAAACGGGGCTCTTATGCTGAATACAGGGGAGCCCTGGATTATGGGATTTTCCGTATTAAAGAAAAAGAGAAAAATTTTGCGGGACGCATAAAATCATTTTTCGGAAACTGACCGTTTGAGATCAGGAACATCCCCTCCATTTCCTGAATTCATATATTCAAAGATCCCGGCAGAAATCTTATATTCCGCCGGGATCTTTTATACTTTCCATATTTCTTAAAGTACTGTATCACTCTTCCATTTCCTGCTTAAGCATGAAGAAGAACTTTCTCTGCCTTTCATTCATTATCACGCGTACAGGCTTCAGTTGGTTTAATGAAGCTCCTTTGAATACCATCATATCACGGTAGAGAAGGGATGTTTCAGGCTGGAGGAAATATACCTCGGGCTTGTCCAGCCAGTGGTCCTTATAGCAGTCCATATAAACCGGATTGGCTTCGCACAGATACTTAAACACTGTATCCTGAAGCTTTTTCATATCGAATTTTTTGATCTCGCGGAGAGGCTCTATAAGGAAATCATAACGGTTGGGAGTTACATCGGTATTGGGATATACAGAGAAATCTGCCAGCTGTATTCCCAGCTCTTCGCAGGTTTTTTCCACTGCAATCTGAAGGGCTTTTTCGGTGGTCTTCTCTTCTGCCAGATTTATGGTCCTGTTTACCCTGTACATGAACTGAACCTTAGGAGTATTGTTAAACATTCCGGTAACAATGATGGCATCGCTCATACGATAACGCCAGAAGCCGCTTAAATTCGTAATGATAAGCTCGTAGATCTTTCCCTCCTCCAGCTTGTCCATAGTAACACACTTGCTGAAATCATTTCCCGCCTCTACCGGAAGGAATTCCACAAAGGCTGCCGAAGGAGCCAGGATACTGTCAAAATCATTGATCCCGGAAGGCACTGACCATAATCCCTCAGAAGCAGTGATCCCGGAATAGATATGCTTAAGGCCTTCCCCTGTGTAATGCTCCTTGATCAGACGGTCGTATACTTCAAAGCCGTCGCCTCCGGCTCCAGTCATATACTGGAAATGCGGCCATACCTTTCTAACCCAGGGGGTATCGATACCGTCCTTAAATGCCTCCCGTAACTCGGCTGCACGCTCCGGCATGGGCTGTATCTTCTCTAAAAGACTTGCCCTTACATTGTCGGGCATATCGATGTCATCCGAGATAGTACCTGTTTCTATATCATGTATCAAAAGCTCATGGTTGTCTTCTATATAACGAAGGAAAAGCACGATAACACTGTAGAAGCCGGTGATCATGCCACGAACATCGCTATCCATAAGTGCGAAACGGGTATGGATATATTTTGAATCCACTCCCTCTTCGGGATTTAAGCCCTCCAGAGGAGAGGTATACATGGTGCGGATCATGGCATCCATTTCTTTTTTTCCGCCCTTTAAGTGTTCCGCCATCTTGGAGGAAGCCTCTCCCACGGTAAGCCCGCTGGGAAGTGTCCTGTAGTTCCCGCTGGAGGTGCAGAAGCCCCTGCCGTTCATCCAGTCTGCATCCACTCCGTCACGGATGATGCCGTACATCAGAAGATAATTATACTTTTCATATACCTTCGACTGCTCCTGCGTCATGGGCACTACCTTGGGCACGCCTACTGTTCCGGAAGTCTCATTAAAGTGATCGTAGCCATAGGCAGTGAGGATGTTGCGCTCACCCTCCATCATACGCTCCAGATACGGTGCTATGTCATCATAGGTCACTACCGGAACCTTTTTCTGGTAATCCTCTATGGTCTTAATATTGGCGAAATCATATTTCTTTCCGTATTCCGTATCCTTGTTGTCGTCAAGGAGCTTCATTAAGAGCTGTGTCGTAAGCTCCATCGGATGCTTTGTCTCCTCATGAAAAGCTTCCAGCATTTCATGTCCCCTGAGAGAGCTTTGATCATTTGCAAAATAGGTGTTTTTGTTTTCCATTCTTTCGTTCCCTCCATAAATACATTTTTTCCATAGCTCCTTTCCTCAGCACAACGGTTCCTTCATTGTTCTGAAATCTGTTTCTTTAGCGTCAGCCGGTTGCAGCCGCCGCTGTATTCGTATTCCAGTTCATCCACCATGGACTTCACCATAAAGATGCCAAGACCGCCGATCTCCCGATCTTCTCCTGAAAGCAACGTATCGGGATCAGGCTTTTCCAAAGGATCAAAGGGCTTTCCGCCGTCGATCAGACGGAAGGTTGCCATGCCGTTTTCCACATTGCCCCGTATTTCCACCCATCCGTCTCCCGAAGGATAAGCGTACAGTGTTACATTCACATACAGCTCTTCCACGGCCATTCGCAGCTTCGTACGCACTTTGGCTGCACAGCCGTGGTTATCCAAAAGCAGGCTGACAAAAGCAAGAATGAGATCCATTCCTTCCAGTTTTGCCGGAATTCTAAGAGAATATTCTTCAGTCATAGTTTTAAGCTCCTTCTAAAGTAATTCAATGTCAAAAAATGCCGAACACAGCATCCAGTCCCGTGTTCTGCAGCACATCCATAAAGTCCTCTCCAACATTTGCAAGCTCCATATTTCCCTTTGCCGCCTTCATCTGCTTGTAGGTAGCCAGCAGTACACGTAATCCTGCGGAAGAGACATAGTCGCATTCCGTGAAATCCAGGGTCAGGTTCTGGACGCCGTCAAGTTCCTTTTCCAGAAGAGCGGACAGCTCCGGCGCAGTCAGCGTGTTCATCTCACCCGACAGATGAACAGTAAGTTCAGTTCCATTTTTCTCATGTGTTAGTTTCATGTGTTCACCTCCGTCATTTAATACTTAATATTATCATGGTAATGTCGTCGAACTGTGGAACTCCCACGGCAAAATCGTTGACATCATTAAGGATCCGCTGCAGTACCTGTTCTCCGGTGCAATCCCTGGTGCTGTCCAGCATTTTGTCAAGCCGGTCATTGCCATAAAGGCCTCCCGACCGGTCATGGGCTTCCACAACGCCATCGGTATAAAGCAGCACACGGTCTCCCGACTCCAGCTGAATTTCCCCCTGCTTGTACTGTGTAAATTCCAGGCCGCCCAGGAACAGTCCGTGATTCTCCTTTATTATCTCGCATGGCTGATCCTTTCGCAGTAAACACGGATAATTATGGCCTGCATTGGTGTATTGCAGGGTCATTGTCCTGGTATCCACTATGCCTATCCAGGCGGTGGCGAACATGCCCTCGTCATTGTTTTCGCAGAGCCTTTCATTGACAGAGGTAAAAATCTCCGACGTGCTGTTCTTCATCAGCGCATAGTCCTTGATCATTGTTTTGCACGTCATCATAAACAGGGCTGCCGGCGTGCCTTTACCGGATACATCGGCAATCAGGAAGCAGAGGCGGTTGTCGTCAATGGGGAAATAATCATAGAAATCTCCTCCCACCTCCTTGGCGGTAGTCATGCTTCCCCGTAGATTCAGATCCAGATGATTTGCAAACTCCGGCGCTACAGGCGGCAGGGCGTCAGTCTGGATCTTGGATGCGATCCTGAGTTCCGTCTCCACCGACTTTATCTGAGCCTGGGCGTCCAGTACACTATGGGTACTCATGTTGGTAACCAGATATACCAGTGCCAGGGATATTGGAATAGATGTGGTCTGGAAATCATCCATGCCTTCGCCGAGAATGATCAGTTCCATAGCGAAAATTACAGGTGCCATTATGCCGAAAACAATCAGGCTGACAGGAATTTCCCCATCGGCCGGTCTGAATTTTTTGCCAAGTGTGAGAAAGAAGATTGCAATTAAAACCGGGATGAAGATATATAATAGCACCATCCCCTGGAAAAGGGAATTAAAGAGCTCTTCGGTACGTACAACACCGCCTTCATCAACCCAGAACACCAATTTCGTCCAGGGCGTTGTGACACAGGCCAGAGCGAACGCCGCTATCGGCAGCGCATATATGATGATCTCCAATTTTTTACCCGGCAGTATGCCTATACGTTCAAGCAGGTATCTGTCAAGGAAGGCTTCAAAGATGAGACAGACGATGCAATAGCTGCTCACAAATATGTAGGCAAAAACCCTCAGTTTCGGATGTCCGTCAACGACCACCCACAGAATCTCAAAAATACACGAGACTATTCCTAAGATCAGCATCATGGAAATGTAGTCTTTTATCTTCTGTTTATAAAGAAATATGTTGTTGATAAGCAAAACAGACATCAGAATGCCGGAAACAAAAAGAAGCTCCAGAAACAGCCGGTTTGGTGCATCCATGACTTATAATCACTCCTTTCATTCGGCCAGCGGCTTTATAAGGAAGGCACTGCGGTTAAAACTCATGGTAGTCAGGTGGCGCCGGTCCTCCCCCAGCTTTTCCATATAAGCGGAGACAGCAAAGGCTGCAAGGGAGGTGACGCTAACATCTTCCTCCGATATGTCGAAGAGCACTCCATCGTCCTTCGTGATGATCTGAACTCCCTCCGGCCGGAGAAATATGGTACACTCGCTGAGAACCTGCTTACCCTCGTTCTTTTCGTAAATAAGCATGTACAGTTCTTCGATCAGCAGCTTTATACGTCCCACGGTACGCTTATCCACATCATTTTCCTTCAGCAGTGCCTCCACATTTTTCTGCAGTCCGATGATCTCATTCGGATCTACTTTTAGCTGGAACAGGAAGGACTTGTCACTCCCCGGCACTTTGGTGAGTAACAGCGGCCATTCCTCCTTACCATAACGCATTTTAACAAAAATCATCAGTAAAGCATAGGCCATTGCGGGCGCTATGGCAAACCCGGCAAACATTCCAGGTACTCCCAGAGCCTTGCCAAGGATCACAGCGAGACTTGCACTTAAGACCACATCTCTTAGTGCGCAGACCACCACTCCCAGAAGGATCTGATTGATCACCAGATAATATGAGCTGATCAGGTACAGGATGCTTATAAATGCGGCTCCAAGGGCTGTCACCCGGATACCTGTCACGGCCATACCCATAAGCTCTGGCTGTGTGATATTCAGTACCATTGGCACAAAGGGCGCAATGATCAAAAGAACAAGGGTGACCAAAATCCCCTCTATAATGGCAGTCCGGTTTGACAGATCATAGCTTGAGCGCAGTCCGCTCTGGTTTTCCTCTCCCAGATAAACGCTGAAGATTGGTGCGGATGCCTGTCCGATGCCGTCGAAGAGCAACTGAAACTCCCGGCTTAAGGTGATGACGGATGCCAGGATAAGGTATTCCGGTCCGAACTGTGCGCCGATAAAGGCATTGAGAACGGCGGTCAATATGGCAAAAAAGAGATAACAGCTGGAATCAATGATACTGTAACGAAAGACCTTGCCCAAAACCTCCGGGGAAAAATACAGATTCCAGCGGAGGGTGTTGCTTTTCCTCTTAAAATGCACCATAAGGATCAAAACAGCGATCACGTAGAATGTGCATGATGCCAGGCCAATTCCGCGTATTCCTATAAAATGACTTAAGATAATGGAAAATGTTATATTTCCCAAGCCCTGTACAGCGTTGGCTATCGTTGAAACTGTCTCGTCTCCATCACTGTAAACTGTGGCAGCCAGAAGCGACTGCATCGGAATGATGAGGATTGTAAAACGCATCCAGAAAAGATACCCTCTTGCCTGGTTCAGTATCTCTTCCGAAGGAGAAGAACTGAGAAGATACATCTCCCCGAACAGACAAGTCAGCAGAAACAGCACGACACCCATAATTATGGACATCAGTACTCCCAGTCCAAAGACCTGGTCTGCCCTCTCCTTATTGAATTTCCCCATCTCTGTTGTGTACAGAATAGGCACTCCCAGTGATATCACCGAGCCAAAAAAAGCTCCAAGGGAATAGAGGGGCGTCACCAGCGTAACTCCGGCCACGGCATCGGAGCCGATGACAGAACCGGCAATAATGGAATCTGACATCAGCATGACGGAAACCACCATCATGGTCAGCGTTCCCCCAAGCAGCATGGAAAAAAACTTATTTGACATCATTGTCGGTTGCTTTTTAGTGAATAGCTGCATTTGACGTATTCCTCCCGGTAAGGGTTATGCATACAATATTCATCCTGTAGACATAGCTATAGGAAATGGTTTCTTTACCACCCTGCGCCATTATATTTTCTGATACCGATGGCGGCAGGTCCCGGCGTTGTCCCAGACTGCGTATGAATAACTCTGCCTTCTCTCCTGTATCCCTCAGCCTTATGTGAATATACTTAGAGTGCCGGCGCATGTCTGAAACCAGTTCTTCCGCAGAGTGAACCACAGCATCTAAAATGCCAGGGTCTGAAATGACACCCGGTAATGCTTCTCTAAGCTTCTTAAGTTCTGATGCTGTGTCCGTTTCATTTCCCAGTATCTCATATTCAAGGAGCGTAGTCCCTGAATAGAATTCTTCAGGCAGTAATAAGAGCCGGTCAAATCCTCTGCCTGTCCTTGCAGCAATAAACAGCACCAATGGGATAAGCAGGAACAGACCGATCACCTGATTGCCGGTGATAGAGAGCCATATCCCGTCTTTCCCAAGAACCGGGATCAGAAACATCATCATGAGCACATACAAACAGGAATCCGGGATGATCGCAAAGGCCATGGAGAGGTTGAACCGTTTCGTAGCTTCATAATACAGCGTAAACATATATACTGTATGCATAACCGGGGTAAAGATCATACAAAGCAGTACCCCCCTTAAAATATCCTGTGATAATTCCATTCCGCATAAAGCCGAAAGCACCGGAGCTGAAACATAAAACAACACAGCCCAGACAACAGACATCACCGTGCCCATGACCCATCCCTGCTGCCATACAATCTCTATGCTGTTCACATCCCTTTCCTCATAGAATACACCAAACAGAGGCTCTGTCGCAATAGCCGCCCCTTTTATGGTTCCGGAGGCAAAATAGGAGATGTTACAGACCACCTCAGCTGCGGGCAGGATCATCTGATCGCCGGGAAAACCTGAAAGTATCAGATTATTCTGAATACCCATCACGATATTTTCCGCAAAGTAGTCCGCTGCTGCCGGAAATCCGCATCTGACGGTTTCAGCGATCTCCCTGGGACGAAGGATCAGCGGACGGTATCCCAGCCGGACCTTCATGATACGCAGAATAATAATTCCTCCGATAAATTCCGCAAGCCCTCCCGCAGAGGTTCCGATCCCCAGTCCCGCCAGCTTCATATCAGCAGGAAAATGAGTTGCACAAAGGATGGATACGATAAGATTGACCGCCACATTGATCCCTCCCAGTGTTGCGCGCGAGGCCTGAAACCCGAAGACATTCATTACCTCCTGAAGGATCATCCCCAAAGCGGTCAAAAACACTATGGGAGAGCAGAACATAAGATATATCACCGCATTATGCCGGGTAACAGGATCCACCATATCACCGCCGCAAAGAAGAACAATGCTGTCCGAAAAGGCAAAAATAAGTATGGCGAACACAATCCCCGCAAAACATACAAGGGTCGCACCCCCGTAAAATGCTCTCTGAAATCCCCGGTCGTCCGCCCGGCTCTTTGCCCAGATCATCCTTAGCCCGCTGCCGTGGATAAGGGAATATATTACTGCCGCCAAAACCCCATACCCCGGAACGCCCAGTGCCACTGCCGCGATGCCGGCTGCCCCAAGATTCCAGCCCGCGATAATGCTGTCGATCATCAGGGTGATATTAAAAATAAGCCCGTACAATACAGCCCCGGGATATAATGATACAATATTATTCCATATCACCTTTCCTGAAGATTCCTCAGGCATATTTACACTCCCCGTCCGCGCTTTTAATTGAAAATCATTACGCCCTTCCCTGCCGGCAGGTTACCCTTGAAGAAATAAAATAACTCAATTCGGCAAGAAGAACCCCGGAGATCACATCAGCGATCACGTGCTGCTTTACGGTAAGGGTTGATATACATACAGCGAACGCAATGATAAACGATACTGCCCTGTACCATTTTGGGATCTCCCTTTTTCCACGTACTCCGATCCAGCACAGATAGCTTACAAAGCAGTGTATGGATGGCAGCAGGTTATCTGCGCTGTCCATTCTGTATGTGGTCTCTATCAATGATAACAATCCCTTTGCATCACTTATCACCGGCCTGTCCATTGTAGTCGGAAAGAGAACAAACAGAATGAAGCATATGGTCTCTCCGATAAAATGGGATATAATAAAGCAGCGTCCTCCGGACTTATCACATCGTATCCCAAGATAATAATTTATTCCCCAGAAAATGCTGCATCCCCAATATATCAGTATTGTCCAGGGTATAAAAGGAATGATGTTATCGAGAACAGAAGTCAGATTGTGATGGTAAAAACCCTTTGATATCAATCTCCCGCCGGAATATATAAGGAAATTATATGATGCTGCCAGTATGATCAAAAGGATTGCAGTTCCTGTATTCTTTATTCCGGAGCGCAGTCTGTCCTCATCCTTCATATATTGCATCACCTGCCTTAACAGGTATCTCTCCGCCGCTTTTAATTCTGCCGGAAAGCCCTCGGTTTAACTCTATTCTTTGTTCCGTAAGGACAATGATCGTGGAGCCCCCATACTCAAAATATCCCTTTTCTTCGCCGCCTGATACCATTTCTCCGGGCTTAAAAGCCGGGTTATTCGTTATCTTTCCCACAAGCATGGCTCCGACTTCCATCTGGACAACCTTCCCCATCCTTTTACTTTCAATAACAGTATACTCACGGCTATTTTCCGTGAATACCGGAAATCTTTCCAATGCCGCCGGCCTCACACAGTGAAGCACACCCTTTATTTTCCTTCTTCGGATAATCCTTCCGTCTGTACAGAATACATACCTATGATAGTTTGCCGGTGTTAGCCTGAAAATAAACGCCGTCCCTCCGGCAAATGCATCTGCCATCGCTTTATCTCTTAAAAGAGACTCTATGCTGTATCTGCAATGCTTGATATCAAAGACTGCATCACTGCTTATTTCTTTTACTGTAAGAAACCCGTCGCAGGGGGACTGCAGCTCCGGTTCCGGCTCCGGATTAAGCTTACGTTTCCGTCTCCTGGTAAAAAAATCATTAAATGAACGGTATCCCCCCTCCGGGATGACATACTGCCGAAGGTCTATATTGTTTTTCTTTACAAATCCGGGTATCAGAAATGCCGAAATTCTAGATGAAAAAAAAGCCGATAATGCCCTGGACAGATAAGGATTTACAAGGATTTTCAGCATTATCCTGCCGGGAACCGTCCTGTACAGGAACAATACGATTCCTGACTCCTTCATACCAGATCCCAGCCAATGAAGAGTAATCCCAGAGCTTCCAGCAGACCGAAAACTATCAGAAACGCCTTGCCCTTGAGATCGGGCTTTTTAATTTCAAAAGGTGACAGGAAACCTGCCCCGCAGAAAACAAGCAGTAATATATACGGAATTACGCCCCTGAAGATTTTTTCCTCCTGCAATAGGAATATTACCGGCAGCATAACCGCAATGCTTGTGACCGGAAGCCCTGTAAAATGTGTTCTTTTCCCTTCAGATTTGTCCTGCCTTTTCTCTTCGCACACATTGAAATAGGACAGCCTGATAACTGCCGCAAGAGCATATAATGAGGAAATTATCCCGGCAAATGTGGTTCTTCCGGATATCATATATAAGAAAATTCCGGGCATGATGCCAAAACCAATAAGGTCACATAAGGAATCTATCTGGATACCGAAACGTTTTTCTTCTTTAGTCCTGTTCTTTGTATTGGCCACCGTCCCGTCCAGCATATCAAACAGTCCGGCAAGCATAAGTAAAATAACCGAATCCCAGTAGCGTTCATTTATTGCCATGAGAATGGCACGAAATGAACAGAACATCCCCAGATAGGTTAAGATCACAGTATAGTCATAGTATCCCAAAAGTCGTTTTTTGTTTTCCATTTTTCCCCCATTATCTGATCAGCCCGAAAGCATAACTGTACGCAAAGATACACCAGGGTTTCCCCAGAATGATTATCCATATGAATTTCTTCGCATTCATTTTTATAAGACCTGAAAAGTAACATAAAAAATCATCCGGGAAAAGCGGCAGCAGCGTTGCAACAAATAAAAACAGATCATACGAGCGATGCCTGTTTATCTTTTCAACCCATTTGTCATACTGTTTCTTCGGAAACAGCAGAAGCAATGCTTTCAGTCCATATTTTCTCGCTATAAAATATGCCGCTATGGATCCCAGAGATATTCCGATATAATTACATAAGAATCCGGTCATGGTTCCAAATGAAACCGCACCTACAATGCACCCAAGATAACCGGGCACAACAGGTACTATAACCTGAAATGCCTGGAAAAGCGTCAAAACAATGGGCGCAGCCGGTCCGAACCCGCAAATATAAGCCTGGAATTCAGAAACGCTTGAAATTTTCTGCCCTGCAATGATCTTAATGAAAATTACAGTAAGCAGTATGAGGATTATAAGCGTTACTGCCCTGATCTTTTTCCCTGTTGATTCCGAATCCATAAAGTTAGGTGAATATACTCCCTTTTTTATATTTCGCTTTCTATAATACCACATTTATCCTGAAAGGTGAAATATCCGGCGCCTAATATAAAATGCATTAGTTATTTCACAGGATTCTC
The DNA here is from genome assembly GCA_946407725.1 of uncultured Lachnospiraceae bacterium. Taxonomy (GTDB): domain Bacteria; phylum Bacillota; class Clostridia; order Lachnospirales; family Lachnospiraceae; genus NK4A144. Next base: position 24,347 of record CAMJPM010000008.1, read on the forward strand.
TTTAATATACCATTCAAGTATCTCTGCGGCATCCCCGATCATTTCCGGGCAGGGACGCTTTTTGTAATACTCATCAGTCCGTTTTTCCGGTTCCGGGTTATCATGCCGGACATTAAGATTTAAGAGTTCCCGGCAGACTATGGATCCATGCTTTTCCTCAAATCTGTGTGCCAGCTCCTGTATTCTGGCATAGTGCTCCGCCTTTAGCCTGTCGTCCCCGGGTTCTTCATATCCATATAACAGGCCTGCCGCCATAAACATGCCGCTGACAGCGCCGCATACCTCCCTGAGCCTTCCCATCCCTCCTCCAAAAGACGAGGACAGCTTAGATAACAGGCTTTTATCAACAGGAAGCATGTCTTCAAATGCCAGTACGATTGACTGGGAACAGTTATAGCCCTTCCTGAAATTTTCCATTGCCGCTTCTCTTCTTGTCTTATCCGTTACCTTTTCCAAAGTCCTGACAAATTTCCTTTCTACATTGCTTTCTCACGCGTAACTGTTCAGAACCCTCCGGTTTCTGAATAGATACGTGCATAACAGCCACCTCTCTTTTCTCTATATGCGTGATTGTATCATAATATGTCAGTTTCAGCTACAGGAAAACAGATTTAGATTTACCACAGCTTTGTATAACTGAAGTCAAAATGGAAAAGGCAGGCTTCATATAAAAGAAAAAGCAGAGATTTTTGGTCTCTGCTAATCGCCCGGGGAGTAATTTTACTCCCCAGCTTCTGAAAGTTCTGTGACGCCGGGTTTTCCGTCGGGAGGATTTCCGCCTTCTCCGGGTTTGAAATCAGGAGGTGTATTGCCGTCCCCGGGTTTTCCTTTCGGGGGATTTCCGCCTTCTCCGGGTTTGAAGTCAGGAGGTGTACTTCCGTCTCCGGGCATTCCGTCAGGAGGATTTCCGCCTTCTCCGGGCTTTCCGTCGGGAGGCGTACCGGGCTTTCCCTGACCGTTCATGCTGCTGCTTTCCACTTTGATTTCAATTGCCTCCCCGTTATACAGGGTGCCTTCTGTGTATTCGGTGCCATCGATATAAAGCTTATGTCCGTTTAGGTCAATTGAATCCTCATCGCATGTAAGTGAACTGATATATGAATCACCTGTCAGAACCCACTTGGAGCCATTCTTTAGTTCCACATAGACATCTCCGGATTTACCGTCCCCGTTGATAGCACCCTGGTATTCTGAATTATCCGAGAGATAAAGGTTCAGTATTGAAATATCATCTACGGTAATATCGCCGCTTATTTCCTGCTCTTCAGTATATAGATTTACTTTACCGCCGTTTGAGCCTTCATTTCCCCATCCTGCGGCAGCTGCCCTTAAAAAAGCTCCGTCTCCGTTGTTTACAATAGCTGCTTTTTTAAGATGAATGTCTGCTACTGTATTATTAACGAAGAAAACATCCCCATTCATGTTTGTAAGGCTTCCGCCGTTCATCGTAAATTCAGCCTTTCCCTCGTCGGCGTCTCCGGACATGGACTGGTATATCATTACCGCCTTGAAATTGTCCGCTTTATCGCTGTTTTTCTTGTTGTTGTCCGCAGTGAGGGTAACATTATCCAGGGTAACGCTGTTTTTGCCTTCTACCACAATTCCTTCGGATGCGGTGGAACTAAGGAGCGCATCATAAACCGTGATATCCGCAGTTGAGTATATGGCAGGGGATCCGGTTCCGTCTGTGGAGTAGGTTCCTCCTGTAACAATAACTGTACCGCCGCCGCGGTCTGAACGTATCGCCGCGGAAGAATTTCCAGTGGTATGTATGGTGAGATTTTCCGCATTCATAGTACCGCCGCCGGTTGTCATTATCCCTCCGGAGCAGTTCCCTTCAGTATTTATCACCGAATCGGAAATGTTGACTGTGGTTCCTTCGCCATAGCTGAATACAGCATTAGCGTGGGTTCCGTTTGTATTTACTTCTATGTCTTTAAGATCAAGCGTTGCTCCGTTTGTAGCAAATACCGCTGAATTTTCTCCGTAAAAATCAGCCTCATCACCCTCGGACTCTCCGGTTTTTGAAACTCTTATCCGGCTATATGAAGCATCTTCTCCATCAGCCAGAATGGCATGTTCCCCGTCTGCTGTATTTTCTATAACTTCATCTGAGGAACTGTCAGCATCCTCAGCCACAGTGCTGTCTGGCAATTCAGTGGAATTTTCAATCACATCGTTAGCTTCCGGCTTTATGGTAGTTGCTGCGGTACTGATGTTACCGTTACATCCGGTTGCTGCGATAGAAATGGCCAAGGCTAAAAGTGCTGCATTTTTCCTTATTCTGTGTTTATTCATAGTCTGTCCTCGTCTTTCCTGTAAGATTTGTTTTCAGGCTATGATATCCGAAGAATCTGTTTAAATGATGTTTGATATGTGTAGTTTTTGTGAAGGAATGCCAAGGTTTTTAGACGTCACTTGCTTTTCTGCAAGTGACGTATGAAAACCTTGGCATTTTGGCATTCGGCTCCTCGTGCGAAGCACGACTCTAATGAGCCGAATGCGCGTATCTATTCAGAAACCGGAGGGTTCTGAATAGATACAGCGAAATTTAAAATTCAACTGCAGTTCTTCCTTCGAATGCATTTCCCTTTTTATCATTACTGCCCCCCTTTATAAAAAATATTTTCCCAAAATATCAGGTTCCTAGTTCAGAAAGTTCTGTATATCAAACTTCTTTCCTGTCCTGTCTTCGTATAAATCCCTGTATGATTTGCCCTGATCCTTCGGATCAAAATCAACGTTCTTCACGGATTCCATCCAGCTGCTGTAATCTTTCCCGGACACACGTATTTCCTCCCCGGATCCGTCCGCTGACTTATTATTCAGGCTGCGCAGGATCCCATAAGCCACGTTGTGCTGAATCCATTCGTAAGCCATATCATCACAGGTTCTGTAGGAAACCATATCCCTGCCGTGTATTGGATGCTCATTTATAAGAGCCTGGCAGATAATGGCCATGTCCATCGCGTTGATTATCCTGTAGGAATCCTTTATCTCCCAGTTATCTGGTATATATATAGCGGAGTAAGGTACCCCGTCATAAATGAAAACATAGTCCGTACCGGCTCCCGTAAGATCTGTAAGGGCTACATCATCAACTCCCGAAAGGATTCCCGGCTCCGCGCTGCCATCCTGTTCAGCCAGAACTTCCTTTATCTGATCCTTAACTTCCTGCTTTATCCTGTCCTGATTGTTCTGAAGATACCGGTTCAGTTTTTCACTTTTTTCCATGACCTTTCCGTAATCTATGCTTTCACATCCTGCAAGCATCAGAATAACGAAGGCCGTCATAATACAAAATGCTCTTTTCATTCTCATCCCATATAATCTTCGATCTGTTTATTTTTCCATGCTGATAAACCTGCATCTGTTCAGGCATGCAGCGAGTTCCTGCTTTCGTACATATGTCAGACCCTCCGGCACATATGATGAATCCTTGAACAGGATATCCGGGCCATGCTCTTCCATCAGCTTTATTATCTCATCCGTAATATCATTGAGGCTTTTTCCCTTTGCAAAGCTTCTTTCTGCAAGGAAAAGAAGTAATCGGCAGATAGAAGAACACTGTCCACTGCATACAATCTGCTCTATGTATCTAAGCTCCACAGTGTCATGGTCAATCATGAAGCCGTCGGTTCCAAGAGTCTTTGTCTTAATCCTTCCCCGGAAATCAATGTGTTTCTTCAGTACCGGATACTTTGGATGTATGTCTATGATCCCGCCAACGGCATTATACTCTGATGTATCGACAGATGCTGATGCTTCTCTTGCCCTTTCTGTAATATCCACGGCTCTGTAATTATCCATCTGAATAACAGTATCGGCCTTGCTGAAATATGCGCCGAAGCTTCCTGCAACCATAACGGTGGATATACCGCTTTCAGATAACGGACGTATCTTTCCGATAAAGGGAGTTATGGGTTCCTTGTCCGATGCTATTACTTTCTGCATAAGAGCATCCCGTATCATGAAATTCGTGGCACAGGTATCCTCATCAATAAGGAGCAGCTTTGATCCGCTTTCAACCGCTTCGATCACATTGGCTGCCTGGGATGTGGACCCGCTGGCATCCTCCGAAAAGAAGTGCTTTGTATCCCTGCCATCCGGAAGATTATTGATAAAGCAGGAAATATCAGTTCCGTGTACACTTCTTCCATCCTCTGACCTTATCTTTACTGCAGTACTGCCGGTGATCACATACTCACGGCCGTCGCCTGCAATATGATCATAAACCCCAAGCTCCAGTGCCTTAAGGAGCGTGGATTTACCGTGATAACCTCCACCCACAATAAGGGTCACGCCCTTCTTTATTCCCATTCCGTAAATAGTTCCTCTATGGGGAAGCTTCATTTCAACCTTAAGGCTTTCCGGAGAACTGAAGGGAACTGCTTCTTTCATGGGAAGGGCTGATACCCCGCTTTTCCTTGGCAGCACAGAGCCGTCAGCCACAAAAGCACATAAGCCCTGTTTTTCTAATTCCTGCCTGATAAAAGCCTGGTCATCTGAAAGGAAGATCACCTTTTTAAGCTCATCCGCAAAGCTTTTACTGAAATACAGTGCCTTTTTCACACATTCCGGCAGATATTCAAACAGTATCTTCTTAAGCTCCCTTGAATTGATAGTCCTGCCGTTTGCAGGAAATCCCACATGCAGCCGGTATGAAATATCACCGTTTTCCGGGTCTATATGCAGGGCAGTACGTTCAAGTATCTCCTGTCCCGGACAGCAGGTGGAAACCATACCGCTCTTCCCGGAGCCTGCCGCCTTTCTGTCAAACCCGGCTGCAATGCCATGAAAACGCCTTGTAAGAAAGTCCTGTAAAGAAATCCTGCGATGTCTTTCCCCGTAGTATTCCTTCGGAAAACCTGATTTACTCCCTTTAACTGTAATAGTCAGATGTGACGGTGAAGCAAAGGGATCTCCCTGAACATGGTCTATCGTTAATACATGGCTGCCGAAATCGTAGCTTCCCTTTGTGGATTTATATGCCGGATATCCTTTACGGTCTATCCCGTCCAATAATATTTTCAGATCCAGATCTTTCTTCATAATACAAATCTCTCTTCGTTACTGTTCTATGCTGAATATGTTACCCTTAATACATCACCCCGGGTAAATCTACAGGTACTGCTTTTCTTCGTCAGAAAGTGTCTCGTTCATGCTTCCTGTACGATATCCCAGAATATCCAATGCAATATAATCAAAACCTATTTTACGAAATTCCTCATGAACGCAGCGCCTTATCTTTTCTTCCATAAAGCGGTCAAATTCAGAAGGCGCCAGCTCTATTCTAGCTATTTTATCATGAATGCGGACCCTTAACTGATCAAATCCCAGATCTATAAGAAACTGCTCCGCCCTGTCAACCATCTTAAGCTTCTTTTCGGTAATCTCTTCTCCATAGGGGAACCTGCTTGAAAGACATGCAAAAGACTGCTTATTCCATGTAGGAAGTCCCAGATATTTTGATAAAATACGTATCTGTTCTTTTGAAAAGCCAATGCTTCTAAGGGGGCTCTTTATATTAAGCTCTGCGACTGCCTTAAGCCCCGGCCTGTAATCGCCATCATCATCGAGATTAGAGCCTTCCACGATCTCCTTTATACCCCTTTCATCAGCAATGGCGCGGATCTTCTCAAAAAGCTCGTGCTTACAGAGATAACACCGGTTTACTGGATTACGGGAAAATCCTTCGATCTCAAGCTCCTCTGATTTTACTATAAAATGCTGTATTCCGTGTTCACTGCAAAAAGCCTTCGTCTCCTGAAGCTCCCGTTCCGGAAAAGAACATGAAGATGCGGTAACCGCAATGACCTGATCTCCCAGGGCCTCTTTTGCAGCATGTAAAAGAAATGTGGAATCAACACCACTTGAAAAAGCAACTGCAACGCTGCCCAGTGACTTCAGATATTCTGTCAACTGGCTATATTTTTCAAGCAGCAGTTTATTTGGAGTTTCGTTTGAAATCATAGGATATCCATTTAACAAGGTTTCCATCCGTTGCTCCCTCCCGGCAATCTGTCCGAAAACCAATTCACCCAATCTGCACGCCCCCACTTTGCGGGTTAAACCGATGCAAATTTGGGTCACGTAGCCCGCAATCTGTTTTGTTTAACCTCCGGAGCCTGCTTTAATAGAAATGCTCCGCATGATCAATAAGCCTGTCTCCTTTATAAGAAAGCTTCATTGAAAAGAACGCACTGCCGTCCAGGATATTCTTAAGAAAAATCCTGTCTCCCTCCCATAGATTTAGGTTCATTACCTCTTCCTTATCTATCCACCGGAGTTCCCCTTCATCACACTCCTTCAGGTTCCCGGAGAATTTATGGGATGTGAACACAAAAATATATTCATCCTCCCATCCCTCTGAAGAAAATGTGAGAACACCCCTCATCCTGTACTCTGTAATAGACAGGCCTGTTTCTTCTAAAACCTCACGGCATATGCATTCCTCCGGGCTTTCTCCAGACTCCAGCCTGCCCCCGACACCTATCCATTTCCCCTCGTTTACATCTTTGTGCTTCTTATTTCGCAGAAGCATCAGATATTTTCCGTTGTCTTCAATATAACAAAGTGTGGATACTATCATTTATTCTTTCCTCTGATATAAACGACGCTCATCCCATTATCACATCCGAATCAAGAATGATCGTAACAGTGGGACGGTTCTTTATCGGTTCCTAAACATCCATACGACTGTTGTGTGTTAAACCTCTGCATTAAATAATATCCAGCATCTCCTGCGGATTGTCCGCTGCTTTAACCTTATCCATGGCCTTTATGATGATCCCATTTTCATCGATCAGATAGGTTGTCCTTACCACACCCATGGACACTTTTCCGTAATTTTTCTTCTCTTTCCAAACATCATAGGCTTTGATGACTTCCAGCTCTGTGTCGGAAAGAAGCAGGAAAGGCAGGCCATACTTCTCCTCGAATTTCTTATGGGAGGCCACGGAATCCTTGCTTACGCCGAGGATGACCGTCCCTTTTTCACGGAACTGTGGATATCTTTCCCCGAAACCGCAGGCCTGCTTTGTACATCCTGAGGTGTTGTCCTTAGGATAGAAATATAGGATAACCTTCTTTCCCTTATAATCTGACAGTGAATGCATTTCCCCGTTCTGATCCGGCAACGAAAAAACCGGAGCTTTGCTTCCTGTTTCAAGCATTTTTACTTCCTCCTATTCAAAACTCGTGGTCTGGGGGCCTCAGCCCCCAGAATTACTACTTTCTTCACATCGGGTACATGTACCCGATGTGGATTTACCGCTCGCATAAACTATTCCTCGAAGGGTAGCTACCTCAGCCCTTAACCGCTTGTTCTCTTCTTCCAGTTTTAAGATTGATTTGATGCCCCATACAATCATTCAGTATTCCTCAATAAACATTCCGGTGAGCCTCGGTACATTAAATCTGGTTGTAAACAGATCGCATTTACACAGGAATTCATAGAAAACATGCCTTCCCTGCCCGGACATCGATTCGTAATTTCCCTGTCCTTTTGCCAGGATAACATCAGAATTATCCAGTGCATCTTTAGCTTCCTGGGGCATCATATCGTATATTGTTCCTGCCACAGACTCCCCGTTTGATACGATATCAGCCACTTTATCAAGTCCGGTATACTGTGCATCCTCTATTGTCGCATCATTCAGTACTTCTCCCCCACGTACCAGTGCTCTTATTTTTATCTGCGGAAATCTTTTCTTAAGCTGCTCGATCATGAGTTTATCAAGCACGATTTCTCCGCAGTTATCACATACAAGCAGGAATGAGCCGGCATTTTTACATTCTTTAATAAATGAGCCGTAAGTTTTTTTATCATCCTCCCGCATTTCAGTATCACAAAAGAGATCAAGAAACTCATCCTGATCTACATGGTTCATTGCCCCAAAATCTATATAATTCCCTATTCGCGCCATTACAAGAGATCTTGCGAGAGGGTCTATGGAATCTTCTATTTCCGAGCGCAGTCTGTTTTCCATATTAAGCATCAGATCGTTGTACTGTTTCTTGATATCCGAATAATCAGCACCCTTCCCAAAATACCTCACATGAACTTTATTAAACAGATATACCATATATGGACTTGTATCCGTTTCACGCCTTCCATCGAGGAGGGCTTTGATCTCCGAAAGATACCGGGCATTATCGGTTTTATTCCGCTGCCGTTCATAAAGGCATATAGCGCATTTCTCCGAAATCCTCATAAAATATCTCCCTACCTCTTGAGCCATCTGCTGTCAAAGAATCCCAGTCCCATCAGGCCCCGGATAAACTTTTTAAAATAATCACCGTCTACAGGCGGCCAGAAAAATCCCTGTCTGGCAAGTATCTGGGTAGTCAGCTCATGATCCACGCCGGCTCCCCGCATCAAGGAGTCATTATGCAGGCTCTCATAGGCGCTCATGCTCTGGAGTATGGCCGCCTTATCGGGGTCGCTTTCCGCTTCGGCAACCCTGCGCTCAAACTCCTTATCCTCCACAAATTCAATCGTGAGACCCAGCTCCTTCATGATATGGATTATGGAAATATATGGCAGAACCATATTATTTACAGCATTAAACAGGCAGTTTTCCTTCGGGGTGGCCGCAAGCTTCAGGAAAGCTCTGGCGCTGAAATCTATGGGACCCATCCTTATGGGCTTATCCATTGACGAATACGGAAAAGCTTTAAGCATTGCATATGAGCGAAGTCTCTCCACAAAGCTGTTAGTCCGGAAATTCATCTGGAATTCCCCGTCCCTCATGCGGGCGGCCAGGGTTCCGACACGGATGACCTTCGCATCCAGCCCCTCTTTCGCCACAGCCTGCATGACCTCAAGCTCAGCCTTCATTTTAGAAAAACTGTACTGATTTTCAAGGCTTTGCCCAAAATACATGTTATTCTCATTCAGCTTTATGAAGGCGTTTTCCGGAGTATTCCTCACATTTCCCGCCACACTGACCGTTGAAAAATGGATCAGCCTGGCGCCTGTTGCAAGACAGAACCGTACACAGTTTACCGCTCCCCCTACATTTACATTCTCAATATCCGTACCGCCGGAAAAATGCTTGACGTTGGCTGCACAGTTAAACACCGTGTCTATCGGTTCGCCTTTAATGCTCTCAAAGGCTTCTGGATCTGTCACATCCCCGTCTATCACTTTTACCCTCTTGTCTACCTGAGAACGTATCTCTTCGGGAAACTCTGTGAGCTTATCCCCGAAATAGTAAAAGAAAGTACTTTTCAGCCTCTGTTCGGCAGTCCTGCCATGTTTCGAGCGCAGCAAGCAATATGCGGTTCCTTTTTCAGAATGCAGGAAATTTGCCAGCACATGTACTCCCATATAGCCGGCAGCACCCGTAAGCAGTATATTCCCAATGGGTCTGCTCTCTTTATCCATATAGGCTTCCAGTGTGTTTTTCTTCAATACCTCAGCTATAGCGGCATGGTCATATTTCTCTAAGGCTTTCCTGCTATCTCCCTGCACCGGGGATATATCACCTTTAAGATAAGCCGCCAGAGCCCTGGGGGTCTTATACTTGAAAAGATCGCCAAAGGTTATGGAATACCCGCTGCGCTCTGCCTCGATCACCACTGAAGATGCCACCAGCGAGGTTCCGCCGATCTCGAAGAAATCATCCGTGGCTCCCACTTTCTCAAGCTTTAATACACGGGCGAATATGTCTGCAAAGCCCTCCTCCACCTCTCCTGCAGGTGCCACGTATTCTCCCGTGGATACAGCCACAGGCTCCGGCAGGGCGCGGAGATCCGTCTTTCCGTTGGGTGTGACGGGGATCCTCTCCATCTGCAGATATGCTGTAGGTACCATATAACGGGTAAGCTTTTTCCCCAGCTCCTCCTTAAGCTTCTGTATATCTACCTTCACTGAAGCCGTGAAATAGGCACAAAGGTTATCCTGGCCGTTAAGCTTTCTGATGACCACCACTGCCTTATTTATACCGCTCTGCCGGGCTATGAGCCCTTCTATCTCGCCTAATTCTATCCTTAAGCCCCTGAGCTTAACCTGGCTGTCCTTCCGTCCAAGAATAATAACGTTTCCATCCCTGTCCCACTTTGCGTAATCCCCTGTATGATAGACCCTTACTCCTTCATATTCCCCGAAATTCTTTTCAGTCATCTCAGGAAGGTTTCTGTAGCCCCTGGCAACTCCCGGGCCTCCTATAAGAAGTTCTCCCATTACGCCTTGAGGCACAGGGTTGGCGTCGCTGTCCACGATATACTCGGTATAATTCGGGAGGGGTCTTCCCACGCTTATATGCTCTGCCCGGGTAAGGTCTGCCATATTTGAGGAAACCGTTATTTCCGTAGGTCCGTATGAATTCATAAGAGCGGGTATGCCAAGACTCAGTAATCTTTCCTGCAGCACCTTCGGATATGCCTCTCCGCCGCAGATCACAAGAGTGCACTTTGACAGTGCCTCCTTGAAAGGCTCGTATTCCATATATTGCAGAAGCCTTGAAGGAGTGGCGCTGAAGGCATCCGCACCGGTTCTGGCCATAGCCTTCGATAAGGCCCTGGGGTCATTCATCTCTTCCTCGTTTGTGAACACAACAGTCTTTCCGTTACAGAGGATTCCCACCGTATCCTTAAAGGACATGTCAAAGGATACTGTGGTAACAGACACTATCTTTTCAAGCTTTTCCGCTACATAATTGAAGAAGATGCTGTCCTTATCCGGATTGATATAATTGCATATTCCGCCATGGGTAAGCTCCACACCCTTAGGCTTTCCCGTAGATCCTGAAGTATAGATCATATAGGCCAGATCCTCCGGATTTACTGACACCTCCGGGTTACCTTTCTCCCCGCCGGCCATCATATCATCTATAAGCAGAACCTTATCCTTATCGTAATCCCCTGCGTGATCCGGAGTAGTCAGAATAAATTTTGCATCCGCATCTCCCAGGATATGGCTTATCCTCTCTGCAGGATATTCGGGGTCACAGGGGATAAAAACAGCTCCTGCCTTTAACGCTCCGAACAGAGCAGCGAAATAGAATCTGCGTCTCGGCAGAAGCAGTACGATGCTGTCCCGGGGCTTTAATCCTCTGCCTGAAAGATTAGAAGCTATGATATTTGCTGTCTCATTAAGCTCCTTAAAGGTCCAGCTTCCCTCGGCGGTTATCAGCGCCTCCCTTTCCGGATACCTCTCTGCTGCAGCCTCAAAGGCTTTGTGCAGAAGATCATAGGCGGGCTTGCAGCTTTTAACTGAACTAAAGCCCTTAAGGCGCTCCTTTTCCTCCCCGTCCAGCATTGATATCTTCTTTACTTCGGCATCCGCGTCGGCAATAAAAGCCCGGGCCACGGTACAGACCGCTCCTGCCAGGGTCTCCATGTACTCACCGGTATAAAGCGCATCGTTATACCGCACAAGGACAGAATATGATCCCTCCTTTTCCCCTATCACCACTGTGGTCTTAAACTTCGGCACCTCCAGCTTCAAAGGGATTCTCTCATATTTCAGCTCTTCCCCCAAATCTGCTCCGGTCACCCCCACCTGATACTCGTACATGAGCCCGGTATGATAGGAATATTTTGCGGCAAGCTCGGCAAAGGGACATGCCTCATGCTTTATTCCGTTCCTCATACAGTCATTTGCTTCCCGGATAAGCTCGTCCACCTTTAAGTCCCTGTCAAGATTCATGATGAGAGGAATGGTATGAACGAACATACCGAGAGAACGGATATTTTTTAGGCCGTCACGTCCGGAGGAGATGGTGGATATTGCTGCCTTCTTATTTCCTGCAAATCTCGATGCGGTATAGAATACGGCTGCGAGAAACAGTGCAGATGCGGTAACTCCCTGCTTCTTACAGAAAGCATCTATTTCAGCTTTGGAAAGGAGCTTTTCCGTCTCACCTATAAAGCCTTCCTCTGCCGCCCCTGGCTTATCCGGCGGTATCTCTGTAGATTCCTCGAAGCCCTTAAAAGCTTTTTCAAAATACTCTGCCGATCCGGCGTAGTCCTCCGAATCCCGTAAATTTATTTCATCTTCCACATAATCGAAATATGTGTAATTTTCCGGCTCTATCTCTGCACCCTTATAGGCATCAGCAATCTCTTTTAGAAAGATACCGGCTGAAAGCCCGTCGAAAATGAGATGGTGCATATCCTGCAAAAGATATACCGCTTTTTCCGTACGGACCACAGCTATTCTGTATAAAGGACCTCTCTGCAGATCGAAGGAACGGATAAAGCTTTCCTTATATTTCCCGAATTCCTCCTCACCCATCTTAAGGGCAGCCACATCCACATCCGCCTCATCGTTCCTTACCTGCTTAAGCTCCCCTTTCTGAAGTATCAGATGAGTATTTAAGTAAGGGTGAGCCTCTATAACTTTCCTTACAGCCCTTTGCAGCCTTCCTGGATCCACCTCGTTTCCGAAGGCATAGCACATGGGAATATTGTACAGGCACTGCCCCTCATTCTTTATGGCGTCATAATAGACCGCAAGCTGGACGGATGAGAGGGGATAGCTGTCCTTTCTTTCACGGGACTTTTCCTCTGCTCCGGAGCTGCTGCCATTCTTTATGATCTCACTCCATTTCCCGATGATCGTATTTTCGATATCGATTACGCTCATCCCGTCAAGGAGCTTCGTCACCGGAAGCTCGATACCGAAACGCTCCGAAAACAGAGGGACCAGCCTTATGGAATTAATGGAATCCAGCCCGTAATTTACAAGGCTCCCGGACACTCCTATCTCCGTTTCTCCTATGACCTCCTGAATACAGGAGATTATCTGCTCCTCAAGAAGTGTCCGGGTGCGGTTTTCCTCTGCTTCAGGCTGTGTATTGAACACGGGCTTCGGAAGTGCCCTCTTGTTGACCTTCTGGTTCTGGTTCAAGGGGATAGCGTCTATCTGCATAGTTGCCGCAGGAACCATATAGGACGGCTTTTTACTCCGGATGAAATCATTAAGCGCCGCCACATCTATCTCCTTATCAGATACGATATAGGCTGCTATGAACTTTCCGCCTCCCTCCTCCTCAAAGGCCTGGACAGTAACTTCCTTAATTCCGGGGAACTCGCCTATCACAGCCTCCACCTCGGTCAGCTCTATCCTGAAACCGCGGATCTTAACCTGTCCGTCGTTCCTGCCCACAAAATCTATATTTCCATCCGACAGCATATGTACCACATCCCCGGTACGGTAAGCTTTTTCGTAACCCTCCTCAGAATCGTAGATATTCTTTACAAAGACCTCGGCATTCTTCTCAGGACGGTTCAAATACCCTCTTCCCACCTGGGGGCCTGCTATCCACAATTCTCCGGGGGCTCCCACGGGAAGCCTGCGGCCTTCGGGATCAACGATATACAGCCTTAAATTATCCAGAGGCTTTCCTATGGGCACCCGTTTATACAGCCTGTCCACTTTAAAGATCGTAGAGATTATTGTACACTCCGTAGGTCCATAAGCATTGTGGAAAGCAAAGCTCTTGCCGGGATAAAGAGGGGTCAGCTTTTCGCCGCCAACTGAAAGGTGCTTTAAGGAACCTCCGTCGTAATACTGTGCAAACTGTCTGCCCACCTGGGTGGTCATCAGGCTGTGAGTAACCTGATGCTCATCAAAGTATTGCTTTATCGCATTAAAATCCAGCCTTATCTCCTCAGGGACTATTACGACCGCCGCACCCGTGGTAAGGGCAGGGTAAAGATCCATCATGTTTGCATCAAAACCATAGCTTGCATAAGCAGCCACTTTTGAATCGGGAGTAAGGGAAAAATAGTCCCTGTGCCATGCGCAGAACGCCGAAAGATTTCCATGCTCCAGCATGACTCCCTTCGGAACCCCGGTAGTCCCGGAGGTGTAGAGCATTATAAACCTGTCCCCGCTCTTTGGCGTATCTTTCAGCTCCTCTGTTTCCGGGAGTGAGCCGATCTCATCCGTATAGAGGATCTCTCCCTTATAGTCCGGAACCAGGTCTCTAAGAGGCCTGTCCGCTATCAGCAGCTTTGCGGCCGCATCCTCTATCATAAATTCCAGTCTTTCCGGGGGATAGGAGGGGTCTAAGGGCTGATAAGCCGCCCCCGACTTAAGGACGCCGAGTGAAACAAGGACAATATACTCCGAACGGGGGATCAGCACTGATACCACATCTTCCGTGCCTATTCCCTTACTCTTCAGGTATCCGCCAATCCTCTCCGTGATCTTATCCACCTGGGAATAGGTTAATTTCTTATCCCCGAATATGACAGCAGTATTATCCGGCAGGGCCTTCGCCTGGCGCCTGAATAAGGTCACAATATCGCATTTTTCATATTCCTTCCCGGTCTGGTTAAAACCGTCAAGTATGGCTTTCTGCTCTTTGCTTACAAGCTCTATATCCGAAAGCCTGTCTTTTTTAAGCATTTCCGACAGCACCTGCTCACAGGCCGCTGAAAATGAATCCATGAACTCCCTTGTATAGTGGTCGCTCCGGTAAATGGCTTCAAAAAGATATTCCCCGTTTTTTCTCCAGAGATACAGCCTCATCTCATAATCCGACTCGTTTGCCCTGAGGAAGCCCATCCTTCGTTCCTCTCCGTCAAACATCACTTTGTCGCTTATCATATCGCCCTGGTAGGCAAAGGATATATTTAAGGAAAGGTCCAGCTCATGGCTTAAGTCCATATAGGTATAGAGACTATGGTTCCTGTGGCCGGTGGTCTGCTCGTCCAGTTCCTTCAGGAACTCGTCAACACTCCTGTCCGGTCTTATGCTGCTTACCATGGGAAGGGTCCTGACGAACATGCCGCAGCTATTCTTTATCTCCTCCGTCCGTCCTGACATAGCGGAAGCCAGTACTGACTGGTCCGCCCCTGCAAATACGGCCAGCGCATATCCCACAGCTCCTAAAAAGATGGTGCTGGTACGCACTCCCGCAGTAGCCTTCTTATTCTTCACATCTGCTTCTTTTATCCCCTTAAAAGGATAGAAGAACTGCTGAAAACCCTCTTTCTCTCCATCAGTATCCGGCTCGGGAAACAGGCACTCTACTCCCGAAAGGAAATCCTTATAATACTTCCTGTCCTCTTCGAAAGCAGGATCCTTTTCATTTTCCTGTTCCCTTATGGCAAATTCATAAGGAGCATAGTCCGGTTCCCCGATATCCTCTCCTTTATAGGCCTTCTCGAAATCCCTGACAAAGATCTGCCTGCCCGTTCCGTCCATGATGAGATGGTGCGCTATGATAAACAGCTCTACAGCTGACGGGGTATCTACAATAACAACCCGGTACAGTCTTCCCCCATCGAGCTTCATATCGGTATAATAGTTTTCCGGCGCAGGAGATTCCTCCGAAGAGGTTTCAAACTCGATCAGTATCTCCTCTTCGCAGTCATATTTACTATACCGGCCCTTTTCATCGCGTTCGATACGCGCGTTTAAAATCCGGTGTCTGTCAAACGCCTGTCTTACAGCCTTTTCTATCCTGTTTTTGTCGGTATCTTTTGGCAGCTCCACGCTCCACCCCACAAGATATGCGTTCTTCCTGTCGGGATTAAGTGTGCATGCCAGATATAATGACAGTTCTTCCTTGGACAGAGGGTATTTTTCGGTCATATTGATGCTCCTTTGTAATTTTTCAGATGATGATTATATATTCAAGAGTCAAAAGGCCATAACCTTGAAGCATAATTTTTATAACGGGATATTTCCGTGCCTGCGCCACGGGTTTGCCGTTTCCTTGTCCCTGAAGGCTGCGATGGACTGCAGTATCCTCTTCCTTGTTTCCGAGGGCTTGATCACCTCGTCTATCATTCCGATGGAGGCGGAATAATAGGGATTGTAATATTCTTCCTCGTATTTCTTCTTAAATTCTTCCCTGACCTCATCCGGATTTTCAGCGTTCTTTATCTCTTTTCTCTTCAGGATCTCAACCGCTCCCTCCGCGCTCATTATGGCTATCTGGGCTATGGGATAAGCAAAGACATAATCCGCACCCAGGCTCTTGGAATTCATGGCGAGATAGGCTCCGCCGTGAGCCTTTCTAAGTATCAGGGTGATCTTGGGAACCGTTGCTTCGGAGAATGCATATAAAAGTTTTGCCCCTCTTCTTATGATCCCTTCGTGCTCATTCTCCTTTCCCGGCATATAGCCCGGAACATCCACCATGGCTAAAACAGGTATCCTGAAGCAGTCGCAGAAACGTATGAAACGGGCCGCCTTTTCCGAAGCCTTGCCGTCCAGGCTACCGGCCATCTCCTTAGGCTGATTGGCGATGACTCCCACCGATTCTCCGCCGATCCGCGCAAAGCCCACCACGATATTCTTAGCATAATCCCGCTGCACCTCAAGGAAGCAGCCGAGATCAGCTATGGATAATATGACCGGACGCACATCGTAGGGCTTTCTCGCATTGTCGGGGATCAGCCTCTCTATCTGGTCCGACCAGTCTATATTCCTGTATTCCTTCCATTCCGGCCTGCTCTCGCAATTCTGGGGAAGATAATCCAAAAGCTCCCTGACCTTTGCCAGGCAGTTTTTGTCGTCATCATATACAAAATGCGCCACCCCGGACTTCTCGGCGTGGACCCGGCTGCCTCCCAGCTCCTCCGCCGTAACATCCTCACCCACGGCGGACTTCACCACGTTCGGACCGGTAAGATACATCTGTCCGTTGTCCTTCTGCATGATGATAAAATCCATAAGGGCTGGAGAATAGCTGGCAACCCCCGCGCAGGGTCCCATTACCACAGCGATCTGGGGTATCACTCCCGAGGCCATCACGTTTGCGTGCAGTATGGCCGAGCAGGCATCCATGGAATAGATACCCTCGTCAATCCTGGCTCCCCCGCTGTCGTTCAATGAAATATATGGTGCCTTATGGTCTATGGCAAGCTGTATAAGATTGCATATTTTCCGGGAATTCCCTTTGCTTATGGTTCCGCCCATTACAGTAAAATCCTGGGAGGAGATAAAGACCATCCTGCCGTTGATCTTTCCGTATCCGGTCACCACTCCATCACCGGGATGCTCCTTCCCGTGAACTCCCTCTATGGGCACGTCGGAGATCTGGAAGCCCGCTATCTCCACAAAGGAATCCTTATCCACCAGATAGTCTATCCTCTCCCGTGCGGTCAGCTTTCCCTTTTCATGCTGTTTTTTTATCCTGTCCTTTCCGCCGGAAAAGTACATCTGCTCCCGTCTTTTATCCAGTTCCTCAAAAAAAGATTTGTCCCACATGTTATCTCCTTTCCCTGAAATCGTCTGTCCTCATCCTTAACCTTTAAAACCGCATTATAGTTGTGTTAAATCCAAGCTGCCTTGAAAACTCAACCGACTTTACAAGGCTTTTCAACACCTGGATGCTGCTGCTCAATTCCTCATTCCCTTCCTTATTCTTTTCATTATTTTCCGCCTCCCCGGCAAGGGAATCTTTCTCTTTTTTATTCTCCGCCTCTACGGCAAGGGGATTGAAGGGAGGCCCGTTCTCCCTGAAGCTGACGGTTTTTTCATCCCCTTCAAAGGAGAAAAGGATATCTATAAGAGGAGTATCCTGGCCGTCCTTCACATTTTCGGCTGCTGTCACCGCCAGTTCCTCCACTGCCACCGAAAGCCTGTTGGCCATATTCCGGTCCATCCCCAGCTCTTTTGCTTTCTCCATGATCTTCTCGGAAAGACCAGCCGCATCCTCTTTTGTAGCCGATATGGTGACATTTTTATATATCACTCCATCACCCGGATTCTTTAAGAGCAGAACGCCCCTGGTGTTTTCCTTTTTCTGTATATACTTTACGTAAACAAAGGCTGTTGCAAGGTTTGCGAGATATGAAGCCGGATAGGCTGCCCACATCAGACCGGTATTTATTAATCCGAAGACCGTAAAGAAGAAACAGATATATGCCATCTGGCCTAAAAAGCTCATAGCCGACGCAATCTTATGTCTTCCTGTGGTGTTATACATGGTCTGAAGGATAGTGGAAAGTCCCATAAGGGGATAAGACAGGGCCAGCATCCTAAAGGCAGCAGGGACTATTCCTGCCGTGTCCGGACCGTTAAGACCAAAAAGCCCCCCTACAAAGGAAGGCACCGCAAAAAGGATAACCGTCAATATAAGACAGCCTGTAACCGTAAACTTCAAAGCGCTCTTTATGCATGCCTTTATCCCATAGTAGTCCTTTTCTCCGTAAAGAGAGCCGATGATCGGCAGAAAGGCGTCCGATCCCCCGTTTGTTATGGATGTTACAAAGAACTGCAGGGTATTGCACACAGTAAGTATGGATAGTGCGGAGTTTCCCCCGAAAAACAGGATGATGGAATTTAAGAAGAACCTTTTCAGGAAATCCGCAAAATGCAGGGAAAATCTGGAAGAACCGGCAGAAAAGACCTCCGGCAGGAGCTGTTTAAGATCCCCAAAGAAATTGACAAACTTAAGGGATTTATCCTTTTTCAGGATCCAGGGCAGAACCAGGAATATGGCAAAGAGATATCCCGTAAGGGTAGAGGCGCTGGCTCCCGTCACGCCCATATTCAAAAACCTGATAAAGCAATAGTCGCAGATGAGATTGACGATGTTTGCGATGACGGCGATATAGGAAGCCATCTTGGGGCGTCCGTCTATCCTCATAAACTGGGAGACGCCGTTGGTTAAGAACAATACGGGAAAGACCAGGAGCAGCGGTCGGAAATACGCCAGCATATTTGCCGCAAGGCCAGTATCTTTATAGCACATATAATAGCATATGGGCTCACCGAAGAGTTCCAGGATCACTACCAGTGCTGTCATCACCAGGAAACCGAAGTATACGCCTATGGAATAGAGCTTATTGGCTTTATCCGTATATCTCTCTCCCAGGGCAACAGAGGCGCTTGTGGCCCCGCCTATAATGAAGAGAAGGAACACGGCGTTCCCCAGCGCCGTTATCGGAGTGCAGGCCCCCACTCCGGCCAGGGCCTCCGCCCCCAGAAGGCTGCCCACCAGCATGCTGTCCACCAGGCTGGCCACTGCCAGTGCAGTCGAGGACATGACTGAAGGGAGCAGATATTCCCTGTATTTTTCCTGAATTAGTTTCCCATTCCTGCTGTACATTTCTTCCCCCTGATCGTGAATTTAAGCTTACCCTATCCACCATTCCGGCGTAAGCTCCCCAAGCTTCATCACCCGGTCATTGGGATAATCTGTCATTATTTCAATATCCTTATACTTCTCAGGCATTAATTGAACCATCAGTTCCCTGCAGGCTCCACACGGCGCCCCCTTCCCCTCATTCGGGGGAATGCATAAAACCCTGTCTATCTCATATTCCCCGTTTGTAATCATATTGAAGACCGCATTTCTTTCCGCACATATACCGAGAGTAGAGCAGGTATCAATACATACCCCTGTATAAATCCTCCCGGATTTTGAACGGACCGCTGCGGACACCTCCCCTGCAGTCACATATTCTGATATTGTTTTTTCACCTAAAACAGCTTCTGCCGCTTCATGCATTTCAATCCATATATTATCCATAATCTCAGTGCCTCTGGTCGCTCCTCTCATATGTTTCGCAGAACCTGCCGCTGAAAGAATCGGGTTCACCGTGGTACTTAAGGTGCGATGTATCACTGAAGCAGCTCATCCTGAAATAAACGTAGCTTTTTTCACGCTCTTCCGTATAAAGTGTGGTAACCGAAGAAGTAAGCACGTTCGTACCATGCCACAGGAGCACGGGGGAGATATTCAGGAGATGTCCCAGCAGCAGGCATTCAGTTCCCAGGTGGCAGAAGAAAGCAAGGGTTTTCTCGTTGCCGTTATCAGTCCTGTATAACCTTCCTTCCCTGGTATATCCATGCCTGGACAGGCACTTATCAAACTCCGTAATTACCCGGTTTGCATGACTGCGCAGGTCACCGCTTTTCATTACATCAGCATCCGCCCAGTCTTCCACCGTGAAATACCTGTCGTCCAAAGTCCATTCCGCTGGCATCAGGTCCCATGCCACCGGACGTCTGGAACCGTCTGCGTTATATGTCGGATAATCAAACTCATGCAGGTATTCACAGATCTCCGGCTCTGCTCCAAAGCGTTCCAAAGTCGGTGCCGCAGTTTCAATGGCACGCCTGTAGCTTGAAACATAAAATGCATCTATCTTCTCTTTTTCCAAAGCATCAGCAAGCAGCTTTGCTTCCCGTCTTCCCTTCTCCGTAAGGGTGTCATGTTCATAATCCGGGTCTCCGTGACGTATAAAAAGCAGTCTCATAACAGCTCCTCTCCTTTAAGAAATCTTCACCTTTAAAAACCGGATAATTCCTTCAACCATTTTTTCATTTACGGGAAGAAAAATTCCTGCAACAGGTCCCACCAGGACAACACAGATAATGGTTCCGATTCCGGCTGTTCCGCCCATGACAAAGCCTGCCAGCGTAAATACTGCATCCGTTACAAGCCTTGTGATACTAAAGCTTTTCCCGGTCTTATCAGATATAACCACAGCCACAAGGTCATTGGGACCGGTTCCCGCGTCAGATTTTATTACAATGGTCATTCCGTATGCAAGGATGACGCAGCCAAGGGCAACCATTATTACCCGTGAGGGAATAGATACAAATAAACCTGCTAATGGTTTTAATACAAGGGAAAAGAAATCTATTATCGGTCCCCCGCAGAACATACAGAGGATCGTCCCGATCTTTACATAGCTTCTGTCTATGATGATCAGCACTATCATTATGATGATGCATATTCCCATATGCACCCTTCCGTGGGTTATAAATGAAAGTCCTGCCATATCAGAGAGCTTCCTTGTAATACCCTGTACGAGAACATTGAACGGATCAGATCCAAGGTCTGAAAGCAGGAAAAGTGTCACGCCGAAATGAGCTATCACAAGCCCTGCCATAAGTATTGCCGATCTTATTATCCATTCCTTCTTTGTCCTTTTCTCCATATTCCAGCTCTTCTTTCTGGTCTTCAGAAAGCAGCGGATAGATCCTTATCTTTGCCGCATCTTCTCTTGTATTAGTCTTTCCTTTGCAAGCATCCATGCCAGCACATGTACGCTTTGCTGGAAATTGCCTGAACGGATCATATCTTCTATCTCTTCTTTTGTATGCTTCTCTACGTTCAGATATTCGGTTTCATCAAGATCCTGTTCTCCGATCTTCCTGCAGTTCTCAGCGAGATAAAGACCAGGCAAGGCTTTTCTCTTTTTTCATTTTCAACCCTCTCCCTATCGAATACTAAATTTACTGTTTGATCTTAAATTGGACCAGAAACAGAATAACCCCCGGAATAA
This sequence comes from uncultured Lachnospiraceae bacterium, assembly GCA_946407725.1. Taxonomy (GTDB): domain Bacteria; phylum Bacillota; class Clostridia; order Lachnospirales; family Lachnospiraceae; genus NK4A144. The sequence goes on from CAMJPM010000008.1 coordinate 45,560, forward strand.
CAAGCCCCGCTCCTAATCTGAAATAGAAAGTATATGCATTCCTCAGTTTTTCAAAAAGTGCTGGATCACCGTCCATAACCGTAAGGAATAAATTACGGTTAACTGCTCCCTTATCCTATTATTTCAAGCACTTATCCTATGTACATATCATGGGGTGCTCTGCCATTATACTTGCTTCTATCCATAATATTATACCACGGTTCAAGTCCTTTGATTTTACTTCCGGCCTCGTTTTATATCCTCAGAAACCTCTGAAAATGACCGTTTCCCGTCAATATACTCCCGATAGGCATTCTCCGGATCCTTTCCGTGAAACACTTTGCATAAACCGCACATGTCACAGTCAGATATGCAGCGGTATTTTCCATTTATGAAATCCCGTCGCTCTTCTTCTGTTGAATTGTATATTTCAGGCGCACCATCCATAATCCTATCCCTTATCTTATCTGTCTGTCCTGGCGGTATTTTTCCATGTACTCCATATTTATATCCCGGATCTCTTTCTTGCCGTCAATATAGTCCTGGTATATATCCCAGGGACTGCCTCCGCCAAGCCAGCATGATGAACAGTTTTCGCATCCTCCACCGCAGTCAAGTGACTGCTTAACTATCGCTTCTCTTTCTTCTTTAGTTGTATCAGCAATAAGGATTGATTTAGCTTTCATACGTTTATCCTTTCGTCCATTATTCCGGATAATATCCGCAGCCGTTTTTTTCCGATCCATCATCTCCCGAAACATAATTTGCCCTGAACTCCATGTTGATATCCCGGATTTCCTTTTCTCCGTCAATATATGGCTGATACATCTCGATCAGTCCAGCCATGCATCCATCACAGGAGCCGTCAATATTTCCTATTGAATCTGCAACGATTTTCTCCCGTTCCTGCTTTGTGGTCTCAGCTATCAGTATCCCCATTTTCCCTTTCCTGTCCTTCTTAATGAGATATCAATTTATTTCTTTATTATAAACCCGCTTCTGTCCCATGTAAAACTCTTATAATTGCGGTTGCGAAGCTTTAATTCTAATGGTATGATTCCTATTATATTATGTAACCCCGAATATCCCCCTCATTTAAGAGATGCGGATGTGGGCCGGAGCGGTATAAATACCTGTATTTTCTGGATTCTAATTGGGTTCTGAACAAATCCTTACTTCATGGGAGCATTATGATGGAAATATTAAAACAATACATTATCCCAACGATCCTATATCAACAGACAAACGATGTCATATTTGATGATTTCATTTACTACAGTTCATTTTTCATGGAATTTGCAGCTGTTGCCGGCATAATCCTGCTTATTTTTCGAAATAAGCCTCTGCAAAAGCGCACGCGTCCGGAGGACAAGCTGCTCTTTATTGAATGCATACTGGTACTGTCTCAGAATGTGCTGGATATTCTTCTGGTACCGCTGGTATATACTGATACAGACTGGGCAATAAACATATATAATTTTGCTCTGATCACGAACGAGGTCCTGTACTTTCTGATCATACTGCAATGGCTTATCTGCATTGATTACTCTTTGCATCACAGCATGGATCACATCAGGCGGCGCTATAACCGTGCGGCAATTCCTATTGTGATAATAACAGCCCTGGAACTCCTTCAATTCCTGTTGGTTGTATATATGGTGGGGGACAATTTCCTTAATTATGATGTTCTCCAGGCATGCAAGCTCATTCTTGAGTTCTGTTATATCGCCACTGCCATATATATCGAGAAAAGACATCAAAAGAATTCACGCGAACCACATTTTATGCGTCTTAGCGCATTTATCATTCCCTTCGTGATAGGTGTCCTTGTCCGCTTTTATGATGCCCCTCTTTTGGCCTTTGGCGTGATATTTACCTATCAGGCCATGAAAAGGCGTGACAGCTTCATTGATCCCGTCACCGGGCTGTATAATGAAGCCTATCTTTCTCATCTTGCTGCCTACTGGGACAAAAAGGGCTACAAAGACAGCAGTGCGATCATTGTATCAGCACCGGGAAATGGTGAAGCCGCGGCACAGCTCGTTAAGGATTATTCGATCAAGGACTGCTTTAATATCGCACTTACAGATGAAAGTTTTGTATTACTCACTGAGAATTTGAGGGATTCTGCTGCGCAGATGGCCATGCTGCTGCTTAAGGAGGAAGCCAGTAAGTCACCTTCCCCCTTTGCTATAGACGTTAAATGTATCAACAGAATTGAAGGGCAGACGACCGTGGATTTTGCGGACCAGATCAAAAAAGAGGCAGGATCTCTCTTCCCGTCTCATAAAGGAGAGTCAGGAAAAGCATGAAGACTATAGACATAACAAATGAAAACCTTTACAAATACAGGGACATTCTTCCCGAAGAGTACCATGAAGATATAGGAAGACAGTACTGCCGGGCCATTGTAGGAATCAACCCTGATACTGATGAAACCGATGCCGCCATGTTCTGGGAGATCAGAAATGTAGAGAGGATCGATTCGGATATCACAGCAGAGATATTCTGGTATAAAACGGATGACGAGGGAAATGGACAGGAATTATTAAAGTCCTTTGATGTCATATGCGATTATGACAAGGTGAATACATCATTTTTTGAGCTGGAGAATTTGACGGATCCGGAGATCACTTCCTTCCGCAATGAGGGTTATGCCATCAAGAATACCGAGGGGATCAATGTTTTCGTCACGGTGGAGGAGCTCTCCAAACTTGACATAGCCAAAAAAGCTCCGAAAAAATACGTATACAGCCTTTCTGACATCTCTAACCTTCAGTTTAAGCAGGGAATAATGAACTGCGTTTTTCATAGCAAATATGGGCTCCTTGATGACCTTCCCTTCCTGCCCCAAACCCGCTTTGACCCCGACATTTCCAGCTGTGTCCTGACAGACGGAATGGTAAGCGGTTTCCTTCTGATCCACCGCATGCGCCAGGGCTGTTACCGCGTTGAGCTCCTCTATAGCGACAAGCTGGACGCGGCGATAAATATTCTCAATATGCTCCGCTATTCCATTCACGCAGCCAGGGATCTATGCGACCCGACAGATAAAGTCCTTATCCGCATGCATAACGACAACGTTACTAATCTTATGAAAAAACTGTTCCCTGGGAAAAAAGGCCACAAAGTATACAGGGGAATAAAATAATAGGACCGGGGGAACGCCCCCAGTCCCTTATTATTATATGTAGTCTTCTTCTTTCGGAATCTCATAAAGCATATATCTCTCCGAACAGCCCTTCACATCCGGGAAAAGGCACTTTATCTGCTTTAAGTCGGACTCCTCAGCAGCCAAAAAGAAAACTTCCGTATCAGGATTTCCTTCCTTTTTCAGTTTGTCCATCATCTCAGTGAACATCAGGACCATATCTCCCGGATGTGCCTGAGACATATAGTGTATCCTAAGCCTCCTTACCGCAGCAGATGAAGCGTCATCCTCTTTTTCCGGCTCACTCCCTCCAAGTTCCTCCAGACAGACATATGATCCTGTCCCATTTTCATCAAACATGATAAGGCTTGCGTCAAGGTCCACCTTATCTGAAAACAGCCCATCTTCCGGGACGGGATAGTCCCCCTTTTCACAGGAAACTGATAATGCTGTCTTCTCCTTATCTGAAAGAGATGAAAATGAACAGATCCTCTTGCTGCCCTTCTCATGAGGCTCTATCTGAGGAGCAAAATCATCAAGAGTAGCCTTATAAAATGCAGAGCCAAAGACCTCCCCTCTTCTGAAGCCCATGTCAGAAAGGAAGGGCGGCAGCGTCAGGGACTCACTGTCAATAAGTGAAAACTCGGCCTGAACCACAAGCCCCGTATCCCCGGATCTGTCCATGTCGTCAATCATCATGAAAAGCTCCTTCAAAAGAGCCCTTCCTACCCCCTGTCTGCGATACTGCTGCGCGACATATATGGAGTCTATCTCAAAAACATTTGAAACAAACCCTCCACATAGAGCTCCTATGGCAGCCTTATCCTTTATGGCGCATAGAAAAGCGGCGGGGATCCCCTCTTCTATCGCCTCGGCCGCTTCCTTAGTTATCAGCGGTCTTACTGCATCCAGTTTTTCCTTTGTAACTGAACAAATTTCAAATCTTTCCATATTAACCCACTCCTCCGCCAAAGGTTACTGCTGTGTTTTTCGCTCTCTCCTTCGCTTTCTGATCGTATAAGTCTTTTGCCTCCCTGGCCTTCTCTCTATTTAAGAGTGAGAATGAAGCCAGGACACCCTCAAAGTCATGTGCCCTATCCGCCACTTCAATATATTTCTGTTCTCCGCCGGGATAGTCCTTCATGAGCTCCGCTGCAAGAACCTGCTGGATCTCATCCACAGGCGTCATAAAGGCAGGATCCATTGTCTTATTGGTAAAGGCTGTAGGAGACACATACAAAGCTATCTTATTAATGATATCTCCTTCTATGACAAGATCAGGATTTTCCTTGGAGATCAGATAGAGGGCATATTGCTCCTTTACCTTTTCCTCAACCCTCTGTACCGCCTTTTGGTATTCTGTATCCTTGTCTGCAATGTTACCCTCTTCTGCAGCCTTCTCAATGGCAGCCTTGTACCTCAAGTTGATCTCAGACTTGATCTCTGCTTCATTGCGGAATTCAGCCGGTACGGTAAGTCCACCCGCAAGCTTCTGATCCACTGCTTCTACCTGACGTCTGGCTATATCCTGCTTCTGTACCAGAAATGCCTTAAGCATGGGAATGGAAATAAGCTCTGAAATAATCCTCTCATGGATATCAACTATACGATCATGCTCCACTGTCCCAGGCTCTGCAAAGCCTTTATTATCCATGGCAAAAGCAAATTCCGTCAGTTCCCGGACTGCAGCTGCGGCATCGGGTGCGCTTTTTATCCTGCTCCTTAAGTTCTGATAGATCTTTTCATAGTTCTTTTCACTTTCATTAAGCTTTCTTGGCTCTGCATTCTCTATTGTGACATTTTCCTCAAATATCTCTTCAAAAATGCCGTCCTTATCCTTTCGCATCCTATCCTGAAGAGTCTTTCTGAAACCCTTCTTATCTATTTCATTTTTGGATACGAAGCGCCTTTCCTTCTCCGGCTTTTTCAAATCGTCTTCCATGGCCTTCCAAAGGATCTTCTGCATATATTCAAGGCGGGAAGCAAAAGCCTGCTGCTGCTTTTCACTTAATAAGTCTGACGTGATAAGCTTCATATCATCCGCATTCATTTTGAGTATCGCTTCTGCCGCATCCTTATCAATGACGGCCATCTTTTCTATATCAAAGGCGGCCAGCAGATAATTAGGCTTTGTAAGGGCATTACCATCCAGCTCCTCATCGAAAGCACTCTTAAACGTTGTCATATATGCCCCTGACACATAGGAAATCTTTTCGTCTCCCTCCTCCCTGGTGCTTACCACAAGCCGAAGGTCATTGACCGCGGCTGCGTTGACGTCTCCAAAGAGCGTGAAGATAAGGCGAAGGGCTGACATCTGACAAATCGCTTCAGGCGTATATTCAACCCTGTGGTTGATATTATTAGCAGCATCCTCCTCAATATTAGCCTGAAGGGTTGCCGGAGCCAGATCATGTATGGGATCATATGCGACAGGGCTTTGAACGCCAAAATACCGTTTCGCGGCTTTATCAGTCGCAACTGCCTCTCTTGCCTTGAGAGCAAGGTGTTCAAATCCCATGAATTTCATCATCCTGGAAGCTGCCACTGCGCTCTTCGCCTCAGCAGGCATTACTTCAGGCTTTGTGCCAAAGAAGGAGGTAACCTTTGATCCTTCCTTTATATAAAGGCCATCCTTCTTCTCACAATCTGCGATCTTTATCCCGGTTTTGACACTGCCGGGCTCCCTGTACCTTTCCTCAAGAGCTGCCCCGATATCATTATGGGGTTCGTCCTGCTTTACAGCCTCACTCTCAGCCAGCATTTTGGACCATAAATAGTTAGCCTGTTCCTCAGGGACATTAAGCTTGGATGCCACGACCTTCAAAAGCACCAGCTGTCTTTCCAGCTGCTGGTCCCTGGGTGCCGTAGCCTGCATAATGCGGATAAAGTCCTCAATGCGATCAATCTTGACAATAATATTCTGCTCATCAAGAATATAAAGTCCCTCCTGCAGCTCGTTCAGACCGGACTGGCGGTAAACCTTTCCATCCCTCGCGTCAATAAAGGGCATGGCATGCACCTTCTCACTATCCTCCTGCATCTGAGAAGTATCCATCTGTTCCGGAGCCAATCCCACCGAATGATTGAAGGGCGTAAGGATCACACGTTTTGCGTCTCTCACCTCCTGGGGTGTAAAGTATTTGGGGTACTGGGTGTTCATAGAATATATGACAGTGGTATCTGCGCTTTCGCCAAGAGGTAATAAATCCATACCATATTCATTTGTCACATGCCTGATTTCGCTGTTATGCTCTATCTTTTCAAACCCGCCATAACAGCTTCCCTTCCCCGGTACAGGGTCATACTGGATCAGATGAAACTTGACAAATTTCTCATATTCGGGATAGTTGGTATGAAGCCAGTATTTCACCCTCATAGCTCCCAGAGATGCTCCTACGCCGCCTCTGCTGTGTCCCCGGATCATGAGGTCAATGGTATGGTGGTCAGGATGTTCCTGTCCGGGAGCGGGCTTGAAATCTCCATCCTCTATCTTCCAGGCCTTGAAGATCGGTATGAGCCTCTCTGCGGTAATGTTACAGATCCTGTTCATGGTCCTGTCAATGGCATAAGGGCCTACATTTAATAATCCCCCATGGTCAGGCGTCGGCCCTGCAATGGTATAACGGTATTTTTTTCTGTCTGCGTACTTTCCTTTTCCGCTTGTTACTTTCTCACGTATATAATCTGGCTCTCCGGGATGGGTTTCATTGTACTTCCGGCCGTACTGCTTCTGCATGATCGCTTCATCCTGCTCTCCATATCCGAAGAACCCATTCTGATTATGGGAAAATTCCCTGAAAGAGGATCCTCCTACATCAAATTCTATTACATCATGCCCCTCCTTCAGCAGTCTGGTTCCCATTGCATGTATCAGATCCTTCGAGCGTTCAGCTTCATCCTCGCTTGTCATGATCTTGTCGATATTATTATAAGCCTCGGGCATAATTTTTCGCATTGCTTCGCCCACGCTCTTCATTCCATTGGAATGGGACATGCCTAAGGCCGTATATTTTTTCACACTCTCAAGGGTTTTCTTTTCATGGACATAAACTTTCTTCTCCCTGAGTGTCTTCTTTTCTGCTTTGGTAAGCTTAAGATACGCCTTTGTAAAATCTTTCCGCTGATCCTTTATATAGTCTCTTAATACTTGCCTTGTATGGACAAAATCCTGGAATCCATCCCCTTTCGCATTGATCCTGTCGGAAACGCCTTCCGCCTTTCGATGCATGATCTCCTTTTCCGGCAGTTTCCTTCCCTCAAGATCCCTGTACTCTTTTTCAGCAGTCGTTCCTTCTATCATCATTTTTGCGCTGACAATATCCAGAATGCCCGTCTTCTTCTCCCGCCGTAAAAAGTCTTCTGCTCCCTCAGAAATATTCACCGTAAGGCCGCTGAGATAATAGATTATATCCTTGTAGCAATCCGCATGGGCACTGATAAGGCCGATCATTTTGTTGGCCTTGGAAATCCTGCCGGAGATTCTCTTCTTTTCTGCTTCATCCTTGGTATCATAATCATTTAAGAATCTCTCTTCCCTCTTTAATAGCCTGTCCCTGACTTCAAGGGCTTTCCTGTATTCCTTACAGGCCTCCTGGATTCCATAGCCCCAGCTTTCATACTCCCTGGTATGGTTTGCGATCTCCCCGATAAGAGACTTGGTAATGCTTTCCGCATCTAAATTATACCTATTTGCATAATTTCTTGCCAATGTGATCTCTTCACCTGATACCTTTTGTCCGAGATTATTCATGGCTTCTTCATATTTTGCCTTGGCATCCCTCTGCTCCTGCTTAAGGAGCCGTTTATTTGTTATGCTGGTAAGAGCGATCTGCTGCGTTCCATTTTCTGATAACTGGAGTTCAAGTCCATGTACCCTCATAATGGCATTATAAGCCGCTTCAAATTCCGCTGCCCAGTTTGCACGAGCTTCAAGCTGCATTACCTGCTCCAGAGGAAGGGAATCAAAAAATACGGGATATTCATCCCTTAACCTGGTATAGTCTTTTAGATCCCGCACCATCTCATACAGCTCAGCAGCATGTTCAGAAAAATATTCCTCGGTAAGCATCCTAGGATCGAATGAGGCATAGAGTATCCTCTGGGTAAAGGCAATAAGAGCGGGGTCACCTTCTTCGTTATTTGCGCTAAGGGATCTATTCTGATATCCTCCCTTGTCGAAATAGTCCCGCATGGAATTGAATACTCGGATTGTGCAGTAATCAGCATCCTTGCGGCTCTTCTGAAAGTTCTTCAGCTGACTCTTTTCACGTTTTGCTACCTGTTTATCTTTTCTTGCGACTGCGAGCACGCGCTTGGGAAGAAATCCCGCTGAAGTGTCAATCTCCCAATCCCGCTGTGTTTTATTCCGAAGCTCAAAAACACGATTCCGGTCCTCTGAGGTGTTCTTGATCCTCCGATACAGGTCCTGCATCTGCTGTGTCCTATAATCCTCCTTTTCCTTCTCAGATTGCAGATCATCTTTCTGATCCCATACAGACACGCTCTGCAGCTGCTCCAGAACATCCTCTTTTTTAATGGAGAATCCCTGCTGTTGTTCCTGTTGAAGATTATTCATCAATTCTATATCCGGCATTATACTACCTCCTTATTCACGGTTCCTAAACGGCTCTCAAAATATGCTGCTAAAACACTATACAGCCAAAATCCAGCACAGTAAACAACTGCTGCCCCTTACTAAGATTAAATGATTTTCGATATAGTCGTGACTGATCCCATTTACCATAATGTCCTCCTTTTCTTCTTAGACGGATAACAGTACCCAAAAGAATGCTTAGTACAGCATTTCTTTTCCATGTCTGCATCCATAATAATACCATAACTCCGTCCCCATGGTCCGTTACAATCTTATGGATCCTGTGCAACGGACTCTTAAAGATATAGTTCTCATCCTCAAGCCATTTGAAAAAGCTGGACAGATGCGTCTCACATTATCCACTGTTGCCTTGCTGACACCGTGTTGTTCCTGGTAAGATGACAGATATGCTCTGATGTCGTCTGTGTTCATAACGCACACATTCTTATCGGATTTCTCAAGCATCTTCTCAATATTAAAGCGGTAGAGGAACAAGGTTTTCTCCGATCTACCCTCTAGCCGCTTTGTCGCAATGAACATATCCAGAAGCTCCTGAGAACTCTTTTCCAAAATTCCATCCTCAGACTGCCTCAGTGATTCATCCAAAGTATCCTTCAGCTTGATCATCTGGCTGTTATCCAGATATTTCGACATCCTCTGCATAATGTAATTTGCGGTTTCCTGATTCATTGTAATGTACCTCCGTTTTGAGGTCATTATAATGATTCCGCTGTAGTGAATGATGAAAGCATCTTCTTTATTATTTTTTCATTATTCCTCGTAAAATCACTAAGTTCATAGGATCTGATGCGCTGATTTACCAATAGAGGTTCCACAAACTCATTTTTTACCAACACTGATAATCTGTTTATTACCGTTTTATTTGTCGCACCAAT
>CAMJPM010000009.1 GCA_946407725.1 uncultured Lachnospiraceae bacterium
CTACGCATAGTACTGATATCCTTAATCGTGAGTTGTTGAGGAGGGATCAATACTACTTTGTTGATAAGAACAATCGGACTGGTGCCACAGAACTATATTCCTTATCAGAATTCTCACCACGTAATGATGAGAGAATCGGCAAGGCATATATTGTAGGTAAGTACGGGGCAATCCCTTACATGATGGAGGGATAGAATTATGGCCAGGAAAACAAATACAAGGGAACGGAAACCGTACATTATTGTCTTCTGGGAAGGTGAAAGTGAAGAAGCCTACATGAAATTTATGCGAAATGAGTTCCACGAATACCTAAACCTTACTGTGAATCCGCAGAAAGGTGTATTTGAAGCAGCCAAAAAAGCTTTTAGCACATCCGGAATATACGCTGATGATACCGCATTGGTAGATGAGATATGGTTCATCTTTGACACCGAACCTGATCTTCGCAACAAATGGGATGAATACTATGCCACCATATGTCAGCTTAGAAAAAAATGCAAGCGTTCAAATACCCGCCTGCTGATGACAAAAGGATGCATTGAATACTACTTCATGCTCCACTACGAACAGACAGCTCCACATATCATAAGTCCTGCAGACAAGGAGCGGGTTCTTAACGATCTGAAGAAAAAGCACTGTACAAATTATAAAAAGGGCGATACTGCTAGTATATACGAAATTGCCCGGAACTATCCTACCGCTGTAAAAAACGGAATTTGGAGCCTGAAGCGGCTTGAAGATGAGGTGGAAGATATTCTGATTAAGAACGATGAACGTGATCGCAAGCTTTTCATCACTGACCAGACTTTTTCCAATGTTCATGAGGGGATTGAATATCTGAACGAACAAAAAATCAAAGCACAAGGGGGATCTTTATGAACCACCCACGAGTATTTATATCATATTGTCATACTGTAAGCGCTAAATTTTCTGGCGGTAAGCGCAGCCGCTCAACTGTTTTCAGGTACAAGGGCATATGCCCATAAATATACCCCGGTCTCAAAAGAGATCCGGAGCACATGGTGAGTAGATACGCCCCTTACGAGACGTATCCCTGCACAGATCCGGACGTGCAGCTTTCCTGCATCCGGCTCCCTACAAAACTTATTGTGCTCATTATCCCTCGTAGATACTGACATAAATGTGTGGTCGAGCTAACGGATATGTCTTCAACATATCGTTAAAAGCCAGCCACGTATAGCTCTTCTTTTGGCTTCTTCGGTTAATCCAGTAAAACAAGCTCCTTATAACAGAGTGCCTAAAAGCACTTAGAGCATATGAATTATCAGTAATCCCGTAGTAGTGATAGTAGCCAACAAGAATCTGATTCAACTTATCAGTTATAAGTTTGAGAGACCCGTGTCTGATGGAACTAATCAGCTGGTGCACTTCCTTGCATTTCTTCGCAAACTTCTTCTTGCTGGTTTTCCTCTTTACTCTGAACCAACCTTTGGTGCTATGTGAACAATAATGCGTGAACCCGAGAAAAGTAAATGTCTCAGGTTTCTTATCGCCACGCCTTTTGCGGTAATTCTCCGCAAATCTGCCGAATTCAATTAGTCGGCTCTTATTCTCCTCCAGTATTAGTCCAAAGTAACCCATCCTCTGCTTAAGCCGCTCATAGAAAGCCTCTGCTTCTCCCTTATACTGAAAGCAACAAACAAAATCATCTGCATATACAACAAGTCCGCTGTATCCCCTCAGCACAGGTTGAATTCTCTCTTTAAACCACCATACCAAAACGTAGTGCATGTAGATGTTTGCAATGATTGGGGAACAAACCGAGCCCTGTCCACTGCCTTGCTCCGTGTCTTCATAGACATAGTCTTTCATAATGCCTGCTTTGAGCATACGCCACACCAGTCTTATAATGTTTGGGTCTTTAATCCGTGCTTCTATGAATTTGACTGCCCATTCATGGTCTATGTTATCGAAGAATCCTTTTATATCGGCATCTAAGAGTAACAGTCAAATCATCCGCTATCGGTTAAAATTTGCACCACCATTCAGTGGTGCTTGCGGCATTTATCAGGAAGTTCCTCTGCCCACGGCATAAGATCATCCAGTTTGCCAGGATCTATATTTCCTTTACTGTCCATACGGTACGGTAATTCTGAAAGAAGGTGATTAAAGTATTCATAGGGTTTCAACTGATTGAGCTTGGCGCTTTCCGCCAGACTATAGCAAAAAGCACTGGCCTCAGCTCCCTTTAGCGAGTTTATAAGCATCCAGTTCTTCTTTCCAACACAGAAAGGACGGATCGCCCGTTCAGAAGCCGAATTATCTATGGGAACATTGCCGTCCCTTAAAAATACTTTCAGGTACTTTTCCTGATTAATAAAGTAGTTAAGTCCATCCAGTGTTTTGCCCTTTATATGTACATGACCTTCGGACAGCTGCTCTCTTACCCAGGCAAAGAAAGATGATACCAGAGGTTTGATATTAACCTTCCGCTTGTGAAGACGTTCACTGGCGGAAAGATCCTTAAGTTTTTCTTCTTCCTTATAGATTTGGGCAATAAGCGTTAAAGCCTGATGAGCAACCGATTGTTTATATACCTCTGGATTCTTTTTATCCATAGCTTTGCAGGCATCAGAAAAGTCCCGCCGCGCATGGGCATAGCAGTTAGCGTTAGTAAGACCCGGTACTTCTTTTTCTACCAGGTGATACTGTTGGAGACCATCTGTAACAAGGACACCGTGATAGCCTTTGTAGAATTCTTTTGGATGATCGTGATGTCTGGTTTTTTGATACTCATACAGTACGATCTGCTTATCCTTAAAGAATTCTCCCGACCGGTGAACCCACATATAACTTGTGCTTCCCGGGGGCCGGCCATCGTTAACTACCTGAGTTGGTGTTTCATCCGCCTGAACGACCGGCATTTGTAGTAGATGATATTTCATCCGTTCCCATACCGGGCGGAAGTACTTTGAAAACGAAATAATCCAGTTTGCCATGGTCTGCCGGGAAATGGTCAGACCGTTACGGTCGAATTCCTGGGATATACGGTTTAATGGTAAGGCATTAACGTACTTGCCGTTTAGTATCGCAGATCCGAGCGAAGGAGTAACGATGCTGTTACGTATAAGATCCTTGGGACGATTTCCACGATAGAATTCATCCTGATGCATCCCTCCGGTACCAACATATACCTTGACGATATGCTCTTCAACTGTCCAGGATGCAGGTTCATAGCGGAGACGCTTATATGTCTCTTCCGGCATCTCTTTCCAGTTGCCAGCACCATAGAACTCATCGAGTTCTTCTATGGGCACGTCATGCGGACAGCGTTCGACAGGGAAGCCTTTGAGCTCCTCTTCCCGTTTACCTTTTGGTCGCTTGCGCTTATATGCCTTGACCACCTCTTCCGCCTCTGGTTCCGGAATATCAGGGTCAGATATGGCCTCTGCCTCGTCAAAAAGAGACAACTGGCCATCAATAACATCCAGTTTTTCGGAACGACGTCCAAAGCGCTGCTGATTGGCAATACGGAGCTGTTCAACAAGATTCTCGAAATTTTCGTTTAATGTATGGATCTGATCCTGAAGTGAAAGAACTATTACACACAGTTCTTTCTGATCCATTTTCATTAAATCATTTTCGGTATATCTGATGCCCATTGAAACCTCCATTTGCTATGGTTATTATACCGCAAACGCAGGTTTTTCGCGACTTTCAGACGTTTTACAGTTCGTCAGATTGCCTATGGCTTAAAGCGCCACAGGCAGTCGTAGAGCGATAGGAAATATAGAGTTTTCAAAGTTCAATGCAGCGGCTTAATGATGCTGTATGGCTTCCAAGGACATCCCTGAAAGCACTGTATAAGTCTCGAAAACGCTGATTTCTGTGAATTAAATGGCCTCATAAAAATCTACGTTTTGCACAAAATCAGAATGAGGAAAAGGGCTGTACGTCCTGGACTTTTGGCTTTACCGGATTCAGTCCCTGCAGCAGAAGACGGTATTCATGCTTGGAAATGCTTACTGCTTCATCCGGTGTTCTGGGCCAGGAAATGCTGCCGTTCTCAAAGCGCTTATATAAAAGCAGGAATCCTGATCCTTCCCACAAAAGTGCTTTTATTCGGTCTCCACGCCGGCCGCAGAAGAGAAACAGGACATCCTTTTCAAATGGGTTCATCTGATAGTTCCCTTCAACTATCTGTGCTAAACCTGTGATACTTTTTCGGAGATCTGTATAACCGCAGATCACTATAAACTTGGAGATCCCATGGGCTTCATAGAGCATGTGCCACCGCCTTTACCAGTTCAACTATGGACTCTGCCGGAATAGCTGATGATATCTCCAGCATGAGCTTCCTGGTTTTAATGGTTATCGCAGGACCATCATTAAAGCGAGGAACAATCTCCTCTGCAGGAATCTCTGCAAATGCAACTGAGGGAGAACTGTTATCCGAAAGTGCTGGAGACTTGATCTCCTGGATGCTATCATAAGCGTGCTTACGGAATTTCCGGAGCCAGTAATAATAACTCTTTTCCGGAACATTGTTTTCAAGGAGCCATTGTTTTACAGTCTGTCCTTCGGGACGGGACTGGCACTGGCTGATTATATCAGCCCAATTTTTGCTGCGAACCTCATGAGTGCTTTTATCCATTGGCACACGCCTCCTTTTAGCATACTCTAAAAAACTAACTATCCTAATGAGTTTTTTAGAGTATCTCAGAAAACGTGCTATAATGGTAGGCGCATGATTTGGCAGTTACATCTAAGATGTGGTTGGTGCTATTCTTCTCGATCATGACGTTGAGTTTACGTAGTGCTTTATGGCAGTTTCTATTGGGACGGAATCCCATCATCTCATCATAGAAATGTGGTTCAAACACCGCTTCCAATATTCTTCTCAATGCTTCCTGCACCAGTTTGTCTTCATAACAGTAGATGCTGAGAGGACGAGTTTTTCCATTATCTTTTGGAATCTCAACTCTTCTTGCCGGTTTGGGTCTGTATGTTTTGCTTTTCAGTCTCTCAACCAGCTCTTTGAGGTTTTCATCGAGATTCTTCTCGTAGTCCTCTTTCGTTATTCCGTCTATACCGACTGCCTTGTCTCCGTCCATCGAGGCGTTACAGTCTTTCAACATATCGTAGTTGATAAGATGTCCGACTGATGTAAATACCATGTCTGGATTTTCAGCTGATAATTGTGCTATTCTCGCAAGTTTCGTTTCCATTACGTTTTCTATCTCTGCGTATAGATAATGTTTCCCTCTTGATATTGTTTTGCATGGCAAAAACCGTGAGGAGCGGTTCTCTCTCGGCTTCCCTCCTGCGTTATTAGTCGCTATCAACGGTACTATCCGGCCATCCGACTGCCTGCACCCCATTTAACCTCCTTCCTTTTCTGGTTGTGCGTTATACCTCGCATTCCTTACGAGGGGAAAACAGGCTCTCCCCAGTTGATGTACTGCCATTGTACTGCATGACTGGCTTTAGAAACGCCGCGGGAATATGTGAAATCTCGCCATGACGATAAACCCATATGTTGACTTCCGCATTTTCAGCTACGTCGTCTTCCCGGTCTAATATTTGATTTCGGCGCCAAATCGCCATGTAGCCCTACAGCCTATTGACCTGCGCTCAGCACATTTCGTTACCTCCATGCACCGCAGGCTTTTACCGATGATGTGGCTGGCATCTTATCGGACGGGATTTACACCCGTTAAACAATACACCCTTGGCTGGGCGCACTGAAAATTCAATATTTCAGCCAATAAAAAGGCATAAATGCGATCCGCTTTGATATAATGGAATTGACAAGAAACCATGGTAAAACGGAGGATTTATGCCATGTCCATTGTATCACAGAATCAGCAAGAAGAGGAACTTTTCAACGCAATATCTGGATTCTTCAAGAAATTCAAAATTGGTGACCTGCTCCGAAAGTGTAATGCATACAAGCAGAAAGGTGTTCCTGTTCTTGACATCTTCAAGTACAAGCTGTGTAACATCTTCTCTGATAGAAGCATGTACATGCAGATGAAAACGAAATCTTTCAAGGAATCATTTTCCAAGAACACCTTCTACCGTTTTCTCGATTCTGCAAAAACAAACTGGCTTCGTTTTACGACTCTGTTATCAAAGAAGGTAATTGATTCTTTAGAGCCACTTACCTCAGATGACCGAATCAATGCATTTATTATTGATGACAGCCTCTTTGAGAGGACAAGTTGTAAGAAGACTGAACTTGGTGCTAAGGTATTTGACCACTGTGATCGCAGATATAAGAAGGGTTTTCGCCTTCTATCTTTGTTATGGACTGATGGCAATACGGCTGTTCCAGTCAATAGCTGCCTGCTTTCATCAACGCAGGATAAAAATGTTCTTGGTCCCGAAACATCCTTTGACGGAAGATCGCTTGCCGGTCAGAGGAGAAAGCTTTCCAGGATGAAGGGAACAAAAGCCATGATAGAACTGATAAGCAAAGCATTATCGACTGGGATCAAGGCAGAATACGTTCTCTTCGACACGTGGTTTTCTTCACCTGCTCAGCTTATCGACATCAAGCAGCTAGGTCTTTATGCCATTGCTATGATACGTAAGTCTCCTAAGATTCGCTACATCTACAACGGAGAGAAACTGAACCTCAACAAGATCTATGGAATGAATAAAAAGCGCCGGGGCCGGAGTAAATATCTTCTGTCTGTGAACGTAGAGATAGAGAAGGATGGTATACGTATCCCAGCTAAGATCGTCTGCGTCCGCAACAAGAAAAACCGTAAGGATTGGGTTCCGTTTATCTGCACGAATCCTGAACTTTCGGAAGAAGAGATCATCCGCATATATGGGAAACGTTGGCAGATAGAGGTGTTTTTCAAAACCTGCAAATCCATGCTTAATCTCGTAGGTGAATGCCATAGCCTTTCCTATGATGCACTTACTGCACATGTGGCGATTGTGTTTTCCAGATATATGCTATTAGCGCTTACCGGAAGGCAAAATCAGGATCTACGGACAATGGGAGAAATATTCTTTTTCCTGACCGATGAACTTGCGGATATCACGTTTGCGTACTCGTTCGGGATCATCCTTCAAGCGATGATCGATAGTATCCGTAAACATTTCCGGATTACTGATGAGCAGATGCAGGAATTCATCAATGATTTTTACCTTGGTCTTCCGGAGTATATGCAAGCAGCATTGGCTAATGCGGCATAAATCACTATTTTGTTAGCTGAAATATTGAATTTTCAAGGTGCGAGTCCCACTTTGGGTGTGGGAAGTTTTAGTAAGATATATATACAAGATTATAGTGAATCAACCAAACAAGTCACTATGTTGAACACTTCTTATCAATTCATTTTCCTCTTCTGGCTTCAACAAGTAACTGTCAAACCGATAATGTTTTGGCAACAATGAATTATATTGTCTATTCGAAACAACTTTTTTTATTGCGCTACCATGGACACCGCTATCAAATCCTACATTTCTACAAAAGGAGTAATTTGAATACACAGAATACTTGTTATTCATGATTGTATAATAGGCAATCATAAGGTCTTCAGATACATCTTCCCAACAAAATCCTTCTTTATTTCGATTGTAATAGTACATCGAATTTGGAAAAATCCTTTCAAACTCTTTCTCATCAATCCCATCTATAGTAGAAGATTCCCGTCTCCATATTATCTCCTTAAATCTAGATCTATAAAAGCCCGCACCCCACGGGCAAAAACACTTTGAAAGAAACACATCTCTACCCTCACACATATAACTAGGATTATAACTAGAAATGCTAAAAATCCGATCATCATTTTCGTAGTAATCAAATGCCTCATTCATAAAAACCAGGAATTCTTTCCGAACTTCAATATCATCTTCAATCCTTATAACCCTGTCATATTTTTCAAACGCATACATCATTCCTTGCGTTAGCGAAATAAACGGACCCGCATTTTGTTTCCATTGGATATATTCTATTTGCAGCTCGCGATGCCTCTTTATAAATTCATTTATATAATCTCGTACTAATTCTACCCCCTTGTCAGACTGATAACGTTTCGTATTATCTTGAACAATAATAATAGGCGTTTCCTTAATCCCCTCCAGCCTGGCTATGGCCTCCAAGGTTATTTCAACTTTATCGGGACGATTGAATGCAAAAAAACATATAGCCGTCTGCCCTTTCTTTGCATTATCATCTGTTATCCGTATAAGATCCTTATAATAACGCATCGGAATTGGCGATAAGATATATTTAAAATATAGTTCCTCCAAAACGTCTTCTAACGAAACAAATGACTCATCCGCCGACAATTTAATTTGCTTCTCTATTTCGGAAAACCTATGCGTTACCGTAACAATCACCAAATCAACCCTAGTTCTATTCTCATTTGGCCTTATTACTTCAACGCCATTATACGTCTTCTCTTTTTTGTCTATTCCATATAAAGGTAAGATTCCATCATCGATACTCCATTCAATCAGCCATTCTCCCATATCTCCGATTCCATAGATGGCATATGAACTGATCTTGTGTTCCTTTAAATAGTGACCGACGCCAACCCCCGCTCTCATTAATTCTCCGCAAAGGAACATTAATCTATTCTTGCATCTTAATACATCAGCTTTAGTGCCCCAATATTTCCTATCATCCAACATTTAATCTATACCTTTTCGACAATATGATTTACTATTTCATTTAGGGATATTATTTTTTTAGAACAAAAAAACCATTCCCGCGTTCCCATTGCTCCCAATTATCCTTAATATATTCAACCCTATATTTTGCATCAACAACGCTAAAGCCCACTTTTTCAAACAAGCCGATCCACCAATTAAGATCTTCACGAATAATATGCGTTTTATCCAATTCGTATGCCGGAACAACATACTTTTCTCCATCCCCTAAAGGAATAATAGCAAACACATTATTGCTTGCCTTGTAAATTCTTGATAACCATTCTTCAATTTCGTCATATGCGATATGCTCAAAAACATCTTTTGCGATAATCCAATCATAATGCCCATGAAATTCATTTGAAACATACTCGCGCACACCTTCATCTACATGTTGAATAGCATATTCAGACAAATCGAAACCATATGCTTCCCTATGTAACAATCTAAAGGCCTTTACCAGATATCCTTTTGCACACCCGAAATCCAGAATTGTCTCATTGGTAATCCCCAGATGTTCTATAATTCTAGCTGCTAATGGAATGGTTAACTCAGGTATCCATCTATAGTTCGAATAACAACTCTTCCCTGTTTCAATTCCTCTCTCATAATAATCGCTATCATACAAATTCCTCATGAGTCATCTCCTCTTCATACTGTCCAAACTGTTCTATTCCTTTATGGTACCAATCGTCTAATAGTTTAATGTTGTCAGCAAACACACATCCATCGCACAACTCTTTTGCATTGAATCTTAAAGGAATTTTCATATCTAAAAAATCAAGTATCTCCTGTGGTTTGCATATCGCATACTGTTCTCCGAACATCATTTGATTCTCATTAAGCACAAGACTATCGCAGGGAAATACAGTTCCACCATCAACCTCACTCAAATATGGTCTAAAATACGCCTGATGACAAACTTCAGAACACGGCTTCCCGTGTAGTTTATACTGTTGAAAGAATCTATCATCTGCAAGTTGTTCTAGCAAATGCTTGATTTTTTTATGTTCTTCAATCAAGTCTTCTTGTCCTTTTAAACAATTAGGAAGTATTCGTATATACTTTACATTATCTGGCACAAACATCGACAAATCTCTCATTTCATCAAGTGTCTGGCCAATATATACCATTGAAGCCCCAAGAACCCCCTCTATTTTCGGAAATTTTATACGATCTTGGTAGTTTTCTACAAAGTTCAGGCTCACACGCACCCATGAGAATAATCTCCAAATCGAATCGTCAATTCTATCTACATTAGTTCCATTTGTGATTAGCGCAACAGAAAGATTCTGTTTTTCTTTTAACCATGCAACTAATTCTTCAAAATGTGAATAGAGTGTTGGTTCTCCACCACCAGTAATTATTACTGCTTGTAGACCACGTGTTTTTAATTTTTCAACATAATCTTTTATTGTATCTAGTTCAATCCTATTATGTGTATCTCTCTTAGTAACACTACAATAAGGGCACCTCAAGTTGCACGCGCCTTCAGGTGATATATGCGTTGAAATGACTGTTCTGCCTGTTTGATTTTTATAAGACATCAATTCTTCTTTATGTCTCCAAAACTTAATTCCGGTTGATGTGTATTTATGCTCCTTTTCTGTCTTAATGTGATTTACTATCTCTTCATTTTTCATGAGTAGATCACCCTCTCCTTATCAAAATACATCTGTTGTAATAACGTTTTCTATTCACATTACAAGTCAACGGAATGCACTTGCTTAATGTATTCAAAAACACACTCATTAATATACTTAGTTTCATAAAAGTTCGAATAACTTCCAAAGAATCTGGATTTTTCCGTATAGCGAGTCAAAATATATGCCACAAGAAGTTTTACTGCAGAAATAATAGGTGCATGCTGATCAGATGAATATCCAAATATTCAATTAATTGTTTTTCCAATTCGCGATGATATTTACCCTTATTGGTCAGCTAATAAGATTCCAACAGTGGTATTATCGGCTCATAGAACTCCTCATATGGTGGCATAGATGATTTGGTTACATATATTGGCTTCTCAACACCATTATTATTCATCATTATTCCCTAACAATTCTTTGTAATCTGCCGCAGCTAATATTCCAAAGGCAAGAACCGCAATCGTACAAACGATCGTAATAGGATTAAGTAAGCTATATTGCTTAAGAACAACTATAGATATGATCACAGCCCATGCAGAATAAGAAACATTCAATGCCATAGACTTCGATGCACCTATTTGAGAAATGGCCTTATAATAAAAAAGATATGACACTGTTGCAAACAATGCTGCAATAGCAATTGTAGGAATCAAACAACCTGTATTTGAAAACAAACTTGCCGTAAATCCCCACCCTCTCATAATGGGTAGGATAACGATTCCATAAACGATCGCGCTTGTAGTCTGGCGGATTTGAAGAGCAATCTCATCTGTAATTGCATCATCCTGAACGCTCTTTGCAATAATAACTGCTTCTATGCCCCATCCAAATGCGCACATAAGTGCACCGAGGAAGCCCAGCCAAAAATTATTTATGTTTATTTCTGGGCTATAACTAAGTCCATATACTCCCAATAAGCTCAATATCAAAAAGATCCATCTATACCATTGCATTTTTTCTTTTAAAAAAATATATGCAAGAACCGCACCTATTGCAGGAAAAATCGCACTTGCAACCGCACCTATCGAAGCTCCCATGTTTGCAACCGCAAGAACATATCCCGTCATTCCTACAGGACCACCAATAACAGCCGCCAAGGAAACAAACCGTCCACTTTTTGTTTTAATCGCCTTTATAACTCCGGGTAAGTTGCCTCTAATTGCGTTATAAACACAGGCGCATATAGCAGAACATGCGTCATGTATAAAGGTAGATACAAACGGAGCTAAAAATATTGCCTGCTCTCCGCTAACAAAAGGAGTCATTGAAAGAGCAACCCCGAGAATAATTGTTTCAATTGCCCATGTAATACCAGCAATAATACCGGCTATCATAGTTTCTCCTCCTTACTTCAATCCCCGATATACTTCAATGTTCTTTTTTAAGCGTTTGTATCTTTCATCAGCATATTCCTGCATAAATTGTCCATCGAAAGGCACTCTTGTCAGTCCCCAAAGCGTCCACAAATAATCTACATACAATTTTGCTGCAACAAATCTCTTTTTCTCGTCTACTGATGGAGACTTTCCATAATACTCTTTTAATAAGTCTCTATCATTATCGCTGGAATAGTTAGCTTCGATTGAAAGACACGACAGATCCCACATAGCTTCATTCATTCCACTGTATTCCCAGTCAATCAAATACAGTCTCCCTTCACCATCAAGCACCCAGTTTCCCATCAAAGAGTCATTGTGGCACGGAACCCTATGAGGTTCACACTTTTTATCCACAGCTTCTTTAATTCTCATTACCGTCTGTTTAACTTCATCATAATCATCATAAAAGCGAACGCCGCCATCTCGAATAATGCTTTCGTACAGTTCGGCCATTTCAAACACCTCAAACCTAACTCCGGTATTTTCACCGCAAGTATGTAATTTTCGAAATATTGCTGAAGCCTGTTTAAGATTCTCATTTTTTTTCATAACGTCCTCATTCATTTCTTGAGGATCATGAATAAACTTCATAACCTTTCTTCCATCATCGCCAAAATACAACAGTTCAGAATCAATATTAAGTTTGCATGCAAGTTCTGTGCTTTTACGTTCATCCAAGCGATTGATCATTTTCTCTGTTCCTTCGCCCGGTATCCTTGCAAGGTATTCCTGATCATCATTCCTTGTGACTTTGTACGAATGATTGGTCATTCCGCCAAGTCGCTGAATTTCCTTCCATTCAGCATCACCAAATACCATTTTTAATAGATCACGTATTTGTGGAATATCTGCTTCCTCAATTTCTCTTATAAGTTCGCTCATTTTTTCTCCTCACTATGTTTATTATAATAAGCCGCTATTATATTTATATTTATGATGGCCTTTCGAACAATCAAATTCAAAACCCACTGCTTCCATCGAATCGGATTTCATGGGTTGTATATTTACAATATCTGACTCTGATATATTCAGTTCGCGAATTATTCCTTTAATGATATTTGATCTTGTGTCTGATAAATACGATTCATCAAACTCCCTCAGCTCATTTAAAGTATCAAATTCGTATATAATATGCGGATCATATTTTCTGATTTTCATTTTTAACACATCAAGATGAGCTGCATATATTTTTTCCCATAATTTATCTCTTGTTTCCGGCAAGTTATATTCATCCTTCAATATAGACAAAAACTTTTTTGAAAAATCGTTGCTCCAAAAAGTATGACCCATCATATACCAAGCATTATTCCCACCAATCGAAACAGAATCAATATATCCTTCCTCATCTTCTGTAATGCACCATTCATTGGTATTTCCGTCAGCATATTCAGCAGCATAATAGGATTCATCCACTTCTGATTCGAAGGGATTAATACAAAAATAGTTATCCGAGGAACATATATAACTGTTTCCAAGGCAATCCCGGACCGCCATGATGGAGCCATTGTTATTTCTAACCAGGTATTCTTGGTTATGAATAAGTTCAACTCCATATTTAGATATAAGATACCGAAACTGATCTGATTTGTAACCTGTGATTATTATTATTTCGGGTATACCTGCTTCTTTCAACTGCTCAATCTGTCTCTCTATCATCACTTCACCTTTAACTTCAGTGAAGGCTTTGTGTTTTTCATACGATAAAGGTGCAAATCGCGAGCTGGTTCCCGCTGCCATTATTATTGCATTATCAACTCTCATTAGGATCCAAAAACTCCCTTTATTCTTCGAATTGAAGGTCCACGGAATGCGCAAGTTTTATATATTCATAAACATACTCACTAATATACCGAGATTCATCAAATCTTGAATAATTACCAAAGAATCTAGATTTCCTTTGTTCATATGGCAGATCAAAAGATATGCCGTAATAGAGTTTTACCGAAGGAAGTATGGGCGTTGGAATACCCAAATAGCTCTCATACTCAAGGTTTTCTTCAGAATAATTGATTTCCAGCATATCCAATACATCAAATCCGATTTTTCGCATAAGATATTTGGAAGGATGTCCTGCATCCACAAACATAGGAATGCATTTGAACTTCTGTTCAATATAATCTGCTATCTTTATATCCCAGTTTTCTTCTCTACTTTTAATTTTACTCCAATCTTCATCAAACTTGTTCTTGATTATTGATTCATCGAATTTATAGGCATAATAATACTCAATATAGTCATCTATCAAGGAATTTGATCCCAATCGTTTATAGGCTTCTTCCAAAACGCTATCTTCAAAACAGTAGTTCTCTGTTTTATCTTCATTGGTTATCAATCTTCCCAAATTCGGATACAACCACCCACCAAACCCAACAAGATTAGGGATAACGATACTAATACATTTATCTGAAAGCTTCGATAGTGTGTATTCGTCAGACAATTTAAACCCGAACTTGTTTTCTCTACGAATGTCCTGATGAATATACACATCTGACATCGCAAGGATATCATCCCCTATTTCGCCCTTATCATTTTCATGTATCATTGGAATGGGGATAATTTCATACCACTTATCAAATTCCGGAAAAAGTGCAAACATATCACAAAGCGCTCTTGTGTGGCAATTACCGTTTAGAACAACTTTTTTCTTCATATCATAAAAAACTATCAGGAACTCTTTCGAGCCCGGTCTGTTTGACCTCCTTGATTAATCACAACATTTTATCATTGACATGCGCGCGGAGTACGACTAATAAGATTTCCATGCTTTTGAGTTCCTCCTGCTTCTTAAGACAGTTGAATGCGATCCAAGTACCGTACGCCTTATCGCATCGCGCCATATGACGTAGATAGATTTCTTGCTTAGCGCAACCCCATCAAGGTCGTGGAAGACAAGCGCGCGAATACCTATGTCTATAGTATTATCCATTCGACCTTTATGTTATTCATTCCTCGAAATCATTTAATTATAGTAAACGACATTGTTAGATTTACTTTGAAATAATGTTTTACTTGTGGTATACTCTAATTGGAGGAGCCACAATTATGAATAACAGAAAATATAACACGGATCCTGAACTGTTGCTAAAACAAGGTAAAGCTATTATGTCGTCATCTGATGAATCACGATTTCATTTTAGGGTCTTCGCCGTAAATATGGTTCTGTCAGGGTTTCCCGCCTCCGAGATAAGCGCTATGGCTGGAGTAAGCAAGGTGATTGTTACCGGATGGGTGAAAACAGCCGATGAGCATGGGTTTGATGCCCTAAGACCCAAAGGACACAAGGGAGCCATCCCAAAGCTAACGGATGAACAGTGTAAAAAGATTGACGCCATCCTCCAGTCGGATCCCAAAGAATACGGCTTTTCACATATCCGCCCCCAACCGTATCCCTCAAAAGGATATGAGAATACGAACGAGCGAAATGAGCTTAAAAAAAGCGCCACGAAATAGTAGTGGACGATACTGCTGTTTTGGTGTATCAGGATGAAGTACATTTCCAGATACAGACCACTGTCACCTGCGGATAGTTCAAAAAGGGAAGCGCTCCCACGGTAAAATCATTTCCCAGGCGATTCAAGACATCCTACAGTGGATTTATAATACCTGAGACAGGAGAACTGTTTGCTGCCACTCCTGAAACATTCAACTATGAAACCACGATATCCTCAATTCGTGAGTTTTTGACATCCAAGCCACTTCCAGAAGGGAAGCATTATGTGCTTGTAATGGATAACGCTCCGTGGCATAAGAAAACCTTACGTCTTGTCGAAACAGAGAAACAGTCAGACTATGCCGATATATCCAACAAGGTGTCTTTTTTGATACTTCCCCCATATTCGCCGGATCTGAATTCTATAGAGCAAGTATGGCGAATAACCCGGAAAGAGAATACCCATAATGTTTTCTTCCCAACCTTGTCAGCGCTTAAGGAAACTGTCAATAAGGCATTTAAGGAATGGGAAACGCCCAATTATCAACTGAAGTCATTGTGTAGCTTTAAGTAAACTTATTAATGTCGTTCACTATAGATTCCTCTCCGCCCCTTTAGACTCTATACCAGCGCTCTTGCTGATTTCATCGCTCAATTTCCTAAAAATTTCTAACCCTCTGTTTGAATCAATCTCTTAATATTCATCATCCTCTATTTTGATAATAGCATGTATTATTATCTCTGCCTCCGGATCACTATCTCTGTATTTCCAATTATACGCATCTCCAAAATTCGGATAAAAATAAATACCATCACCAAGCCACTGTTTGTCCCCTTTTGAAATCAAAAACTTTCCCCTTTCCATTATTTTATCAGCTGCTTCTTTGTTAGTTCCATGATATCCCGTTAAATACATAAACGTCCCCTCTATAAGCTATAACTATTTTGCACATTCACATGTTCTGTGCCTCTCACCCTTAAGAAACCTCCCGTTTGTTATCTGTCTTTTCCCTCCAGTATTCCTCTATAATCTTCTCTTCATCATAATCAGGAGCATATTTCCGGGCAATGGTATATATTTTTGAGATATCAATTTCACTTTCCTCAAGATCCTCTGCAATCTGAGAAACGGTTTTTCCCTTTTTGAGTTTACGGCATATCATGCTGATTAGCTGTTCTTCAGCTCCTTCTGCTTTTCCTTCTGCCACACCTTGCCTGTGCGCAACAACTACATCCAATTCTAAAACATGTCCGCCCATAATATCACCCACTTTCTCCTGTAGGGTCTTATACCCGGCAGTAATATTGTTCCAAATACTTGCGACAAACCTCACGATCAGACTAAGCGAATACCCAGACAATCTGCCCTCATCCACTTCATCCGAAAGTCTCACCATCAGTTTATGATACTTACCAACAAGCTCATTCCTGCTTTTTTCATCTTTATCAAGAATACTAAATCTGCTCTCATCATTAAAAATAAGAAATGGTATCAGAAAATATAGTCTGTTTTCAAATATAACCTTTGTATCAAAGTCTCGCACCTTATATATGGGAATGCTGTAATTGACAGATCCGCCGGGAGTTTCAATTACTATCCCTGCATCGTTTGGATCATTCTCCCTGCCTCTCAAAAGCAAAACCCCTGCATTTGGAAAACTCACGTTTAATTGAATCTTATTATTTATATTGCCATCGACGGCTATCTGAGATCCATATTCAAACATCTTTACCAGGATCGTTCCATCATATTTTCCGCTCTCACATTCTAAGTGGTATAGCTTTGATCTTCCCCTGTCGGTTATTCCAAAATGTGAATCTGTTATCTTTTTCTTATTGGAACCATCAGGGCTCTCAACAAAATGCTCGTTTCGAAGCCTTGTAACCCTTGCGTTTGTACCATAGTCCTCATGAAAAAAATAATTAACAAGCGGAATTAAAAGATCATCGCATTCCCCCTCCATTGTTCTAAATGCATCATCATAAGGAGTAAAGGAATCTAATGGATTACCTTTGTGCCCCATCTTTTCATCAAAAGCGTTATCTTGTCTCATTTTCTATCCTCCTTGCACACAGTTTCAGAAACTGCGGCAAAGGGAAGAAACGGATCAGAATCTTTGTAGAAAAAGAAGGAAAAACGTGGTAACGATTTCTGCTATTCTTATGCTTCTCTTGGGATCTTTGGGCGAGATGCCCGAGAGCCTAAAGCGGCAGTTCCATATTTGAGATCAGCATATGATAGCAGATCTATATTCAATTGTAAATACTGTCAATCCAATTTATATATTATCTTTTTTTACTCTGTTTATCAGCACGTCCAAACTCCTAGTGCCTGGCGCTCTTAATGGGAGTATTTGATTTTCTCCGTTCTATATTCAATCCCCTATACCGGAGCCAAAACATCCTTCACTATCTTTTCTACGTCATACTCAGGAGCATATTTCTCAGCAATATTCACGATTGCCTGTATGGTAAATTCATCTTCCTCGAGTTCCTCTGCAATCTGATATACAGACTTGCCTTTCCTGAGTTTCTTACATATAAGCTCAATTATATGCACCTCTCTTCCTTCTTCCCTTCCGTTCCTTCTTCTCTGCTTTCCCTTCTTACTTCCTGTATATCAAATCCATTAAAGTGTTCAAAAAGCCGGTTCATGTTGCCTCCTTCTATCTGATCTGTAAGATCAAATATTTCCTCCTCCGGAAGATTGATCTCTCTAAGATATGCCTGGATCAGTTTCCTAAATATGATCAACACATCTCCTGGTGCTTTTCCCATATCATCAAGATAGCCAACAAGAAAAACTAGATTCTTGAATTCCTCCACATTTCTCAACCTGTTGATCAACATGATAAATGATATATCCTCGATGTCCTCAGGTTTGACATTCTCCAGGAAATCTATCCCGGAATAGTTCCTCAAAAGCTGCGAGCAAATGCTCCCGCTATTAAAATACGTGAAAATAGCATGAGAAGTACTCACTGGAATATCCATCCTCTTCAACATTTGCTTCCTTCCACGCCTAGTATAACCGTCATAAATTAAATCATCATTAATTTCCATGACGCAATCACGACTGTAACTATCCAATTCTTATCAAAGAGCCACTCTCTTCCTTTACCTTAAATAAATTATATTTTTCTATCCAAAACAACATATCTGAACATGCCAGATAATCAAAATCTCTGTCATATGTCTCATTCAAGCCAAAAGACTTTGCTCTTCCAATAACATAGGAATCATGTCCCTTATTTGTTTCAGGAAAAACAAATGCTCCTTTCCTCCAGAGGCATTTAGCAAGTTCAATTTTGCCATACTTTTGAAGTCTGGCAACTGAAAGTACAAAAAGGCATCTTGTTCCCCCTAAAAAGGCAGCCTTATAATTGGACAATAACAATTCATCAGAAATATCTGATCTTAAATCATATACTAAGAAGCGATTTTTAAGTAATGAATATACTATACAACTACAAACCTTATGACAGTCTATAAGATTATCATCAT
This sequence comes from uncultured Lachnospiraceae bacterium, assembly GCA_946407725.1. Classification (GTDB taxonomy): domain Bacteria; phylum Bacillota; class Clostridia; order Lachnospirales; family Lachnospiraceae; genus NK4A144. The sequence goes on from CAMJPM010000009.1 coordinate 18,597, forward strand.
CTGCACCAACATCAAAAAAATGCTCTTTAATATAGATGCGACTTTCATCGTATGTTTGAAATAAAACAGCCTTATATTTTTCATCGGGAATTCTTTCAACATGGAATTTTTCTATATCATTAGGCAGCAGATCATTTAAAATTTCATCCAGAACCGGTTTTATTCCTACACTCCATAACAGATTTTGAGAGTATTTTGTCATTGTATTATCTCACCTGTCTCTGAAACAAATCCTGCTTCCACCAAAGTAGTCAGCATTTCATCAATACTATCACTGGAGTTTTCTAATAACATCTGATCCGCATGATCTTTCAGGAATTCACAATATGCATTCTCATCATCACTTCTGGTTTGACTATTATTCTCGTTCATTAATTCCCTTTCAATATACCATTATCCTAACTAACAATAAGTACTACGTTATTTCATAACTACTGCTTCAACAAAGCCTCAAAAATATCCATATCATCCTGTATTCCTGGTGCTTGTCACCCTTAAGACTCTGATTTTTTCCGTTCTGTATTCAATCCCCCTACACCGGTGCCAAAACATCCTTCACTATCTTTTCTATGTCATATTCAGGGGCATATTTCTCGGCTGTATTCACAATTGACTGAATGGTAGCCTCGTCTTCTTCAAGTTCCTCTGCAATCTGAGAAACGGTTTTTCCTTTTTTGAGTTTGCGACATATCATGTTGATTAACTGTTCTTCAGCTCCTTCTGCTTTTCCTTCTGCCTTTCCCTTAGCTTCAGCTTCTCTCCAGGCTTTTATCCACTCTAATTCCTTATACTGTCCTCCCATAATTTCACCTACTTTCGTATTTACAGTCCCATGTCCTAATGTCATGTTATAAGCCACCCTTTCCATTGTCTCAATAATAACGCCAAGAGAAAAAAGCGGCAGTTCACCTTTTTTGTATTCACTCTCAAGCCGTCTGAATATTTCTTTATAATGCTGAACAAGATCGTTCCAGTTTCCTTCATCCTTTTCCAGCTCGTTGAGCTTATCCTTATAATTCAGGATATAAAACGGTATGAGAAAATATAGTTTTTTATTAAAAATCTCATCAAGCTCTATGTTTTTCCGCTTTATTATCGGGACGTTATACTTTATTTCCCCATCAGGAGTAATAATGTCAATCTCTGCCTTATCCGCTACGTTGTCACCTCCATTTAGAAGAAGCAATCCTGTATACGGAAACCTTATCCTGAGCTTTGTCGGTGTCCTTTCCGCTTCATCAAGAGCGATCTGTGAAACATACTCAAAAATTCTGATTAGAATAGAATTATCGAATCCACCGCTTTCGCACTCAATATGGTATTTTTTAATAACACCATTCTCTGAAATGCTGAAATGTGAGTCCGTAATCCTTTTTTGTACTGATCCATCTGTCCCTTCACTGAAGTGTTCATTCCGTAACCTTATTACTTCAGCCTCCGGGCCAAAAGATTCACCGAATAAATAGTTCACAAGGGATACAAGCAGATCATCACACGCTCCCTCCATAATCCTGAAAGCATCATCATATGGCGTAGGCGAATATAGATCGTTCGCATCAACTGGTTTCTTCTCTGTCATCTGTTTTCCTCCTTTGCATACATTTTTGTAACTGCTGCAAAAGGTAGAAATGTATCAGAATCTCTGGAGAACAATAGAAAGATTGATCATTTATCTGCTATTCTTATGCTTCTCTTGGGATTTTTGGGCGAGATGCCCGAGAGCCTAAAGCGGCAGTTCCATATTTAAGATTTGCATATGATAGCAGATCTGTATTCAGTTGTAAAGGATCAAATCGAGTAAGTCCTGCATCTGTCGCCCTTAGATATAACTAAAGCGCTTCTGACAGCACCAACTTCAGGTCCGGAAATAATCCACAGGGTATTTCTTCGTCAAACGTGACCTGATCTCCCAGTTCGCTTTCTTCCTCGTCAGAAAACCTGAATGTATTTATGGTTTTTGTTTCCGGATTTATGATCCAGTACTCCCGGACTCCCGCCATGCGGTATTTGAAAAGTTTGATACCGTAATCCAGTTTTTTGCTGGAAAGGGATACCACCTCAACCACTATATCAGGTGCGCCGTTGCAGCCTCTTTCATCAAGCTTGCTTTCATCGCACACAACTATGACATCAGGCTCAAGATAATTTCTGTTATCTCTTTTCAGAAATACTGCCACCGGGGATGAGAATACTCTGCATTTTCCACCCTTGTCCCTGATATGATCCCGGAATTCAGCCGCCACAGCCATAACAATGGCCTGATGCAAAGTTCCGGGAGAAGCCATATCATACCACACCCCATCAATAAGCTCTGCCCTCTCACCTTCAGGTAAAGCGTAAATATCTTCTATTGTGTATCCCTTTGTCTCTGCCGCTTCCATATTGCCATCCTCCTGATAGTTTTTCTTAAATCACCTTCCCTTTCAAAAACCCAACGTTGGTGCCTGCCACCCTTAAGACACTACCTCTTCTCATCCACCAGAAGGCCTTCGATCTCCAGCATTCTCGCAAACATATCCAGGGTCTTTTCCGAGGGGATCTCCTTTACGACCTCTTTTGTATTGGAGTCCAGGATCTTTATGGCGTAACGGTTAACTTCCTCGTTGTAGCTGATCTCCACGTTGTGATCCTTTAATGTATCCTGAAGGCGTTCCATCCTTTTCTGCTTTTCGCTTTCACTCATAAATTCATCTTTTTCGGAACCGTCCTTTGCAGCTTCATCCTTGTTAACGGTAACTTCACTCACCTTCTCTACCGCCTCGGGATCCTGTTCAACAACCTGTTCCTTCGGCTTGATCTCCATTTCATTCATTCTGTAAGCACTGCTGCCAATTCCTTCGATACCCATAGTCTCTCCTTTCATGCCGGGGCATAAACCCGATAACCTTTTTGTTTCGTTTTCACAACCCCGTTTTTCCCCGTGCTCCGCCATATCACATTCCCCTTTAAATGTGACTGTATAAAAAATCATGTCCACAGCGGGATCATTCACAGCAGGGCTGACTTAATGATCCGGGCTGTTTCTTGAAAACACATAAACCGTAACCATCCGGAACATACAATGGCAAAACCGCCGGTGACGTCTTAAAAATACGGCATCGTGTAAGAAAAAACCTCCGTAAAAATACGAAGGATCCATCAAAAAGTATTACCGTACACCAGTCTGAAAGCACGATAAACAGCGAGTCCGTTCGCATATTTTCTAAGGCACTGTACGATTGCTGCAGCTGCCTATTATGATATCGGCATTTTTACTATTTTTTATAACCTCTGGGAAAAATTTTACCACTTTTTGCACATATCCGTCAAACCGTTACAATTAAACGGCCTGCCGGCCTACTGAATTACAACGTCAAACCACAACAGTTACCTGATCCGCACTGAGCTCCAGACCGGCGGTAATGCCATTCATGGTAAAAGTGGTGTTCACGGTTCTTCTCCCGGGATTTACCGAGATCACGGTAAATTCCATACCGGCGTATATCCCGGTATCGTCTTTTACCCTGTCTCCCGGATGGATACCTATATCCGGAACAGCCCCTTGGTCTACGGGAAGCTCCTCTGCCATCCCCATTTTTACGTCTATCCAGTGAAGCGGCGGATCCCCTTCAGCCCATAGCCCGAAGCGGATCCTGCGTCTTTTCCCAAAGAGCTCCGCATCCACTATGGCTCTCCTGTGGGGAATATCCAGCTTTGAGATATGATTTCTGTACCTCGCCAGGGGACCCACCATCTTTTCTATATAGCGGTGGTTTTTCATACGTATGTAGCTCACATGCATCACTCCGTCATCTGTTACGGATTCAAGGAATGCCTGGTCTTCTGATCCCACCGGGATAAAAAGCCGTTCGTCCTCATTTTTCTTTTCTCCCATGGAAAGGATACGTTTGAATTTCGGGATTTTTTTCAGGGAATCATAAATATGCTCCGGAGCCTCCGTCTCAATGAAGAGATACCCCGGAAACATCTTCCTGAAAATGATCTTGTTATTGCCCCCGCTGCGCCTCACTTCTTCATAAAGGGGTATGAACAGTTTCCCATAGCTCTCCCTGTCCTGCAATTCCTCTATGTAGCGCTTTATCAGCTCTTCCTCCCCGCTGCGGGCCTGTATCACATACCACATATCCCCTACCTTGCCGCTAAAAACCTGCTTAATCTTTAAGAAGCCGTTTTAAGCCCCCCGCTTCTTATGTGAGCAGCTTTTCCATGCCGTCCCAGTCAAGAACCTTAAGCATCTTTTCAAGTGCGGCGGCCTTCTCCCCATCCTCCGGAGGGAGCCTGTACTCCTTGAGCTGTGACAGGATCATTTCCACTGCATCATAATCCATCTGGGGAACACATTCCCTTAAGGCCTCATAGGCGCCTTTAAGCTCCTCCGGGTCGATCTCCGGACGGTCATCATCCCCGGATCCTGCGTTCATCCTTCCAAGCTTTTCTTTATATGATCTGTAATCATCTAAAAATCTGTCGGTGTTGGCTTTGATAAAGCCCATGTCCTTCTTGTTTCCGGCTTCCTCCAGCTTTTCAGCCAGAGAAGAGAGATCATTTGCGCCTATTATCCTTGCCGAGCTCTTCAATGCGTGAACCTTTACGGTATAGAGCCTTATGTCCCCCTCCTCATAGGCCTTTTCTATCACCCCGGCATTGTCTTCCATAGTATCAAGGAAGAGCTTCAGCGAGAATATGTATGAGGATACTCCTCCGGAATTCTTTATTCCGTCAGGAACGTTTATGCCCTCGGTCTCAGTGAGCCACAGCAGGTCTTCCGGCAGCTCATCCGGCTCTTCCGGCACATCGGCTGCCACGGGCTTCATCATGATCTCCTCCGGGAGATGCTTCATTATGGCTTTTTCCAGCACAACACTGTCCACAGGCTTTGTGAGATATCCGTCAAAGCCCTTTGACTTATAGAATTCCTCTCCCCCGGCCATGGAATTTGCCGTCAGGGCGTATACCGGAAGATCAGGATATTTCTCCCTGATCTTTCCCACGGTCTCCACACCGTCCATGCCGGGCATCATGTGGTCAAGGAGCACCACATTGAATTTTCCGTATTTCAGCTTTTCAAGGCACTCTTCACCGCTCATGGCTGTAGTCACAAAAACTCTGGTGGCCTTTAGGAGTCCCTTTATCACATTTAAGTTCATGGGATTGTCATCCACCACGAGGACATCCGCATCCGGTGCTATAAACTGGGGCACATAGGGACCCTTTGCCCTCTCGTTCACATGCTCGTTGAAGACTCCTATGCATTTTTCATCCACTATCTTCTGGGACAGGGTGAGGATAAACTCTGATCCCTCTCCGTAAACACTCTCGCACCAGAGATTTCCACCCATAAGCTCGGAGAAACGCCTTGAAATATCAAGTCCCAGGCCGGTTCCCTGAATGGCGCTGTTCTTTTCCTCATCCAGTCTCTCATAGGCAGTGAAAAGCTTTTCCATATCCTCTTCCTTTACGCCTATACCAGTGTCCTTAACGGAAAACCTTAGATCACAGCTGTTATCCTTTGTGCCCGTTACAGAAACTGTAAGGGTGAGACCTCCGGCAGCCGTATACTTTACTGCATTTGTGAGAAGATTGAGCACCACCTGTTTTATCTTTCCGCAGTCGCCGTAGAGACGTACAGGCAGTTTTTCATCGATCTTCACATCAAAGCTTAAGTCCTTTTCAATGCTCCGCACCCTTATCATGGAGACTAAGGAACGGAGGAGCTCCGCGCTGTCATATTCCTGTTCCACGAGATGCATTTTTCCGGATTCTATCTTTGATATGTCAAGAAGGTCATTGATGAGGCCCAGCAGGGATTCCGACGCATTCCTTATATCCAGGGCATAGTTTATGACCGACATGAAATAGCTCTTTGGTACACCCTCGGCATCCTCCCGGAGTATCATTTCATCCATTCCCATTATGGTATTAATGGGGGTTCTGATCTCATGGGACATATTGGCAAGGAAACGTGACTTTGCGCTGTTTGCCCGTTCCGCCTCTTCCTTTGCCTTCCGGACCTCTTCATACTGCCTGCGGATTACGGTCCCGGTCATCACCCTCCACACTATAATGCCTACCAGAGCTGCAATAAGCGCTATAAGGAGGATCCGCACAGCCAGAAGCTCCTGAAGCTGCGGCTCCTTTACTATTCTGAAGGTCTGATCCTGATACACATCTCCCGTGCTTTCGTCCAGAACCGAGATGTGGAGCACATATTCACCATAGCTTAAGCCCGTGTACTCAAGAGGCTTCAGGTCACTCTGTTCTGCAGTGATCCCGTCATCATTGCTTCCCTCCAGATACATATGTATGAGGGGATTAGTCATGGTGTAGTCCAGGATCGCTGGAGTTATCTGGATACGCCCTGCCTCTGAAGGTATGGTATAAACACCGTCTCCGTCAGGCAGGATTTCTCCGGCATTGCTGCAGTTTACTGATCTCACTCCGGTTATTATCCTGGCGGACTGGTCAAAATAGTGATTGATATTTACCCTGCTCACTCCGTTCCTGCAGGATATATACAGATTTCCGTCATCCGCAAGTTCGCTGAAGGAATTTGCGGTGGCCGCTCCCGTAAGACCGTTAGCTATGGTATACAGCCTGTAATCAACCGCATTGTTATCCAGCATTTCCCGGGCCTTTATGGTATAGACCCCGTAGGAGGACAGTATCCAGAGGTTGTCGTCATCGCCATAATATATGTCAAAGTTGTTGTTATAGGGGAAGGTGTCTACATTTACTATTCTGCCATCCTTCATATATTCAATGGAGTTCGAGGTAATTATCCAGTAAACATCCCTTTTTGTGTCCTTCTTGATACGCAGGATCACATCACTTGTAAGGCCGTCCTCTCTTCCCAGCTTTCTGACCCTGTCCTTACCGATGCAATATATCCCGTCTCCGTCCGTTCCTGCATAGATCTCACCGTCTTCACCCTCCTCCACGGTTAAGAATACAGTATTGCTGATAATATCAGAATGTTCAATGGAGCGTTCGATCACTCCGTTCCTTATGATGTTTATTCCGTCATTGGTGCCGGCTATGACGGAGCCGTCAGACGCGGTCACTGTACATCTTGCGAGATTGCTGGTCATACCGTTTTCTTCGGTATAGCTTGTGATCTTTCCATCCCTGCCGTAGCAAATGAGCCCCAGGTTATTTGTAAAGGTGGAAATCCAGAGGTTTTCATCATTATCCTTTGTGATGCAGCGTATCCTGGTGTTTTGCAGCATTTTTGTGAGTTCATTGCTCTGGGTCCTGCTGCCATCCAGTATATGAAGGCCGCTGTCTGTTCCCACATAGAGAAGCCCGTCCCTCATGCAGGTGGAATTTACCACTTCAGGTTTGACTCCCGCTTCTTCAGTTACATTTAAGAAGTTATTGGTGACCACCTCCATGACACCCTGCCTCGAGGATGCATACCAGAGATTTCCCTGATAATCCTCTGTCAGCATATATATTGCATTATTCATGGGAAGATTATTAAGGACATGAAAACGTTTTTTATCGTCCAGATACCCGGAAAGCTCCTGAGAACAGGCCCAGATCCTTCCGGATGCGGAAGTGATCCATTCGATATTGGCCAGGGGATCTGCCAGTATGCTTTCCAGCTTATCTTTGCTGTCTCCAAATTTCCCATGGAAGATCTCACTGCCTTCCGTGCCGTAGTAAACCATCCCGGGATTATCGGGGTCCGCAAAGATTGTATAGATCATGGGGATCTTCAGGTCCTCATGGGTGTAAAATTCCGTCACGGTACTGTTTTCTATACAGAATACCGCACCGCTGCTGGTGTTTCCGTAGATCCTGCCGTCGGATGAGGATACCAGCCTCCATATAGTCTCGTCATTAAGCCTTTCATCCAGCAGCTGATTTAAGTTTCCCGACCCGTCAACAAAGGAGATGCCGCTGGTAGATCCGATATAAATGTTATCGTTATCATCCTCCGCAAAGGCCCTAATAGAGGATGATCTTAAGCCTTCCTTATAAGTGTAGTGTACACTGTTGATGCCGTCCATCATTACGGCACCATTATCGTTGGTGCCTACCCATATCCTTCCGCGCCTGTCCTCGAACATCACCCTTCCGCTGGTAAGGCCCCCGGAGGCATCCATTCTCTCAAAGGTCCTGCCGTCAAAACGGATGATACCGCTATAGCCGCCGATCCAGATATACCCGTCACTAGATCCGAGTATCCAGTTTGCATCGGAGGTGGGAAGACCGTTTGTGGCATCATATATTTTGGCAGTATAACCCACGCCCTCTAACTGCCCGGATGCCGCATATCCGCCTCCGTTCTTCACTTCCCCGCCCTGTCCGGGTGCAGCTTCACCCTCCGGAGCGTCCGCTTCCCCCGCCGCCGCACCGGCTCTCTTCTCAGATGCCAAAACAAAGGCTGTATTCATAACAACCGTTGTCATGAGCATAAGAACGGCTGTTACGATTACAGCTTTTTTCCTGATCATAGGTTTATTGTAAAATCTCCGATTATTCTTCATTGTACTTCTTAAGAACTGCCTTTACATCAGGCAGTGCATCCATGAATACTTCCACACATTTAGGATCAAACTGGGTACCGGCGCCTTCCCTTATCATATCCAGGGCCTTTTCCAGCGGGAAAGGCGGCTTATATACCCTGGGGGATGAAAGGGCGTCAAAAACATCCGCCACAGCCATTACCCGGGCAGACAAGGGTATCACTTCTCTGGAAAGACCTTCTGGATATCCCTTTCCGTCCCAGCGTTCGTGGTGGTAGGCCGCCATATTCCGCGCTTCCTTCAGATAGTTTTCTCCCTGAACTGTCAGAATGGCTTTTTCCAGAATCTGCTTTCCCGCAGTGGTATGGGTCTTCATTATCTCATACTCCTCCGGAGTGAGCTTCCCGGGCTTATTTAACACTGCATCGGGAATATGTATCTTTCCCACATCATGGAGAGGCGCTGACATCTCAACATCTGAAATATATTTGTCTGTGAGCTTTTCTTCATAGTAGCCCTTTTTCTTCAGGCCATCCAGGATTATCCGTACATAAGCCGAGGTTTTCTGGACATGGGCTCCGGTGTCGGAATCCCTGTTTTCAACCATATCCGCCATGGTGATAATGAGCCCGTTCTGCATCTGGGAAGTGGCTTCCGCATAATAACGGACTGCCCTCATCTGTTCAGACATCCCGGATGCCATCTTATAAATGGCCTGATAAAGGGATTCAACCTCATCATCCGTCCGGATCTCAAGATCCTTTATGGCCTTTACCTTCTTTTCCAGATCCTTCTGGTTGTCGCTTTCCTGTACAAAATCATCAGCATAGGCAGTCATGCTTCCGATGGGATAATAGAGAAAATAACGGGTGCTCCAGAGACCGTATCCAAGCACCAGAATAAAAAATCCCGAGAAAATAAGAACTGTCTTAATAAAGAAATCCGTGGTGAAACCAGATAAGAATTCCATGGACACATCGGCTGCGGCGTAGCAAACGGTATTGCCGTTACGGTCCTTCACCGGATGATAAGCGGTTAGAACCCACCCGGAGATATCATCAGATTCCACCGGAGGGATCTCCTTTCCCTCAAACAGAGTGGGCAGATACGGTAAAAATGCCTCCTCAAACTCTATCTTATCTCCGGGGGCTAAGGCAGGGTCATCCATGGTATCAAGATCAAATACAACATAGCAGCCGTCATGCTCAATCTTTATCACATAGAGATATTTAACTCCCGGGGAATTATCCCTGATCCTGTAGAGAAGGTTCCTGGTCTCCATATAACCTTCGGCATCATCTCCCAGTCTCATGTATTCCCCGATCCTGTCCGCATCAATGACACCCGCTGCAAATCTCGCGGCATTGGCTGCATTCTTCGTATATTCTTTCTTTGTATTGTCGTAGTAGATCGTAATACTGATCCAGCACATCACAGCCGTAAGGGAAGCTGCGGCAAACAGAAGCAGCATGGTCATCCTTTTCTCCAGTGAATGCCCCCTGTTCTTATTCCTTTTGCTGAGCGCCTTCATTTCCTTCGGGGAAATGGGAACCTGATGCCACCCGAAATTCCGCATGGCAGTCTTCACTTCTTCCGGGATCATCCGGACGATGAGAAAAGCAATGAGAACGGCAATGCCCTTATCCACGGCATTCAGTCCGAAATTTACCACCATGGTGCTGAGTATATAGCTTATCCCGGTCGTTTCCTTTATGAGTTCCGAGGTGTCCGCTACCGATTGGAACTGCGGCCCCCCTAAAAGCAGCCACTGAAAAACCGTTCCCGGAACTCCCCCCAGGAATGAAAGTAACGAAATATATCCCGTCATCCCAAGAGGTTTTTTTAAGATATTGGCGGACACGAACCAGGATGTGGCACAGGAAACAAGAACGCCGATAAGGGTATAGTATATGGAATAATGATTAAACAGGCTGCAAAAAACGCTTGTAACCACGGCGGTTAAGACACCGGGGAAAAGACCGCCGAGAGCAGCAGTCAGAATAGTTCCTATGGTATCAAGGTAAAGAGGAAGCCCGAAAAAGAAAGCAACAAAAGAAAGCCCCACGTTTACAGCTATTCCCAGTATGACAGCTATCGTCACATATATGCTGCCTCTGTTATTTCCCTTTGAAAGCTGTCCCAAATCATCCTCCCGTTGGCGTTTAACATCCCAAAAGTATACAATATTTATTATTTCTTTTCAATTAAATTTATGATATTGTATAGATCATTGAATTTCATCGGAAATTCAATGATCGTACCTGGCACGTGTCTTGCTTTTTAAGACACGTGTCCCGCAGAATGCGGGATTTCCGAACGCATTTTCCGATTTTGCGTTCGGAAACCTATAAATCATTGAATTTCATCGGAAATTCAATGATCGTACCTGGCACGTGTCTTGCTTTTTTAAGACACTTGTCCCGAGGAACGCGGGATTTCCAATGCATTTTCCGATTTTGCATTCGGAAACCTGTAATTGATACGGTTCCCTAAGAGGATGATATGAGCTGGAATATGGACTATGGCCTGGCATCACTGTTTGTACTTATTGTGATGCTGGCGTACAATATGATCCGGAAAGATCTGCCTCTCCGGAAGAATATGGCCTTTAACAGTCTGGTCATTAATGTCGTGATAGCTGACATTTTTGACATTATTTCCTCATTTGCCGAGATCAGAAGCGACTTCTTTCCTGCCTGGTTCATCACAGCCACCATAATGATCTTCTATGCCTCTCTTGCTTCCATTCCCTTTGTTTTCAATTATCTGGCTGTCTGTCTTTCAAACAGGAACAATCTTCACAGCAGGCACATGGCTATCTTTGCCCAGCCCATGTTTATTATTTCTCAGCTTCTTATCATTACATCACCCTTTACCGGGCTGGTATTTTCCTACAGCAAGGAAACAAACCACGTCATCCATCCCTTGGGTTATGCCATAAACACTCTTTCTGGCCTGATGCTCATAATAACCTGTGTTTACATGCATATTTACAAAGATGAGACCACCGCCATGGAACGCAGATCCCTTTATGTGTTTACTCTTATTTCCTATATTATTGTACTTATACAGGTGACAGCCTTTCCGGATGTCCCCCTTATCTGTTCCGGTTTTACCCTTTCTGTACTGATTATGTTTATAGCCGTACAGAATCCCGACACATACAGGGATCAGCGTATCGGGATCTTTTCCAGAGAAGGTTTTCTTGTGCTTCTGAAAGAGTATTACAGGGAAAAAGTGAAAAGCTCCATACTCTGCATAGGCTTTTCCAACTATTCAGTCATAAGGAATTCCTACGGTGAGGAAATAGTACGTCCCTTTATAAAGGAAATCGCCGGATATCTCTACCGCGAGGTCTGCTCTGATGACGTGATACCCTTCTATATCCAGGGCGGGCGTTTCCTTCTTGTAAAAAAAGGCTTTTTTGACTTTTCCGAAGAAAAGACAAGGATAGACAGCCGTTTTATGGAGACCTGGGAAATAAACGGCTTAAGCTTCCAGTTTTCTCCAGTCTACGCCTATATTTCCTCTGACATAACCATATCGGGGATCGAAGAGATCACCTCCCTCATAGGCAAAGCCCTTTCGGACGCGGTTAAAAACGGTCCCTTCTCCTTTATTTCAGTTGATGATGAGCTTTCACACGAAACCAGGCATGAACTGAAGATACGCAGAGCTCTGGACCGGGCGCTGAAAAACGACAGCCTGGAGGTCTGGTTTCAGCCCATTTACTGTCCGGTAAGTGACAGGATCAATTCCGCAGAGGCTCTGGTACGCATCACCGACAAGGAGCTCGGGGTCATCTACCCGGATGAGTTCATTAAGACAGCTGAAGCCAACGGAAGCATTATCAAGCTGGGACTTCAGGTTTATAAAAAGATCTGTCATTTTATCAGCACCCACGATATTAAAAAATTCGGGCTTGACTATATAGAAGTCAATCTTTCCCCAATACAGTGCATGAGCGATCATTTATCCGATGAGTTTATCGCCATAAGGAAGTCCTATGGGGTGCCCGCGGAGCTTATAAACCTTGAGATCACGGAGACAGCAGCCTCCGATTCCTCCATTGTTATGGAAAACATGCTGCGCCTCTCCAGAGACGGCTTTTCCTTCTCTCTGGATGACTACGGCACAGGCTACTCGAATATGATGAATATGCTGTCTCTTCCCTTAAGTATAATAAAGATCGACAAATCCATAGTCTGGTCATATTTTGACCAGTCCTTTGCCTTGAGCGTTGCCGCAGGCGGGGAAAGCTATTTCTCATCCCCTGATTTTGAGAACAGCCGGGACAATAATATCCTCGAGGATCTTATCCCCATGTTTCAGGCAAGGGGTCTTAAAGTCTTATGCGAGGGCGTGGAAACCAATGAAATGGTCAGGGTTTTAGGGGAGATGGGCTGCGACTACATGCAGGGATACTTCTTCTCTAAACCCATACCGGAAAACGATTTTATTGACTATGTTATAGCTAAAAACAGATACAGGATATAATGAAAGGAGATTTATATATCATGAGTACACAAAACCCTATACCGGAGATCGGAGACCAGCCCATAAGAGACGCATCCGTCCTGGGGGCACCCAGGGTCCTTGCCTTAGGTGTCCAGCACATGTTCGCTATGTTCGGAGCCACGGTATTAGTTCCCGTGATCACCGGTCTTTCTGTTTCCACAACTCTTTTATTTGCCGGTCTCGGCACTCTTTTATTCCACCTTATCTCAAAAGGAAAAGTACCCGCCTTTCTGGGCTCTTCCTTTGCTTTTCTGGCAGGATATGCGGCCATAGCGCCAAACGGTGAAAAGGAGCTTTTGCCTTATGCCTGCTTCGGTGTGGCTGTGGCCGGTCTTTTATATCTTGTACTGGCTACGCTTTTTAAGGCTTTCGGTGCCAACCGGGTCATGAAATACTTCCCTCCCGTGGTTACAGGCCCCATTATCATTGCCATAGGCTTGAATTTAAGCCAGTCTGCCATAGATAACTGCTCCACCCACTGGTGGGTTGCCCTTGTGGCCATAGCCATTATTGTTATCTGCAATATCTGGGGTAAGGGAATGATAAAGATAATCCCCATTATCTGCGGTGTTGTAGGCTCCTATATAGCCGCTGCCATAGCGGGGATCATTGATTTTACACCTGTTGCCGAGGCTCCCTGGATAGGCTTCCCCATAAACCCGGATGCCACCGTGTTTTCCATCTTTACCCGCGGCAATGCGGATACGGCACTGCTTATTACCTCTATCCTGACCATAGTTCCTATTGCCTTTGCAACAATGATGGAACATATCGGGGATATTTCCGCCATCTCCTCCACCGTCGGCGAAAACTTCATAAAGGATCCGGGGCTCCACAGGACACTTACCGGTGATGGTCTCGCAACTGCCCTGGCCTCTCTTTTCGGTGCTCCCGCAAATACCACCTACGGTGAAAACACCGGTGTCCTCACCCTTACAGAGGTCTACGATCCCATGGTTATCCGCATTGCGGCAGCAATTGCGGTTATCTGTTCCTTCTGCCCCAAGTTTTCGGCAATAATCGAGGTTATGCCCGCTGCCACCATGGGAGGCATTTCCCTGGTGCTCTATGGCATGATCTCTGCTGTGGGTGTGAGAAATATCGTGGAAACAAAGGTTGATTTCAGTAAGAGCAGAAATGTTATAATCGCAGCCCTGATCATGGTGCTTTCAATAGGAATAAACTATTCCGCCACCGGCTCCATTGCATTTCAGGCCGGAACCATGACACTTTCCTTTACAGGTCTGGCTGTAGGCTCCTTCGTGGGAATTGTGCTTAACGCCATCCTTCCCGGAAAGGACTATAACTTTGAAAATGATGAGCCCAACTCCACAGGAGTTGAGTTTGAGATAGTTCAGGGAAAATCCTTACGGGAGAAGGAATGATCATCCCTGCCGGAATTTGGTTTCACAGTAGCGGCACCTGTAGGTGCCGCTTTTTGCATCTGTCAATACAAATATCTGATCCAGCTCACGTTCCACAGATGTTATGCATCTGGGATTCTTGCAGGCTATTACATTCTTAATTTCCTTCGGAAGCTCCATCCTCGGTCGGTCGATTATCTCTCCGTTCTGTATTATGTCAACCGTAGCCGAATGGTCAAGAAAAGCGATTATATCCAGATCGTATTCCCGGAGAGGCATCTCCACCTTTATCATGTCCTTCCGGCCCATTTTCATGCTGATGGCATTGGTGATTATCGCCACAGCACAGTCAAGCTTGTCAAGCCCCAGATCCCGGTATATCCTCATACCGTTTCCGGGCTGTATATGGTCTATGACAAAGCCCTCTTCTATCTTTCCAACATGGAGTTTATACTGTGCCCTTTTATTATCCGCCATTTCCTGTACCCTGCACCCTATATTACTTAAGTGATATTCCCACAATTATCATCACTGTTTTTTTGCAGCTTCCACTTCCAGCAACTTCAGTATCAGTGCCATCCTGATATACATACCGTACCGAACCTGTTCAAAATAGACGGCTCTCGGATCACTATCCACTTCAGTTGCGATCTCATTTACCCTGGGAAGGGGATGAAGCACCAGCATATCCTTTCCCGCCAGCTCCATCTTCTTTTTATCCAGGATATAGAAATCCTTTAAGCGTACATAATCCTCTTCGTTAAAAAACCTCTCCCGCTGTACCCTGGTCATGTATAGGAGATCCAGGGACGGCAGCACATCCTCCAGCTTCGTAACCTCCCTGAAGGCTATATTGTTCTGTATTAAAAGATCATCCCTTATATAGCTTGGAAGTGTCAGCTCCCCGGGGGAAATAAATATGAATTTCACATTGGCGTATCTTACAAGAGCTCTGATCAGGGAGTGGACTGTTCTTCCGAACTTCAGATCCCCGCACATGCCCACTGTCAGATCGTCAAAATGCCCTTTCAGAGCTTTTATGGTCATAAGATCAGTCAGGGTCTGTGTGGGATGCTGGTGTCCTCCGTCCCCTGCATTTATAACGGGAATACCTGCTTTTTCCGCTGCCACAAAGGCTGCACCCTCCTTGGGATGCCGCATTGCGCAGATATCCGCAAACTGTGAAATGACCCTTATGGTATCCGCCACAGTCTCACCTTTTGCGGCAGATGAGGAATCGGCGGAATGAAAGCCCATGGTCTTCCCGCCAAGCCTCAGCATGGCCGCTTCAAAAGACAGCCTGGTCCTGGTGCTTGGTTCATAAAACAGGGTAGCCAGTATCTTCCCGTCACAGGCATGGGCGTACTTTTCCGGTTTCTCCATTATGTCCATAGCGATCCTCATCAGATCATCGAGTTCCGAAACCGTCAGATCCAGAGGTGACATTATACATCTGGGCATATGATGCTGCTCCTTATATTACAGTCACTTGCAGAACTGCAGGTGACATCTGAATGAATCTTTACGGGATCTCGTGTACCCATCCCTCGGGTCCTTCGATATGGCCCATCTGGATGCCGGTCAGGGTGTCATAGAGCTTCTTTGTAACAGGCCCCATCTCATCCATGCCGCTCTTTATCTCTATAACATTACCGTGATCGGTGATCTTTCCCACGGGGCTTATCACTGCTGCAGTACCGCAAAGACCCATTTCCGCAAAATCAGGGATCTCGGAAAGCTTAACCGGTCTCTCGGTAACCTTAAGACCCAGAACATGCTCTGCCACATAGGCAATTGAGCGGCGTGTAATGGAAGGTAGAATTGAATCCGTATAGGATTTGGGAATTACCAGGTTCCCGTCATTATCCACAAGGATCACATTTGCTCCGCCTGTCTCCTCAATATAAGTCCTGCTGCCCGCATCAAGATACAGATTTTCTGCAAAACCCTCTTCATGGGCCTTAACGATAGGATAAAGGCTCATGGCGTAATTCAGCCCGGCCTTGATATTTCCCGTACCGTGGGGTGCGGCCCTGTCGTAATCACTGACCTTTATGGAAATTGGCTTTGCGCCGCCCTTGAAATAAGGTCCCACAGGCGTTACAAAGATCCTGAACTGATACTCGTCGGCGGGATTGACACCTATAACATTGCCGGTAGCAAACATAACGGGACGGATATAGAGCGTTGCACCGCTGCCGTAGGGAGGAACCCAGTCCTCATTTGCCCTTACCACTTCCTCCACGGCTTTTAAGAACCTGTCTTCGGGGAAAGGCGGCATTTCCAGTCTGTTTGCCGAATCCACCATTCTCTTTGCATTGAGGTCGGGACGGAAGCAGACTATCCTGTTGTCCTCTGTCCTGTATGCTTTAAGTCCCTCAAAGCACTCCTGCGCATAGTGGAGCACGCCGGCATCCTCACTCATCACAATGGTGGCGTCGGTGACTATCGCACCCTCATCCCAGCTGCCGTTCTTATAATTTGAAACATAACGGTAATCCGTTTTGATATAGGTAAATCCAATGTTTGCCCAATCCAGATCTTTAACTGCCATACAATACACCTCCAATAAAAAATTCTTCCATAAACTCTACTACAATAATATTTCTAATACAAGCGTTACTTTTTTATCAAGGATGCCGCATTTATTATTACGGCCTTATCTGCCCTTCACCCCGGATCTCGTACTTATATGACATAAGCTCGTTTAATCCCATCGGTCCCCTGGCGTGGATCTTCTGGGTACTTATGCCTATCTCCGCCCCGAATCCGAATTCAAATCCGTCCGTAAATCTGGTGGAAACATTGTGATATACGCAGGCTGCATCCACTTTTTTAAGAAACTCCCTGGCAGCAGCTTCATTCTCGGTGATTATACATTCCGAATGGTGGGTGGTGTATCTGTTTATATGCTCTATGGCCTCCTTAAGGGAGCCCACAGTTTTTACAGAGATAACAGGCCCTAAGTATTCCGTGCCGTAATCTTCATCTGTTGCACCCCTGACTCCGTCCCTGCGGTTCAAAATATTCTCAGTCGTCTTATCTCCTCTTATCTCCACTTCTTTTTCGTGAAGGGCACTGTATATAAGAGGCAGCGCCTTCTCTGCAATGTCTGAATGTACCACAAGGGATTCCACCGCATTGCAGACCCCCATTCTCTGGGTCTTGCCGTTTACTATAATGGGAATGGTCTTACTCAGATCCGCATCCTTATCCACATATACATGGCAGTTTCCGGTTCCGGTCTCTATCACGGGAACCGTACTGTTACTCACCACATTCCTTATAAGTCCCGCACCGCCTCTGGGAATAACAAGATCCAGATATTCACGCATTTTTACAAGCTGTAAAACAGATTCATGGCTGGTATCCCGGACTAAAAGCATGGCGTCGGAAAGATCCGTCTTACCCTTTGACAGGCTCTCCCTTATTACCCCGGTTATCGC
Source organism: uncultured Lachnospiraceae bacterium (assembly GCA_946407725.1). Lineage (GTDB taxonomy): Bacteria > Bacillota > Clostridia > Lachnospirales > Lachnospiraceae > NK4A144. The sequence goes on from CAMJPM010000009.1 coordinate 36,396, forward strand.
GGAATTTGAGTTTATTGCATCGGAGCCTCCACGGAGTATACAGGCGTTTCCCGACCTGAAGGTGAGGGCAAAGGCGTCGGCAGTCACATTGGGCCTTGACTCATAGATTATTCCTATAACTCCTATTGGTACCCTTCTCTTTTCAATGACCATGCCGTTTGGTCTTTTGATGGTCTCAAGCAATGAATTATTGGGATCCGGAAGCTCTGCCACCTGCCGCATTCCCTCTGCCATCTCTCCTATCTTCTTTTCATTAAGGACAAGCCTGTCCAGCATGGCAGGACTTACACCCTTTTTTTCTGCGGCCTCCATATCCTTTTTATTTTCGGATATTATCCTCCCCGCATTTGCGGTCAGGGCCTCAGCCGCGGCTTCAAGGGCCTCTTTTTTCTCCCCGTCGCTTAATGACGCCATAAGATACGACGCAGTCTTTGCTTTTTTTCCGATCTCATGAATACTCTCCATAAAACCTCCTTCTCATCAATTATAAAAGTAACTCTACATGTGGATAAGTTTCCCGTTTTCATCCGAATATACCACATCAAAGACATCTCTTAAATATTCATCATAAACGACAGCATACCAGCTGCTGTTTCCTTTGATCTTTTCCTCGTCACCTATTATAACAGAAATCCCCTCCTTATTGCTTGCGGCTTCATATTCCTTCTCACTTCCGGGTAAAACTCCGGTGACAGGAGTTCCGTCCTTATAGAGCACCTCTTTGCCGTCACACCTCACGTACACCGTATTTTCTCCGTTTTCGGAGGACACGATAAACAGTGAATATCTGCTGTTTTCGGTCATAGACAGATATTCTTCTTTTTGATCCTCTATTGAAAGCAGGAAGTTTTGCCTGCAGATATTATACAATCCCTCCGTTTCATCCCATTCCCTGTCAGGATTTCCGGCAGTGATCCCCATGGAGACAAGGGTTTTCCCTATGCTTTCCGTGATCTTCTCCGCACCGGTGAAATTCGCATGTCCCAGATTTCCCATATCTGTCGTAAAATCAAAACCACAGTCCTCATATAATCCCTCTTCATTAAAATCCATATATAATAACGAGTTCTCCGCCGCAAATGAGGACATGGTCTGATATTCATCAGCACCCGTTTTATTTGAAGGGGTCTTGAACAATATGAGCTTTATATCGTTGTCTCTGCAAAGCTTAACGATCCTCAGCAGATAGTCTGTGATCACAGGTGATAATTCGCCTGCTTTTCCGCTGTTTTTATCAAAGGGCCGGTATCCCGGGGGATCGTTTGAAAGATTCCCGTAGTTTACCGCATATCCGTGAAGTGTCAAATAAGCATAGTCATCAAAGATCAGAATATCCTTCTCATCCAGATTATCCCATCTTTCGTGGTAACGCATAAAACGCAGCAGCAAATACAGGGGATTCAGCTCACTTTCGTATCCTGATATCTCATATACAGCTCTCAGTCTGTTCACTCCGGGTCTCATAAAATTCAGAGCCTTTTCAGACGCTGCGGCCGAGGAGTAGAGAACCTTGTCATGCCTGAAAGGAAAGGCCATAAGTGTTTCCAACGCCACCACCTTCGGATGCTGCGTTTTTAATGCTTCCTCAAGATAAAAGTAAGAAATTGCCATATTCTGTTCGCCGCAGCCCAGAGTATAGCTCTTGTACCCGTAATCATCATAGAGCTTCTGCGTGTCTATTCCGCTTATCGCATGGCTGCTGCCAAGGAAGAGCACATCCAGGGATTCCTCCGGGAGATCATAAAAACCAAGTATCGCAGATGTGCCGGGATAACCCGAATTAATAAACTCCTTCGGTATTAAGACCAGAGACATTATCGCCAAAACAGAACAGAACAACAGGATAAATATAAGTACCCTGAGAAAAAATGCCCTGTGTAATTTAATACAGTTAAAATCCGGCATATATATAACTTCCTGCTTCAAATCCTGCTCCGTATTCCCCGAATACGATACATACAAGGATTGCTCCCATGTACAATGAACCTCTTAACAGCGCAGGATATCCGAGTATCCTTTCCCTTATATTTACGCCCTTTTCCTGCAGAAGACCCATGAGAAACAGAACTGTCCCGGACAGGATCAGAATGTTCCAGTCTGAGGTCTCAAAATTATCCATTATCAGGGAATCATTAAACAGTATCCAGGGATTGAACCGTGTCAGCATGTTCCACAGCATTTTCAGGCCCTTGCTGAGACTCTCCGCGCGAAATATGATCCAAGCTGTCATTATGAAATAATCGGTTATGAATATATTAATGATCCTCTTAAGCCTTCTGTGACCGTGAAATCCGGTAATGATCCCTATCCTTTCCCAGGTACTTTTTAACAGTTCCTCCAGGATCTCATATACACCGTGGAGCAGTCCCCAGAATATGTAGTTCAGACCGCCTCCATGCCAGATACCGCTGACAAAAAAGGTTGCCATAAGGTTAAAATATCTCCTTATCCTGCCTTTCCTGCTGCCTCCAAGGGGAATATACACATAATCCCTTAAGAATAATGAAAGGGATATATGCCACCTTCTCCAGAAATTCTTAACGGAACCGGAAAAATAAGGCCTGCTGAAATTCTCCGGCAGGCTGATCCCGAACATCTCAGCCGAGCCCTTCGCGATACATACACAGGATGAAAAATCCGTATAGAGCTGCAGGGAATAGAGTATCCCTGCAACAAAAATATAGGTTCCTCCGTATCTTTCGATATCCGCATATACCGTATCCACAAAGATACCTGCCCTGTCTGCTATCATAAGCTTCAGGAAAAATCCCCATGTGATCAGCATAAAGCCTTTTATTATCTTTTTTTCATCAAAGCTGTGCCCTTTACAGAGATCCTCCATTAGGGAGTATCTGGGGATAGGCCCCTGCAGGATCTGGGGGAAAAAGCTGATAAACAGTAAATACTTAAGGTAATTCCTCTCCACATTTGTTTTCCCGCTCCTCACATCAGACAGATAGGCTATGATCTGCAGAGTAAAAAAAGAGACACCCACAGGTGCAAATATCGAAAGCTCCGTGATCCTTGAAAAAGTCCTGGTCAGAAGAAGGGGCAGCAGCAGCAGTACGCAAATCACAAAAAATAAGCTTCTGCTCTTATTCTTTTCCAATAAGAGGGATCCGAAATATGAGACCGTAACGATAAGAATTAATAACGGCAGTGTCCTGAAACTGATGCTTAAATAAAACAGGATGCTTCCCGAAAGAAGTATAAACCATCTGTATCTATATGGAAAAATATAGTACAGCACCAGCGCTGCTGTAAGAAAGATCAAATAATTCAGACTTATGAACATTATTCCAGACCTTTAAGCTTTTTCATATGTTCCCTGATCTTTACCTCGTACCCCTCCCCGGAGGGCCTGTAAAACTCTGTTCCGTCAAGCTCGTAGGGCAGGTATTGCTGCTTTACGTAGTGGTGGGGAAAATCATGGGCGTAGAGATAGCCCTGTTCCCGTTCTTCTCCGTGGGAATCCGCATGCACATTCTGAAGATGCCTTGGAATTTGGGCAGTACTGCCGTTTTCCACCACCCTCTGTGCCTCTCCTATGGCGAGATAGGAGGCGTTGGATTTCGGAGCGGTGGCCACATAGACAGCTGCTTCGGAAAGAATTATCCTGCTCTCTGGAAGCCCTACCCGCTCCACAGCGAGAGCTGCGTTCACAGCTACCACAAGTGCCATGGGATCTGCCATTCCCACATCCTCTGCCGCACAGATCATTATGCGCCTGGCAATGAATTTTATATCCTCTCCCGCATAGAGCATCCGGGCCAGATAATATACCGCCGCATCCGGATCAGAGCCCCGCATGCTCTTTATAAAGGCTGAAATGGTGTCATAGTGGTTATCCCCGCCTTTATCATACCTTGCGGCCTTTTTCTGTATGCACTCCTCCGCAACACTTAAGGTTATATGGATAACCCCGTCGCCGGATTTTTCCGTGGTGAGGACTGCAAGCTCAATGGCGTTTAACGCTGCCCTGGCATCTCCCCCGGCTATCCTTGACAGAAATAAAAGGGCATCCTGGTCTATCTTTGCTCCATAGGCTCCCAGGCCCTTTTCCGGGTCACTGATGGCTTTCAGGATTATATTCTTTATATTATCTTCATTTAAGGGCTTTAATTCAAAGATCAGAGATCTGGAAAGAAGGGCGCTGTTCACCTCAAAATACGGGTTCTCGGTGGTGGCACCGATCAGGATCACTGTGCCGTTCTCCACAAAGGGCAGGAGATAATCCTGCTGGGCCTTATTGAACCTGTGTATCTCATCTATAAAAAGGATGGTCTTCCTGCCGTACATCCCGGCGTCATCCTTCGCACTCTTCACCACTTCCTCCATATCCTTTTTCCCGGAAGAGGTGGCATTTATCTCCTTAAATACAGCTTTAGTGGTATTTGCTATCACATGGGCGATGGTGGTCTTTCCGGTGCCGGGGGGTCCGTAAAATATGACGGAACTCAGCTTATCCGCCTTTATTGCGCGGCTCAGCATCTTCCCCTCACCTAAAATATGCTCCTGTCCCTCAATGTCCTCAAGGGTCTCGGGGCGAAGTCTCGCAGCCAGGGGCGATTCCTTTTTTAAGTTTTCAGATTGCATGTATTCAAATATATCCATAATATTATTTGAAGCTGTTACTCTCCCTGTCGTAGCTGTATCCCGCAAGGGAAAGCTTTTTTATGATCTCATCCTTATCGGCATTTATGGCCCTGCAAAGCTCCTCAAGCTCCGGGTAATTATCCCTGAGATTCGTATTGATAAAGCTTAAAAGTATAATAGGATCCTCCGGTATCATATCCTGCCTCCTCTTGTTCTATTACGGGCCTGAGCCTTCTTTCCCTGCTGTTGCAAACGGGGATTGCCAAAAGACAATCCCCGTTGATCTCTTCTAATTTACTATTGCATTCATCGCACCGAAGGCTCCGAAGGATACAACTCCCACAATGATTCCTGCAAGGAGTACTCCCGAAAGCACTGCCGCGGTGCTCTTCTTAAAATCCATATCCAGGATACTGGCAGCCAGCATTCCGGTCCAGGCTCCTGTACCCGGCAGCGGGATACCAACAAAGAGAGCAAGAGCCACATAGAGACCGTTCTTTGCTTTGGCTTCCAGTGCCTTTCCGCCCTTTTCACCCTTCTTCAGGCAGAAGGTGAAAAAACCGCCGATAACGGGCTTATCCTTTCCCCATTCCAGCACCCTTCTCGCAAAGAGATATATAAAGGGCACCGGCAGCATATTTCCAATAATAATAAGGATATATGCAATGACCATGTTAAAAGAAGGATCCGCCGTATGGAAGCCCACTGCAAAGGGCACTGCCCCCCTCAGCTCTATAAGAGGTATCATGGATATAACAAAAACAGTGAGATAATACATCAGGCCTTTTTACCCTTCCACGATGCCCAGAGGGCTGCCGCTATACATATGGATGAATAACATCCTGATATAAGTCCTACCATCATCGGCAGTGAGAACTGATAAATTGAGGAAATCCTGTACATTACAGATGCCACCAGTATTACCAGCACACAGAGAAGGGTGGTTATGGATGTATTTATTGATCTCGCAAGTACCTGGGTCACAGATTTATCCACCAGCTCTACAATCGAGATCTTCGGGTTCATATTCCTGTTTTCCCTTATCCTGTCATATACAACGATGGTGTCGTTTATGGAATATCCGATGATAGTGAGCACAACAGCCACAAAGGAGTTTCCTATGGAAATACCGAAAAGTGAGAATGCAAAAAGCACTATGCACACATCATGGAGCAGGGCAATTATAGCCGTAATTCCCGCTGAAAGTCCGGAAAGAGCTGCAAATCTGAAGCCCACATAGAGGAGTATTCCCGCGAAAGCTATGATAATGGCGATAGCAGCATTCCTTAAGGCCTTGGCTCCCACATAGGGTTCAACCGCAAAGGTCTGGCTGGGCTCCAGCTTGTCGATATTCAGGACCTTACCGATGGCTCCGCTGGCCTTTGACTGCTCATCAGGTGTAAGGCCGGTATTTCCAGCCAGGGTAACAACAACCGTGGTTCCTGCCTGGCTCGTTGACACCTGTACCGTGGAATTCCTGTTGATGGCTCCGTTTACCGCAGATGCCACTGCCTCAGTATCCACATCCGCATTATCTATGGTATATTCAAGTACTGTTCCTCCGGTAAACTGGGTATCCAGATTTATTCCCCGGACTGCTATTATTACTATTCCTGCAATAAAAAGTGCTGCCGTAATACTGGCAAAAATCTTCTTGTTCTCAAAGAATTTGAGATCAGCCTTATCCTTTTTCCGGATAAAGAGCTTTTCCTTATTAAGTGCGTCATATTCCACTAGTGAAGCAAGCACAAACTTTGAAACATTTACGCCGATAAAGCAGTTTACTATAACACCAACCAGCAGCGTATATCCGAAGGAAAGCATTGTTCCCGAACCGAATATCATAAGTACCACCGCAACTATGGCTGTGGTGATGTTTCCGTCCAAAACGGCGGTAAAGGCTTTCTGATAACCTCTCCTGACCGCGCTTTTAACAGTTTCACCCTTCTTTAACTCCTCGGAGATACGTTCGGATATGATAACATTCGCATCCACAGCCATACCTACAGAAAGAATGATACCTGCGATACCGGGCAGTGTCAGCGTGAACTGCGGTACTGATATCGCAAGGAGCTGCAGTACTGTCTGGAGTAAAAGTGTAAGACAGGCTACAAAACCCGGAAGCCTGTAAAATCCGATCATGAACACGCATACGATAGCAAATGCGATGATACCCGCATAGATCATTACCTGCAGCGCATTCTGTCCGAGAGAAGGACTTATTGTGCTGAAGGACTTGGTTTCAAGCGCGAAAGGAAGAGCACCGGCATTGATCTTATCAGCCAGTTCCTTTGCTTCCTCGAAATTCGCCATTCCGGTGATAACTGCCTGTCCGCCGGAGATCCTTGTCTGAACAACGGGATTGCTGATCAGTGTTTCATCCATATAGATCCCCATCTGCTGTCCCACAAGAGAGCCTGTAGCCTCTTCAAAGAGCTTTGCTCCTTCACTGTCAAAAATAAGGGACACAACGTATTCGGTCACACCGTTGTCATTCTGGGATTCAGGCTTTGCGCTTTCAACATTCTTACCCTCTACCTTTATATTTCCTGACGGATCGCGGAATGAAAGAAGTGCAGTCTCTCCCAGCTCGGCAATGGCCGTTTCGGGATTGTATTCAGCCTCGTCTGACTTCCAGGGGAAACGGACGATTATATATCTGCCGTCCTTATCTATGGTGATCTCACGGTCCGTGATCTTCTTATTATCAAGTCTTGTCTCGATAATGCTTCTGGCCGATTCCAGTTCACTGTCCGTGACCTTTTCATCCGTGGCAGGCTTGAAAACAGCCTCTACTCCACCCCGGATATCAATACCGAAACGTATATCGGCAACCTTCTTTACCTGATCCCCTATTCCGAATACTGCCAACAGAATGAGCAGCGCAAGGATCACCAGGAAAATAAATACGTTTGTCTTGGATGATTTCATTTTAGTTCAGGCTCCTTTAACATACGAATTAATTCGTTTCCTATTATAATACTATGACACAATAGCCGTACAATAATAGCAAATAAGAAATCAATTTTCAAGTATGGTTTTAAAAAACTTCCAAAGACCTGTACGGATCAGCGTATATCCGGGAATTAAGCGGAGTGTACAGCATCCGCCATGGATTTCACAAAAGCTCCCACATGAGCCGGGGCTTCCCTTCCATACTCTTCTATTATTCTGATTATTGCCGAACCGGTAATGGCGCCGTCTGAAAGTGCAGCCATTCCGGCTGCCTGTGTAGGATCCGAGATCCCGAATCCCACAGCACAGGGAATATCAGTATTTTCCTTTATGGTCTTTATAATAGGAGAAAGATCCGTATCTATCCTGTCCCTCTGACCCGTGACCCCGAGACTTGACACCAGATAGATAAAGCCTTCGGCCTCCCTGGCGATCATGGCTGTACGCTGTCTGGAGGTAGGGGCAATAAGGGAAATGAGATCAACCCCCTTTTCTTTGCATATATCCGAAAACTCATCCTTTTCTTCAAAGGGCAGGTCGGGAAGTATTATGCCGTCAATTCCGATCTCGCTGCACTTGCCTATAAACCGCTCTGAACCGTACGAGTAAACCACATTGGCATAGGTCATGTAGACTAAAGGGATTTCTGTGTCCTCTCTCAGCCTTTTAGTGAGTTCAAATATCTTATCCGTGGTAATACCGTTTTTCAGAGCCCTCACATTTGCCGCCTGGATCACCGGCCCTTCAGCAGTGGGATCGGAAAAGGGTATCCCAAGCTCAATAAGATCAGCCCCGGCCTTTATGACCTCATTTACTATACTTTCGGTTGTCTCAATATCGGGATCCCCGCAGGTAATGAAGGGAATAAATGCTTTTTTATTTTCAAAGGCTTTTTTTATCCTGCTCATATGATCCCCCTTTCACTCTTCTATGTTTTCGCCCCTGTAACGGGCAATGGCAGCGCAGTCCTTGTCTCCCCTGCCGGATATGGTTATGACTATTATGCTGTCCCTGCTCATCTTTGGCGCGATCTTTATGGCATGGGATACTGCATGTGCCGATTCTATCGCTGGTATTATTCCCTCTGTGCGGGACAGATATTCAAAGGCATTCACCGCTTCCTCATCCGTTACCGGCACATATTCTGCTCTTCCGGTATCGTGGAGAAATGCGTGTTCCGGGCCTATCCCCGGGTAATCAAGTCCGGCGGAAATGGAGTAAACCGGCGCTATCTGTCCGAATTCATCCTGACAGAAATAGGATTTCATGCCGTGGAATATCCCGGATCTTCCGGTATTAATGGTGGCTGCCGTTTCAAAGGTATCAATTCCCCGGCCCGCTGCCTCACAGCCTATAAGCTTCACATCCCTGTCTTCTATAAAATGGTAAAAGCTCCCCATGGCATTTGATCCGCCGCCCACACAGGCTATCACGGCATCGGGAAGCCTTCCCTCCCTTTTCATGATCTCCTCTTTTATCTCCCTTGATATCACTGACTGGAAATCCCGGACGATGGTGGGAAAAGGATGGGGTCCCATTACCGAGCCTAAACAGTAGTGGGTGTCGTCTATCCTTCTGGTCCATTCCCTCATGGCCTCCGAAACCGCATCCTTCAGGGTTGCGGTTCCCGTGGTCACACTTATCACTTCAGAGCCCAGAAGCCTCATTCTGTAGACATTAAGGGCCTGACGCTTCGTATCCTCTTCTCCCATAAAGACCACACATTCCATTCCCATCAGCGCAGCGGCTGTGGCGGTTGCCACTCCGTGCTGTCCTGCGCCGGTTTCCGCGATAAGGCGGGTTTTTCCCATTTTCTTTGCTAAAAGGGCCTGCCCCAGCACATTGTTTATCTTATGGGAGCCGGTGTGGTTAAGGTCCTCTCTCTTCAGATAGATCTTTGCCCCGCCCAGATCCTCCGTCATCTTTTTTGCAAAATAGAGCCTTGAAGGTCTCCCGGCGTATTCATTAAATAAGGTATTTAATTCCCTGTTAAAATCAGGATCCTCCTTATAGTGATCATAGGCTTTTTCCAGCTCTATTACTGCATTCATAAGGGTTTCAGGTATATACTGCCCTCCGTGGGCTCCAAATCTTCCTTTTTTCCTCATAAACTCTGTTCCTCCTTCAAGGCGTTGTTACTAAATCCCTGTTACCGCAGGATCTGCTCCGATCCCCTGTTCTGTGCTCCTTCAGTATCGTTTACGCCTTACGATCTCCATAACGGCAGTTATCTTCTCTTCGTCCTTCAGGCCCTCTGTCTCTATTCCCGAACTCAGATCCAGCCCGAAAGGCGAGATCTCCGTAAGTGCCTGTTCTATATTATCCGGCTTAAGCCCTCCTGCCAAAAAGAACGGCCTTTTTATCCCCTTTAATATGCTCCAGTCAAATACCTGCCCGCTGCCTTTCCCTGAATCTATAAGGATATGGTCTGCCGGGCTTTCTTCCATAAGCTTAAAAATTTCCCCTGTTTCTTTAAGGGATCTGTCTTTTATCTGAAATGCCTTGATGATCTCCGCACCGGTGCTGTTTTTTAAGTTTTTAATATAGTCGTTGTCTTCATGTCCGTGGAGCTGAACCATATCAATGGCTCCGCTTTTTAAGAGAGATAATATCCTGCCCTGATCACAGTCCACAAAAACCCCTACGGCTTTGATCCGCCTGTCCAGCAGGGACCTTAACTTAAGCGCCATTTCATCTGTAACGTTCCGTTTGCTTTTTTCATAAAAAACAAAGCCCCCGTAGTCCGGAAGGGCTCTGTTTACCATAATTATATCCTCTTCCCTGAAGAGCCCGCAGAGTTTTATCCTCGTCATACCGTCAAACCCTTAAGTTCTGAAAGTTTGGTTCCTTTGTCCTCTGCCCTCATCAGCACCTCTCCGATTAGCACTGCGTCCGCGCCGATATCCTTGAGTTTTTTTACGTCCTCAGGGGTTTTTACGCCGCTCTCCGAGACAAATACCACATCCTCCGGTATCAGCTTTCTTAACCGTGCAGAATTGGAATTGTCCACAGAAAAGTCCTTTAAGTTCCTGTTGTTTACTCCTATTATCCTGGCTCCGGCTTTAAGGGCGGTCTCTGCTTCCCTTTCGTCATGAACCTCCATCAGAGCGGAGATCCCCAGCTCATCACAGATCCTGAGATATTCCTTAAGGGTATCCTGCTCCAGGATAGCGCATATCAGAAGTACTGCCTCTGCTCCCAATGTCTTTGCCTCATGGATCATATACTCATCCACTGTGAAATCCTTACGGAGGCACGGTATCTTCACAGCTTCTGCTATTTCCCATAAATATCTGTCATCCCCCAGAAACCACTTTGGCTCTGTCAGGACCGAAATACAGTCGGCTCCTGCTTTTTCATATTCCTCTGCTATTTCCAGATAGGGAAAATCATCTGCTATGATCCCCTTGGAGGGAGATGCCTTCTTGCATTCGCAGATAAAAGAGATCCCCGGCTTCTTTAATGCCTTTTCGAAACTGAAATCCCCACGGGGCAGGTCAAAAGCCCTTTTCTTCATTTCCCCGGCAGGTATCTCTTCTTTTCTTATCTCTGTACGTTTTTTTGCGTACTCCGATAGTTCCTTTAAAATATCCTCTCTCATCTGTTGCTGATCTCAATAAGCTTTTCCAGAGTTTTCTCCGCATCTCCGGAATCGATTATCTCTGAGGCAAGCTTAATTCCTTCTTTCATATTGTCCGCTTTGCCCCCGATATAGAGCGCAGCCCCGGCATTCATAAGAACCGCATCCCTCTTGGCTCCCTTTTCCCCTTTCAGGATATTCCAGGTGATTTCCGCGTTCACATCCGGAGTGCCGCCCTTAAGCTCACTCTTGCTGCACTTCTTAAATCCGAAATCCTCAGGACTTATCATGTATGTTTTATACCACCCGTTATTTATCTCGCAGATCTTGGTGGCAGCGCTGACTGATATCTCATCCAGCTTGTCCATACCATAGACCACCATACCCCTCTTTACTCCCAGACTTGATAAAACCTGCGCCAGAGGCTCCACCAGATATTCATCATATACACCAAGGAGCTGCATGGAAGGAGATGCAGGATTTGTAAGGGGTCCGAGGATATTGAATACTGTCCTGAAACCCAGCTCCTTACGTATGGCTCCCACATATTTCATAGAGGTATGGTATTTCTGTGCAAAAAAGAAACACATGCCGGCTTCCCTTAAAAGCTCCCTGCATTTATCCGGATCTTCTTCAATATTTACTCCCAGAGCCTCCAGACAGTCTGCCGTTCCGCAGCTTGAAGAAGCAGCCCTGTTGCCGTGTTTTGCAACCTTCATTCCTCCGGCTGCAGCCACTATTGCGGATGTAGTGGAAATATTGAAGCTGTGGGCGTTATCTCCGCCGGTTCCCACTATTTCGAAAACATCCATGTCGGTCTCTACCCTGGTGGCGTGATCCCTCATGGCGGCAGCGCAGCCCGCTATCTCATCCCTGGTCTCTGCCCTGGCACTTTTGGTGGAAAGAGCAGAAAGAAACGCAGCGTTCTGGGTAGGGGTCGTATTACCGCTCATTATCTCGTTCATCACGGCGTAGGCTTCATCATAACTCAGATCTTCCTTGTTAACTATCTTTACTATCGCTTCCTTGATCATACTTTACCTCCGTTTCTGTAACTGTTTTCCTCTTATAAATACTCCACTGTTTCTTAATATCAGAGCACCTTGTCCAGAAAATCTCTGGTTCTCTTCTCCCTGGGATTTAAAAGCAGTACTCCCGGAGTCCCTTCCTCGATAATATATCCTCCGTCCAAAAAGACTATCCTGTGCGCCACCTCTCTTGCAAAGCCCATCTCATGGGTGACTATCACCATGGTCATGCCGTCAGATGCCAGGTTTTTCATAACATTCAGCACCTCTCCCACCATTTCCGGATCCAGGGCGGAGGTAGGCTCATCAAAAAGCATGATGTCCGGCTGCATGCAAAGTGCCCTGGCAATGGCTACCCTCTGCTTCTGTCCGCCGGAAAGCTGGCTGGGAAATGCCTCCTGCTTTTCCGAAAGTCCCACCTTTTCAAGCATTCTTTCTGCTCTCTCCTTTGCTTCTGCGACGCTGCATTTTTTAAGCTCCACAGGGGCAAGGGTCATATTATCCATCACATTTAAGTTATTAAAGAGGTTGAAATGCTGGAAAACCATGCCGATGTTTTCCCTGACTTTGTTTATGTCTGTTTCTTTTGAGGTGATATCGATGCCGTTTACAATAATACTGCCGCTGTCAACCTCCTCCAGACGGTTTAAGCATCTTAAAAAAGTGGATTTTCCGGAGCCTGAGGGTCCGATCACCACAACTACCTCTCCTTCAGACACGTCAATGGAGATATCCTTCAGTACGTCTAAGTCACCAATGGATTTTTTTAGGTTTTTAACACTGATCTTTATTTCCTTACCGTCCGACATTCAGTTTCCTTTCCACCATCTTGGCATTCCTGGAAAGAATAGTGATGACGAAAAGATACATTACACCGACTATTGCCCAGGTCTGGAACGACATAAAGGTATTTGCCTGAACATTCTTTGCCGTATTGACAAGCTCCGGAAAGCCTATTACAGACAGTATGGAAGTGTCCTTTAAGGTTATTATGAACTGGTTTATGATGCTGGGTATCATGGTGCGTATCGCCTGGGGCAGCACCACCTTTCTCATGGAGACGCCATAGGGAAGCCCCAGAGACCTGGCCGCTTCCATCTGCCCTATGTCCACAGACTGTATACCCGCCCTTATGATCTCGGACATATACGCACCGCAGTTAAGAGCCAGACAGGCGGTACCGGCCTGCAGGGCAGTGAGTGTCATATTATGTCCGCCTATTATTGTATTTAATAGATAGGGGATACCGAAATATATAAAAAACGCCAGCACTATCATAGGAACTCCCCTGATGATATCCACAAAGATCTGGGCTATCACATTGCATATCCGTGATTTGACCACGCTCAGGATACCGAAGAAAAGTCCTATAATGCAAGCGAAGAAAAGCCCAAGGAGCGCAAGGATAAGCGTGCGCCCCATGGCTTCCAGAAGCATCCCGCCATATACGGTAATTATTCGAACCATTTTTATTGTATTCCTTAAACTGACAGACGGGTATTATCAACCGAGATATTTCTTTAAGATCTCGTCGTATTTTCCGTTGGCCTTTATATTCTTAAGACCCTCATTAAACATATCTACAAGCTTCTGATTGTCCTTATTGAATACTGCAAAACCATAGGCTGCAGGATCATTTCCCGTTTCAGGAAGAATAACCATGGGAAGGTTTCCGTCTTTGATATTTGCCGCCATTATAGGAGTATCATCAAAAACTGCTGCGACCTGCCCGCCGACTACCGCCTGATACATGGTGGGCGAATCCTCAAAATAGGTAACGGTGAAGTTATACTGTCCTGAAAGGCTTTCGGCATACTCTGCGCTCATGGTGCCGGTCTTTACAGCAACAGCCTTGCCGCTAAGGCCGTCAAGCCCTGTGATACCGGAATTTTCAGCCACAGCCATGCTCTGGTTTGCGTCATAGTACCCGTCAGAGAAGATCCATCCGAATTCTTTACGTTCATCGGTAATGGAGGCTCCTGCGATCATTCCGTCAGCCTGTCCGGCCTGGCAGGCAGCTATGGAAGCATCCCATCCAAGTATCTGTACATCATATTTGAAGCCCTGGTCCTCTGCTATAGCAGCAAGGAGATCCATGTCAATACCCACAAAATTGTTCTCGCTGTCCCTGTACTCAAAGGGCTTGAAAGATGTATCGGTGGCGATGATCCAGGTCTTTGAATCAGATGATGCCGGTGTTGATCCGCTTCCCTTTGCACCGCAGCCGACAAGGGAAACAGTCATTGCAACAGCTGCAAGTAACGCAATAATCCTCTTTTTCATATAATTTCCTCCTCCATTAAACTCTGAGAGCCACGCCATTTAAGGTTCGCTTCGCGAAGGCGTGGCTTACGTACTGTAAAGGTCATTAAATCAGACTTTAATATACTATCCTTTTAAAGGGATATAGTCAAGTTTTCGGGCTATCAGATCAGGCAACAAATCGTTTGACCTTCCCTTCAACAGGCAGCAGTCAACCTTGAAGTGCATATTTATCCACCTTCCTGTATGCCAGCTCCAATAGTCCGATATTAAGCACGGCAAATATCAGCAAATACAGCGGCATTATTCCTATCCCGATATTCTGCTGTATTATCCCGAACACCA
>CAMJPM010000010.1 GCA_946407725.1 uncultured Lachnospiraceae bacterium
TAGCCGCACCAGCCGCGCCCGAAGAGGAGAGGCCTCCGTTGAAGAGGTCAATGCCTCCGTACAGCTCCTTTCTGCAGAGGCCAATGATACCAAGGAAAAGGCCATGGATATCCAGCAGAGGGCACAGCAGATAGAGAGGAATTCCAGAAAGGCATACGATGCTGCCCTCAGTACCGCAAATGCCCGTGAAGCCGATGTTAAGCTGGCAAATGAGAAGGCGGCCATAGTCAACCAGATCGGATCTCTTGCAGATTCAATCGCCAATATCGCAGACCAGATCAACCTTCTTTCCCTTAACGCCTCCATTGAGGCCGCCAGGGCAGGAGAGCACGGCAAGGGCTTCGCAGTAGTGGCTTCCGAAATCAACAAGCTGGCTCTTGATACAGCAGAGGCTGTTGAACAGATCCAGGGCACCATCGGTGAGGTTCAGGGAGCATTCACAGGACTCTTAAGTTCCACGAACCAGCTCCTTACCTTTATGACCACCACGGTATCAAATGATTACAATGACTTCATTAATATGGCAAACCAGTACGGTACCGATGCCGCGTCCTTTGGAAAGGAATCCGAGAAGATAGCTGAAATGGTTCAGACCATAAGAGAGGCCATGGGAGAGGTGAGCTCCGCTATCCAGAATATTGCGGAGTCCACACAGGAGACTGCCGAGAGATCCACAAATGTTACGGATACTGTTGAAAATGTGGGATATGTGGTGGACAATGTAACGGAAATGTCCGGAAAGCAGAACACCATAGCAGCATCCCTTACAGAGGTGGTTGGCAAGTTCAAATTGAATTGACCGGTGCATTGTAATTATGATACACTGAAGAATGGCAGCTGCTTACGGAAAGGGTGTTTTTTTCACAGCTGCTGAGATTACAGGTTTTTACAGTTTTTAACCAAGTGTTTAGTGCTCCGGGGCTTCCCTGATGCTCCGGGGCATTGGCAGGATAAAAGAACAATAATTATTGTAGGAGGATTATCAAATGGCAAGATTCAAAAAGACCATGGATGGTAATGAAGCTGCGGCTCATGCTTCGTATATTTTTACGGACTGCGCAGCTATCTATCCCATCACGCCTTCATCACCGATGGCAGAGCACACCGATGAATGGGCAACAGCCGGAAGAAAGAACATCTTCGGCAACACCGTTAAGATCGTTGAGCTGGAGTCAGAGGGCGGAGCAGCAGGTGCTGTTCACGGATCCCTTGTGGCAGGCGCACTCACATCAACTTACACGGCATCACAGGGACTGCTTCTCATGATCCCCAACCTTTACAAGATCGCCGGTGAGAGACTTCCCGGAGTCATCAACGTTTCGGCACGCTGCGTAGCAAGCCATGCCCTTAACATTTTCGGAGACCATTCGGACGTATATGCATGCCGTCAGACAGGCTGCGCTATGCTTTGTGAATCCTCCGTCCAGGAAGTAATGGATCTCACCCCCGTAGCTTATCTTTCAGCTATTAAGGGAACCATTCCTTTCATAAACTTCTTTGACGGCTTCCGTACCTCCCACGAGATACAGAAGATTGACTGCTGGGCAAATGAGGACTTCGAAGATATCCTTGATCAGGACGCTATCGACAAGTTCCGTGCAAGCGCACTTAACCCCAATCACCCCTGTGAAAAGGGTTCCGCTCAGAATCCGGACGTATTCTTCCAGACAAGAGAGAGCTGCAACAGCGCTTACAATGATCTTCCTGCAATTGTTCAGGATTATATGGACAAGATCAATAAGAAGATCGGTACTGACTACAAGCTCTTCAACTACTACGGCGCTCCCGATGCTACCCACGTTATCGTAGCAATGGGTTCCGTAAACGACACTATAGAAGAGACCATCGACTACCTTGCAGCTCAGGGCGAGAAGGTTGGTCTTGTTAAGGTTCGTCTCTTCAGACCTTTCGCAGCTGACGCATTCATCAGTGCTATCCCTGATACAGTTAAGACCATTTCCGTTCTTGACCGCACCAAGGAGCCCGGCTCGATCGCAGAGCCTCTTGCACAGGATGTTATGACTGCAGTTCGCGGCACAAAGTTCGAAAGCGTTGAGATCCTTCGCGGACGTTACGGCCTTGGTTCAAAGGATACCACTCCTAACCAGATCGTTGCCGTATATCATAACAGCGAGAAGAAGGAATTCACCCTCGGTATCTTTGATGATGTTACCAATCTGTCACTTGATGCAGGTCCCGCACTTGTTACCACTCCCGAAGGCACAGTCTGCTGTAAGTTCTGGGGTCTGGGAGCAGACGGAACAGTTGGAGCGAATAAGAACTCCATCAAGATCATCGGCGACAACACAGATAAGTACGTTCAGGCTTACTTTGACTATGATTCAAAGAAGTCCGGCGGTATCACAATGTCCCATCTCCGTTTCGGCGACAAGCCCATCAAGTCCACATATCTCATTCACCAGGCTAATTTCGTTGCCTGCCACAATGCGGCTTATGTAAGGAAGTACAACATGGTTCAGGAGCTGGTTGACGGCGGAACCTTCCTTCTTAACTGCCCCTGGTCAGGAGAAGAGCTGGATGAGCACCTTCCCGGACAGGTTAAGGCTTATATCGCAAACCACAATATCAAGTTCTACACCATTGACGGTGTGAAGCTTGGTATCGAGTCAGGCATGGGACCCACAAGAATAAATACCATCCTTCAGTCAGCATTCTTCAAGCTCACAGGCATTATCCCCGAGGGAGAGGCTATCGAGCACATGAAAGCCGCTGCAAAGAAGACCTACGGCTTAAAGGGTGATGACGTTGTCCAGAAGAACTGGAAAGCTATCGACCTTGGTGCTACCGGCATCGTTGAGGTTCAGGTTCCGGATTCATGGAAGGACGGCAAGGATGAAGGTCTTGATTATCCGAAGGCTACAAAGGGAGCAAAGGATGTTATCGACTTCGTAAACGATATCCAGATCAAGGTTTCCGCACAGGAAGGAAATTCCATCCCCGTATCCATCGTTCAGAGATACACAGACGGCTCAACTCCTTCCGGAACAGCTGCTTACGAGAAGAGAGGCGTTTCCGTTGCAGTTCCCGTATGGAATGCAGATAACTGTATCCAATGTGAGTTCTGCTCCTATGTATGTCCTCACGCAGCTATCCGTCCCGTTGCCATGACCGAGGATGAGGCCGCAAAGGCTCCCGAAGGCATGGTTTGCAAGGATCTTACAGGTGTGGCAGGCTACAAGTTCGCTATCGTTGTTTCCGATATGGACTGTCTTGGCTGCGGCTCCTGCGCAAACGTATGTCCCGGCATGAAGGGCAATAAGGCTCTTGAAATGAAGACCCTTGACGACGCCCTTAAGGCTGAGCAGAAGTACTTCGACTATGCTGTAGAGCTTCCCGAGAAACAGGAAGTTATCGATAAGTTCAAGGTTAACTCCGTAAAGGGTTCACAGTTCAAGCAGCCGCTTCTTGAGTTCTCAGGCGCATGCGCAGGCTGCGGAGAGACACCTTATGCGAAGCTTGTTACCCAGCTCTTTGGTGACAGGATGTACATCGCAAACGCTACAGGATGCTCCAGTATCTGGGGTAACTCCTCACCTTCAACACCTTACACGGTTAACAAGGAAGGCCACGGTCCCGCATGGGATAACTCCCTCTTTGAAGATAATGCTGAGTTCGGTTACGGAATGCTCCTGGCACAGAAGACCTTAAGAGGCAATTTAAGGACTCAGGCTGAGGCTCTTGCTGAGAAGGATCCTTCTGTTAAGGCAGCAGTTGACAAGTGGATCGAGACCTATAATTCAACAGCTCTCAATACTGATGCCACAAATGAACTGGTTAAGGTTCTGGAAGGCAATTCAGCACCCGAGGCTAAGGAGCTTGTGAAGAACAAGGACTTCCTTGCAAAGAAGTCACAGTGGATCTTCGGTGGAGACGGCTGGTCATACGACATCGGTTTCGGCGGACTGGATCACGTTCTCGCTTCCGGTGAAGATGTAAACGTATTTGTATTCAACACCGAGGTTTACTCAAATACAGGCGGACAGTCCTCCAAGGCTACTCCTACCGGCGCAGTTGCACAGTTTGCTGCAGGCGGTAAGGAGATCAAGCAGAAGGATCTTGCCGGCATAGCAATGAGCTACGGCTATGTATATGTGGCACAGGTTTCCATGGGTGCCAACATGAAGCAGCTCATTGATGCCATCACAGAGGCAGAAGCCTACAACGGACCTTCACTTATCATAGGTTATGCTCCCTGCATCAACCACAGGATCAGGGTCGGCATGGGCAAGGCTATGGAAGAAGAGAAGAAGGCTGTTGACGCCGGATACTGGAACCTCTTCAGGTTCAATCCTGACGCGGAGAAGAAGTTCACCCTTGACTCCAAGGCTGCAACAGTTCCTTATCAGGACTTCCTTGACGGAGAGGCAAGATACACAGCCCTTAAGAAGGTTAACTCCGAGAAGGCAGACAGGCTCTTCAAGGCTGCTGCCGAGAACGCAGAGAAGCGCTTCGCACATCTGCAGGGTCTGGTGGATCTGTACAGCAAGTAAGGAGCACTGCCGATTTAATGCGCCTGACGGCGCACGGCAGTGCGTAGGTCACGCCCCTTCGGGGCATGACAGTAAGTGAGAAATCATCAGATTTCTCACTTGCGTAAATGGCAACTTCCTTTAGGGAGTTGTCCGGCGAAAGCCGGATCAATCTGCGCTATCCTTGAGCGCAGATTGACCCAGTAAGTAAATCATTAGATTTCTAAATCAAGAAAGAGGACCGGGCGATCTGCCCGGTCCTTTTTGAAATCATTTTATTGTCTTTTTTTTGCTTTTTCAGCCTCATCAGCTGTCGGTGTGTGCGTTCCCACAAACACCATAAAATCATTGATTTTTTCTTCTGTCCAACCCTCCTGACGGAGTTTGATAATAATATTGGCAACTTCTTTTGTGTTCATATTTTCATCTCCTTTCATCAATAATGAGAGCCATGTCATTTAAGATTCGCTTCGAAAGTATATGATAAAAATAACCTAAGCTAATGATAAAACCAATAGATTCATAATTTCTTTATAATTTCAGGTGTTAATCATCAGCATTACATTCGCTTTCAGCGAGTTTGAGGTGGAGGAGAAGCTTACCATGCCGTTATATTTTTCGGCGATATTGCGAACTATCCTTAAGCCCAGACCGTGACCCTCCCTTTTGGAGACAAGACCGGGATTGTCTGCCATCACATCCTCCCCTGTGCTGTTTTCCACTTCTATGTTGAGATAGCCCTTTATCATTTTGATATCCACATTTATATAGCGTTCCTTTACTGCCTCCTGGGCGTTAATGGCATTGTCAAGGAGGTTAAAGAGCAGGGCCGTTAAATCCTTTTCATCAATTCCCTCGGTGGTGACGGGGGAGGCTTTGATCTCAAAGCGGATATTCTGTTTTTCGGCTTCACTTTTCTTTAAGCTTAAGACACCGTCCAGAATGCTGTTTCCGGTTATAAACTCTTTTTCACTGTCCGGAAAGGAAAACTCATCCTTAATATATTTCCTAAGCTTATCATAATCTTTTCTGTCCAGGAGTTCCTTCATGTAAAAGGCCTTGTTCTTTATCTCATGCCGGATGAGCCTTATCTCCTCAAGCTTTTCATAGTGCATACGGCTGATGTCGGGCTGGTAAAGCTGCTGCCCTAATAATGCGGAGTAATAGATCCTTGCGTTGTACTCATTTGTGATCTTGGAGAGCATGACATAGATCAAAAGCTCGGTTGCTATGAAAAAGAGGGGAAGATGCCAGTGGGAGGTATTGCTGACCATTGCGGATCGCATATTATGGAATATGGCGGCAATTCCGGATATAGTAACAATCACCAGTAAAAATGATATCCAGGCGTAGGGAGAAGAGCTTTTCTGAACCTGGTACTGACTTTCAAAGCTGTTCCTCATAATGACGACAGCTATTATAAGATCCATTATCATCATTAACAGAGTATTTAAGACGGGATCCTTTATAAAAAATGAACTGAAAAAAGATTTTGTCATTATGATGGTGGCGCAGGATATCATAGCAGTCAGGAATTTATGAAACAGAAAACCCGGATGCAGGGATATAAACCAGAAAAGAGTGAAAAGAAAGGATAGTATCACATAGATATAGAAGGAGTAATAAAGCTGGAAACGATTGCACACAAAGAGTATGGAGGAGTTCAGGAGACCATACATTATAATAAGTGGCAGCCGCTTTTTGATATTTCCGGCCGGGTAACAGTGTTCCGCAATACAAAGCTGCAGGAAAACTGTAAAAATAAGATATACAAGTTCTGTCCAAAATCCGATATCGCTCATGGTATTGCTGCTTTTCTCCTTTCAGATTATCCCCGAATCATCTGATCATGTTTATTTGAAACGGCAATGAGCCAAGGTATCTGCTTCGTGCTCGCAAGAGGTGTTGCGGCATTGCCGTGGGGTCAAATACCCCGCACCGTAGCTCTGCTGCAGGGTATTTAACTCAGAATGACCAGTCAGCATGATTACCTGCTGCGTCAGATAGTATCGCCGAAACCTGAGTATTTCATGAATTCCGCTTTTACATCATTAAGGCGGTGGCGGCTTATGGGGAGCAGCTTTCCGTTGTCAAGCTGTACCTCGGCAGCGCGTATCTGGAAGATGTACCGGTAGTTTACGAGAAAGCTTTTATGTATCTTTATAAAGCCCTTTTCACACAGGATGTCCTCGAATATCTTTAGACGGCATCTGGCGGAACAGCTGTCCTTTGAACCGGATAAAAAGACCTGGCATTCCTTACCGATGACTTCTATATACATGATCTCGTTTGAATGGAAACGGAAGACCTCTCTGTTATCAGCGGTGATCTCAAAAGAGTCGTTTTCTTTCAGGTTATTAAGTTCTTCAAGGAGCTCGTCTATGACTCCGGGCAGCTCTTCTTTTAACCTGGTTTTTCTGATGTATTGCAGAGGCTTTGCCTGGAAGGTCTTGAAAACCATGTCGTCCCTGCTGCTGACGTAGATAAGGGGTATCTCAAGAGTGTTGTTTTTAAGCCACTTTCCGGCCTGTATGCCGTTTACGCCGGGCATGGCAATATCGAGAAATACGGCATCTATTGCGGTAGCATTTTTCAACTCATTTAGCAGGTTTTCTGCATTGTCAAAGGAGAGGACCTTTACGGACAGCCTTCTCTTTTTAAATTCATTTATGATCACATCGCATATGGCTAAATTATACATATTATGATTATAACGTAACTGTCTGCATGATGCAAAGCAGGATGTGACCGGTAACTTTCTTCTTGAATAATACCAGTTTTTAAGTCATAATATGCGGGTGTGCAAAATAGCTTTATAAGCTGCAGAGTAACTGTTCAGAATCCGAAGGGTCCTAAATAGATACGCAGCTGATGATTATTCTGGAGTGATTGATCAATGAAAGACGGAATGAAGGAAGTTTTTAACATAAGCATTGATGTACTGCGGTCAAATCCGGTTATCCTGAGGGATCTGTGTATGTCCGGTGATGTGACGGCAAAGGATCTTAAAGCACTTTCACTTATCTCCCTTGGAAGGGAGCCGGATAAGGGAAGGCTTTACATAGGAGAAGCAGAAATAGGGGAAAAGGAGGGGAAGCTTTCGGATATCCTTAAAAAGGGTGATGAGCTGAAGCTCATGATGGAAGAGCCTGACGGTAAAGGTAAAAGAGAAAGCATTAAATGTCATCTGCGTGTAAACGGAAAGAGCAGGACAAAGGAGGAGAACCAGGTACCCTCTGTTTCAATGGCTGTGGGCTTCAATATTCCCGAGGGTGCCCGGGATATAGCGGAGGTAAACAGGATCATACGCTCCGCAGGTGTTTACGGAGAATATGTTGATGAAAACGGAATGTTTTATTCTTCAAAAGCCCTTGAGTTTTCGGAGAAGAAAGCGGAGAACAATATAAGGAAATACTTTGCTCCGGGTTCGGAGAGGAAGGAACTTCATTTCGAGGTCAGTTTGCCAATGAGCCTTATGCTTGATAAGCTTAAGCTTAAGGAGCTTAAGGATTGGGTTGGTTATTCCGGACGGTTAAATTATGGCACGACGAGAAAGGCGGACTGCATAGCATTTATCTGCCGCAGCAATGACAGAAGAAGGATAGAAGAAATATTTGATGAGATAAGTATATCGGAATTTGAATGCTTTAAGAGCTTTGTCCTTAATGGGGGATCTGAAGATCCGGAATTTGATGCCTATACGGACCTGTCAAAGCTGTACAACAACATGCTTGTGATAGATGAGCCTAAAACCGGGGTTTTTATCGCCAGGGAGGTGTTGGATTATTTTGATGAGTGGTATGACACGGATGAGGAGATACAGTTCATTAAAAACAAGTATCTGAAGACTGCCATGAAGGCCGCGGCGGCGCTGTACGGAGTTTTCGGCATTGAACAGTTCAGGACCATTTCGGAAAAACTGTCGGAAGGAAAGGTTACGGAGGAAGAGATCAGGGAATTCTATGACAAATCCCTGAGCGGGAGGACAGGAAGCACTGTTCCTGTACGGAGCTTAAATAAGGAGCTGCTGTATTCAAAAGATGAGATCGATGAGAAGACTGCCAAATTCATCTATGATACCCAGATGCACGGTGAAGGGTCTTATTTTGTTCCGGAGAAAGACGGGATAATATTCTATTCGGAACATGGAGTTTCCTTTAGTCCTGAAGGGGAAAGGGAATTTATAAAGCTCATAGAGGAAAATTCCTACAGCTATTATTACTACGAGGATAATCCGGATGAGGTATACAGAAAGACAGTATCAGTACTTCACAGAAGCGGTAATACGGAGACTGCCTTTCAGGTGGCTAAAAGGGGTATGAGCAGAATGCATTACGCAAGGGAAGATGACCCGGCATATAAAGCTATACGCAGGGTAATAAGCAGGGAACTTAAAGACCTTCCTCTTATGGCTCTTAACGGATATACAAAGAATAACTGTCCGAAGGAAATCAGACGATATGTGGACGCAGTAGAGGACAACAGGGCAAAGGAAGCGGCACGGAAAACAGCGGCAGCCGTTTCCGGAAGACAGGTAAAGAAAGCGGTGGCCGTAAAGAAAGCAGTGGCGGTAAAGAAAAAGAAGCGGTAAAAACTTTTGTACTGATGATGAATGCAGGATTGTTGTGGGAAGCATATCTTAAATAGCGTGGTTCTCAAAGTAAACGGAGATAAAATAAATGGAGATAAGGGATTATTTCAGACTTTTTACGGAAAAGGAGCTTTTGCAGGGAGCGGAGCTCTACTATGCCGGGGATGTGGAAAATATTAAATTCCGTAATCACCTTGGAATACCGGATAAGGGGGAAAATGTATTCAGAAATTACCCTCTGGAGGGGACACTGACTGTTTCCGGCTCTTGGAAGGAAGACCATGGAATGTGGAAGAACCGTGAAATGACAGGGACTATCCGTATTGATGAAAATAGAGGAATAATATGTGATACAAGCTGTTCCTGCGATGAATATAACGGCGACCGTTACGGCTGCCGTCATATGGCAGCGCTTCTCACCGCCTATATGATAAAGTATAAGGGGGAGGAGGTTTTCAGGGGCACAAGGCTGGAAACCCTGCTCTGTAACCTGACAAACGCGGAGGATCCTTTTCAGCCGGGAGTCCTTAAAAGGACAGACCGCAGGATTCTGTCCTTATTAAAGGGCACTGAGCCGGATGCTCTTCCGGTGTGGCAGGACAGCATGGTAAAGGCCGAAACCATAAGGGCGGAGTTTTCAGTGGAAATGGAAAAGGAAAGGGCGTTTATAGGGATAAAGGCAGGGGCTGAAACCGGGAGGCTGCTTATTGTCAAGGATGTCCACACATTTCTCAATGCATATCTGAAAAATGAAACCTGCGCCATCGGCAAAAAGGAGTATTTATTGGGAAGACGGTATACCGATGAAAGGACAGGGAGGATACTGGACTTTCTTTCGGGACTGCTCTCCGCGGCAGAAAAGGGGCTCTACAGAGCAACGCTTTTTGGAACGACAGTCACGGGAAAAAACGAAAGATATATAATGCTTCACGGACCGGAACTGGATCAGTTCATGGAGTTATGCGACGGAGGCAGCATTTTATTAAATGATGCCTTTGAAGTCCCTGTTGAGCTGGAACGTAAAGGGCTTCATGCTGTTTTAAGAAAAAAGGCTTACGGTGCCACTCTGAAGATCTCACCTGTCCAGATCCTCTGTTACGACGGGACTAAAATTTATCTTAAGGATAACGAGGGAATTTTCAGGGTAAATACAGGAAGCACGGAAAAAAGACAGGAGCTTTTATCCCTGCTTAAGTGGACGGATGAGCTCTATATCAGGGAATCGGAGATAGTAAGCGTATTCAGAAATCTCCTTACTGTTTTCCAGGAGCACGGAGTATTAAGCATGAAGGGCATAGATCCTGAAAGCTGTGAAAAGGAGAAACCGGGTTTTGTATTTAATCTGGATTATCCCGAAGAAGGGATACTCTCCTGTGTACCCTATGCAGAATACCGTAATCAGGGGATACGCTGCCACCTTTATGACAGCGTGACAGATGCGGGAAGGAGAAATGCGGAAAAGGAGGCTGAGGTCGCAGACATTCTGCCGGAGATATTCCAAAGGCTTGACAGGAATACCTTTACGCTGTACTCGGAGTTCAGTGAGGAAGAGCTCTTCGATTTTATGAGGGAGGAGCTTCCGCGTCTGGAAACACTGGGAAGGGTCATGGCTACTGACAGCATAAAGAAAAACAGGGTGCGACGCCTTCCGAATGTCAGCGTAGGTGTGTCGGTGGAAAAGGGGCATCTGCTGCTGTCCTTAAAAAGCTCCGGGCTGTCACAGATGGATATGGCGGATATCTTAAGCTCCTACAGAAGAAAGAAGAAATACCACCGTTTAAAGAGCGGACAGTTCTTTTCCTTTGATGAAAAGGACGGGAGTACCTGGGAGACTCTTTCGGAGCTTTACAGGGATTACGGAAAAAATAATGATCCGGAAAGCTTTAAGGTTCCTGCCTTCCGGGCGCTTTATCTCTCTGAAATGCTGGAGAACAGGGACAATGCGGATCTTGACACGACAGAGGAGTACAGGAAGCTGATAGCGGCCATGGATCCGGAGTCAGCTTCTTCGGAAAAGGTGCCGGACAGCCTTGAAGGTGTTTTGCGGACTTATCAGACAGAGGGCTTCCGTTGGATAAATATGCTTAAAAGCTGCGGCTTCGGGGGTATCCTTGCAGATGATATGGGACTTGGGAAAACCATTCAGGTGCTGTCTTTCCTGCTGTCGGAGAAGCAGAAGGGCAAAAAGGATGATGATTTAAGGACTCTTGTGGTCTGTCCTGCGTCTCTCATATATAACTGGCAGAAGGAGATCATGTCTTTTGCACCTTCTCTATCCTGCACGGTTATCGCGGGAACAGCCCAGGAGCGGAAAGAGCTTATTGAAAACAGCGTGGGGACCGATGTCTGGATTACATCCTATGATCTATTAAAACGGGATATACAGCTTTATGGAAATATCAATTTCGCAAATGAGGTGATAGATGAAGCCCAGTTTGTGAAAAACCAGAAGACACAGGCCGCACAGTCTGTACGCCTCATAGATTCCTCCTTCCGTATGGCACTTACCGGGACTCCCATTGAAAACTATTTAAGCGAGCTCTGGAGCATCATGGATTATCTGATGCCGGGCTTTCTGTTTCCCTATTCCAGATTCCAGAAGGAGTATGAGACACCAATAGTGTCCCAGAAGGATGGCGACACACTGGACAGATTGAGGAAAATGGTACATCCCTTTATCCTCCGGAGAAAGAAGAAACAGGTCTTAAAGGAGCTGCCTGACAAGCTTAACGAAACAGTGGCTGTACGCATGGAGAGTGAACAGCGGAAGGTTTATGATGCGAATGTTGAAGAGATACGCCTGATGCTTGATAAGGTCAATGCCGCGGAGTTTAAGAGCGGGAAGCTGGAGTTTTTATCAAGGCTTACCCAGCTTAGAGAAATCTGCTGCGATCCGTCACTGATCTACGATAATTATAAAGGGGGAAGCGCCAAGCTGGAGGCATGTCTGCAGTTAATAGATGAGGCTGTTTCCGGAGGGCATAAGATACTGCTCTTTTCACAGTTCACCTCCATGCTGGATATAATAGAAAAAAGGCTTAGGGAGGATGATGTCAGCTTCCACAGGATAGACGGCTCCGTTTCCAAAGAAAAGAGGATGGAAATGGTGGATTCCTTTGCCAATGACGATGTGCCTCTTTTCCTTATTTCCCTTAAGGCCGGCGGTACCGGACTAAATCTTACTGCAGCGGACATAGTGATCCATTACGACCCCTGGTGGAACCAGGCGGCTCAGGATCAGGCCACCGACAGGACGCACCGTATCGGACAGACACAGACTGTAACAGTATATGAGCTGATCGCGCTGGATACCGTGGAAGAGAAGATACAGACAATAAAGGAAGGCAAATCAAAGCTGGTGGAGGATGTGCTTTCAGGGGATACCATAGGAAGCGCGTCAATTAATAAGGAGGATATGCTGAAGCTGTTGACCTGATCAGAATAAATATGGAAAGTTCAAGCACAAAAGCCGCAAGGCACAGAGTGCCTTAGCGAATTTGCATAACAAACCGCCCATGCAAACAGGTTTGCCCGGGCGGTTTATTATGCAAATTAACTATGCGTCTTTGACGCATAGCACTTTACACAACAAATAGCCTGTACAAACAAGTTTGCCCGGGCTGTTTTTGTGCAAATTACTATGCGGCTTTGCCGCATAGCACTTTTGCCCGGGCTGTCAATTGTTACCACTTGTTCCGTATTTCGTCCATTCATTCCAAATTGTTGATTTTTTCTTAATACTTTGTGAGTATAGGATTAACAAAAAGGCGACGTACCTTAAGGAAAAAACAAGGAGGAAAAGAAGGTATGCAAAGACGAGATTTTCAAAGGCTTGTGGGAAGCATAGTTCTTTCTGCGAGCATGGTAGCAGGAAATCTTACAATGATTGCCCCTGCTGCCCAGGTGATGGCGGCCAATACGGACATCAGCGATGTACTTGAATCGGATGCTTACAGTGATTATGTATATCCCGCTGATAAAATCCTGCCGCTGGAGGGAGAAGAGCTTGATAAGGTTGTCAGCGCTCTTATCGAATCCATGACGGATGATGAGAAGGACACATTTATCAAGGGAAATGATGAGAACAAGAACAGCCCTGCAAAGGGAGAAGCCGGAAGGCTTCCGGGGGTTCCCAGGTTCGGTATCCCGGAATTTGAGATGCATGACGGACCTGCAGGGATACAGTACAGTGATGACACTACAAATCCTCCCCAGCATCAGCTTTTAGCATCCACCTGGGATAAGAAAAGTGCTTATGACTATGGTGCAATAGCCGGTTCTGAAGAGCTGGCAATAGGCGGAAACGGACAGCTTGGTACAGAGTATGACCTTATGCGTGTTCCCACTTTCGGAAGAGCAAAGGATCAGCTGGGTGAAGATCCCTACCTCGCTTCCGTGCTTTCGGCAGAGGAAACAAAGGGTACAGAGGAAAATCATGCGGTGGCAGTTACAAAGCACTTTGCTGCTTTCGCAAAGAACGCTACTCCCGCTTACAGGACTGAGACATGGGTAAGCGAGCAGGCTCTTCATGAGATATATCTTCCTGCTTTTGAAAGTGCTATCAAGGCAGGGGCAGGCGGAGTAATGAATTCCTATGGTTCCATAAACGGACATTATGCAAGCCTTAATAAATATCTCAATATAGATGTACTCCGTGACATGTGGGGATTTAAGGGCTTTGTAGTAAGTGACTGGGGCGGAAACCAGGGAACATCTTTCCATCTCGGCACAGACCTTGAAATGGCTACAGGCAATAATACCCGTGATAAGGCAATTGAAAAATACGGCAGCGAGGAAGAAGCAAGCGAGCGGATCGACACTGCAGTAAGCCATGTGCTTAATGCTATGGGTAAGGTTGGTTATCTGGGTCTTGTGAAGCTTGATGATGAGGGAAAAGCTGTTGCATACGGCAATAAGAACAATATCAAGATCATAAGTCTTCACGAGGATAAGGCAAAGCTCCAGGAGGCAAGAGAAAAGAATAATAAAAATGCCCAGGAGATAGCTGAAAAGGGAGGAGTCCTTCTAAAGAATGACGGTGCACTTCCTCTGGAAAAAAATGATGATGTTGCTGTCATCGGCGTAGGCGGAATGTTAAATAAGGGCGGTATCGGATCTGAGCGTTCTCCCGGAACTGCATATTATATGACATCTCCCTATGATGCCATGAAGGATGCGGGATATGATGTAGAAGGTTATATTTATGATGATATAGCCGGAACAACTATTCCCAAGGAATATCTGTATACTACAACAGGAACAAATGCAGATAATGGTGTTGTTGAGTATTATGGAACCGGCGGAGCAGAAGCGCAGGCTTATGCTACCCAGGGACAGACATGGTCAGTAGGCGGTGTC
This sequence comes from uncultured Lachnospiraceae bacterium, assembly GCA_946407725.1. Lineage (GTDB taxonomy): Bacteria > Bacillota > Clostridia > Lachnospirales > Lachnospiraceae > NK4A144. The sequence goes on from CAMJPM010000010.1 coordinate 14,440, forward strand.
AGTGTTACTGTAGTATCAGAAGGAAATGATATTAACAATGCTGTTACAGGTGCTACCGGAAACACATATGACACACTGGAGTTCAAGGTAGATAAAGATGCAGCAAAGAACGGTAACTGGTGGAAGACAGGAAATGCAATTCCTAAAACAGCTGCTGCTAAAAACGGTAAAACGTATTATGTTCATTATAAAGAAGCCGGCGGATGGGGACAGGAAGAAAAGGAAGTCCATGAAGTAGGACAGGCATTTACCTGGGAAACCTATCTTAAAGCTCCCGAGGACGGTGAATACAGGATCAATGTAAACGGTATAGGCGGATCCATAAGCGGAAAGATTTCCGAAATTTCAGAAAATGGAATTGATTTGAACAGCTTGGGAAGCATGAGCCCCGGAAGCGTCCGTGAGGGCGGTGTATGGTTCGGAGATCCCGCATGTACACCGGAAGGAATGGGTATCAGCCAGGCTAAGGTTAATCTTAAGAAGGACGAGTTTTATAAGATAGAAGTACAGGGAATTGCAAACCGTGACGAAAAGAACATGCAGGTTCAGCTGGCATGGGTAACCCCTTCCCAGGATAAGAAGAACAGGGAAGAAGCTATCGAAGCGGCAGCGAAAGCTGATAAGACAGTCCTGTTCCTGTATCATAACGCAGATGATTCTGTTTTAGGCGGTATGGGTACCCCTGAAACTGATACTGTTGAAAACGTAAGGAAGAAGCTGGATCTCGCTGATGACCAGAAAGCACTTCTTGAGGAAGTTGCAGAGGCAGCAAATAATCTTATAGTTGTACTTAATAATGATACTGCAGTAACTATCGACTGGGCAGATAAGGCAGCTGCAATTCTTGAGATGTACTATCCCGGACAGGCAGGAGGAGTGGCAACGGCTAATCTCCTTACAGGAAAGGTTAATCCCAGCGGTAAGCTTGCCTATACAATACAGGCAGACAGTGCTGATACTATTATCACAAAGGATCAGGACGCCCTTGACAGGGAAGATGATGTGCAGGATGATCCCGGAGACGACCCCGATGTCGCTTCAGGCGGCGGAATGGGCGGCGGCCCCGGCGGAATGGGCGGAGGTCCCGGCGGAATGGGCGGCGGCGCTAAGAAGGTCGTAAATGCCCACTATGATGAAGGTATCTTTACAGGCTACAGATGGTACAACGCAAATGATATTAAACCTGCCTTTGATTTCGGACACGGTCTTTCCTACACTACCTTCGAGTATTCAAATATGAATGTTGAAGCTAAGTGGGAAGGAAAGGAAAAAGCCGGTTATGATGTTACATTTACAGTAAAGAATACAGGAGATGTAACGGGCAGTGATGTTGCACAGGTTTACCTTGGAGCAGCTGATGTGGATGTTCCCGTAGATGGTGAGGTTGAGAAGGAACTTGGAATTGATAAGATCCAGATGGCTCCTTATCAGCTTGCAGGATTTGAGAGGGTCGAGGATCTGAAACCCGGAGATTCAAAGACAGTTACCATCCATGTAAATGAGAGATCTCTTTCTTATTGGAATACCAACGCAGAGGTCGAAGAAGAAACTGACGGAACAAAGGGTAAGTGGACAATAGCAGAGGGAGAAAGAGAAGTAGTTCTGGCTAAATCTTCAAATGAAAAGGACTTTGTAGACAAGAAGACCATTAATGTAGGTAAGGATGTTCCCAAGACTCCTGAAAAGACCCCTGAAGAGCTGGAAGCTGAAGCCATCGCTGAAGCTGAGGCAGGGAAGCCTGCAGGAACAGTTTCCAAGAATGCTGCTGATATCGGAGTAACAGAGCTTGACGGCCTTGTGGTTTCATACCAGAGCAAGATCCCGTTCTTTGGGAAGAAGGTATCCAAGGATATTGAAAAGGTACTCGGAACTGTAACCTTTACTTATAACAATGTATCCTACAAGCCGGCAAAAGCAAATGTCGTTAAGCATCCCGGCACTGCTTCAGAGAACAATGCGAGCATTGTTATCAAGAAGCTTGAAGTAAAGGAAGGAACTCCTGACAAGAAGGAATTAAAGAAGGTACAGAAGGCCATCAAGAAGGCCACCAAGGCTTCCAGGAAGAAGCCCGGAAATATGAAAGCATCCCTGGTTGCACTGGATCTCGGAAAGGCAGTTTCAGAAAATGCCATTGAGAATCTGAAGCTTAGCGGAAAACCCGGAAAGTTAAAGTTTGAGTTTACTTTCAAGGAGACTGGCGAGAAATTCAAGACAGCTAAAAAGGATACTTTCGGTAATAAGTTTGAAATAACATATGACGCCGCAAAGGGTGTTACCGTAACAGGAAGCAACGATATGAAGGGTACCGCCCCGGCAGATAAGATCGATGTATCAAAGGTAAAATGATACAAAACTGAATTCTGGTAAAAAAGGATAGGTTTTTCTTTTGCAGACCTCCACCTTTTTCTCCAAAAAGAGGCGCTCCGGTTTTTCCGGGGCGCCTTAATTATGTGCGATAAGCAGGGGTGTCCTTTCTCCTGCTCGATTTGCGTCCGTCAATGGAATGGAGTACAATTTATGGTAACTATCTCAAATCGATATTAAGGAGGATTTGATGGAACCGATCGAAAAATCAGAACCCCATACGGAGGCGGATTATTATGCTCTTCCTGATGATATCAGGGTAGAGCTTATAGATGGGGAATTCTATGATATGGCCGCGCCATCTCAGTTACATCAGGAAATGCTGGGACGTCTGGCAAGTATCATAATGGATCATATTGATAAAAACAAAGGAAAATGCAAGGTTATAATGGCGCCCTTTGATGTAAAACTGGAAGAGTCAAGGGATAATATAGTCCAGCCGGATATAAGCGTTATCTGCGACAGGGAAAAGCTGGACGGAAAAAGATGCAACGGGGCTCCTGACTGGGTGATAGAGATCGCGTCTCCCGGAAGCGTGAATCTGGATTACGTGAAAAAACTGAAGCTGTATCAGAGAGCCGGGGTAAGGGAATACTGGATAATAGATCCTGAGGATGAGAGCATCCTGGTCTATGGCTTTGAATCGAAGATCAACAGGTTTGCTGCATTTGGTTTTAAGGATACTGTGCCATCGGGAATCATAAAAGATTTATCGATAGATTTTGCCGCAGTAATGGAACGTATTGGAATTTAAGGAGCTGATCATATATGACTTTTCATAAAAGTAATTTTTGAACAGATCCTAATTCTTAACAACCATATTATAAGGGAAAGGAAAGAAAATGTTTATGAAGATGGTGAAAAGGTTTATGATGATCAGCGTAACAATGATAGCGGCGGCTTTGTTTTTCACCATGCCCGTCTTTGCGGTTCCGGCGAACCCGAAGCCTTTTACGGTGATGCAGCCTGATGGGACGAAGGTGACTTTGAGCCACAGGGGGGATGAGTATTTTGATTTCTATATAACGGACGGCAATAAGCTTGTAATAAAGGATAAAGAAGGATGCTGGCGTTATTTAGAGAATGATGCTGCCGGCATCATGGCTTTAGGAACTTCCGCCGGAGATGATGTACCGGAAACTGCCCTTGACAGCTCCGTTTTTTCGGACGAAAAAGCAAAGATGGAGTATGCTTCTTTAAGAGGTTCAAGCTATGATCCTGAGGGAAGGCGTGAATTTACGGAGCCAGTAACGCTTTCAAAGCTAAGGAACAGGGACGAAAAAGCCGGGATCTTAAGTGATGAGAAGGAAATGAAAACCCTGCCCCTTGTTACGATCGTTGTTAGCTTTAATAATATCGGCTATGACAAGGATCACTACTGGTACGATAAGCTTTACGGAGAGGATAACAGCCTGAAGGATTATTACAGTGATATGTCCAATGGCAAGTTTACCTTTGTGCCTGTGGATGAGACATGCTCAAACAATAACATCGAAGGAAATGAAAACGATGAAATGGATCTTGAAGAAGGCTTTGATATGGAAAATGACGGTATCATCCATGTCACCATAGATCTGCCCCATGAGGACTGGAGCGTACTCAATCCGAATGAAAAAACAGAGGAAGGTAAAAAGCAGTCCGAAAGAAATTGGCGTATGAGAAACTGTATGATCGAAGTGTTGAAAAAAGCATCGCCCTATTTAGGTGAAGGAGGCTTTGCCCGGTATGACTTAAATAAGAACGGTGAAATAGAAGATGATGAAATGGGAATAAGCTTTATCTTCGCAGGTTTTGAAGCATCCACCAGCTGGAATCAATACAGTGAAGATGAGCGTAACAGTCTTAATATTCAGGAAGATTACCTGACCTGGGCTCATCAGGGAAATATCTATGGTGATGACGATGATGGGGATAAGGGCGCTATTATAGATGGTGTGAGAATCTCCAAGTATATTGTTATCTCTGATTTTCTGGTAAATGACAGGACTGAAGATTATAAAAAAGGAAATAGTGAAGCACTTGCTCAGGAATCCTTAGGCGTAATATATCATGAGCTGGGACATTATATCGGGCTTCCGGATCTCTATGATACAGATTATACGGAGGAGGGCGAATGGAAGGGCTACAGCGTGGGTGACTTAAGCCTTATGGACGGTGGAAGCTGGAGCAAGGATAAGGAAGGTAATTACTGCCCAGCGGGACTTGACGCCTGGAGCCGTGTCTGGCTGAGATGGGTGGATGAGGATAAAGTCACGGAAAGCGGAAAGTATACCCTTTACAGCCAGAATAGCGATAAGGGATATAATACTCTGTATATCCCCACGGATAATGATGGCGAATACTATCTTTTAGAGAACAGACAGCCTGAGGGATATGACAAGGCGCTGGATGATCTGGGATTTGAGAAAGAAAGTGATATGGACAAAGGAGGCGGAATAGTCATATGGCATATAGATGATAATTATTTTGAAAAGTACAAGGATGACAATACAGTGAATAAGATAACCCATCATCCCGCCATTATGCCTCTGTATGCGGAATACAGGCTGCCCTGGAACGGGGAGGATTATCAGGAATTTGCCATGGAATTCAGATCCACAAGCGCCAATTCGGCCTTGCCCTTCTATTCAAAAGATAATTATTCATCATATTACAGTGGAGCGGATGGCTTTGATGACGGGCTGATACTGCCTCTTTACGGCACAGGGGATGCGGCGGATTTCAGGGACGGCAGAACACTGAGCAATATATCTCTCTTGTTCCCGGACAATCCGGCCAGGGAGATGCAGGTGGATATAGCGTTCCTGGAAAATGAAGAAGAAAAAGAAGAAGATACGGATATACCCATTTCAAAAATAATAGATGAAAGTGAAAAGAAGCTTTTAGAGAGCAATACTGTTTCTTCGGCGTCAAAGAACAGCATACTTAAGAAAGCTGACAGCGCCATAGATAATGAGATCATGAAGAACAGCCTGGTATCCTTTAATTCAGCGCTGAAGGGAAAGGGAAGCAGTGCAAAGGAGTACTGGGTTAAGGTCAGCATGAATTCGGCTCTCCGCTATGACGGAAGGACCCATGTATTAAAGGACAGTGCAAAGGCTTCAAAATCAAAGAACCCTGATCTTTACGTGGAAGTACTGTACTGTGAAAAGACCGGAAATTTTGCGGAAAAAGCACCCTCCGCGAATGCTGTTGCCACAAACGGTACTGATGGCTGGACAAAGGCCGAGGTTAAGAGCGCAAAGCTTAAAAACGCCAAAAAAGCCACCGTGGGCTATGACGGAACGAAGCTTGAAAGCGTGAAGGGCTTAAGCGGCAGCTGTTATCTTTCTTCTCTTACCTTAAAGGACAGCGAACTGAATAAATCCCTGGGGAAGGCTGTAAATCAGAAGCTTAAGGAACTCTCCGGAAACATTAAGAAGGATAAGACTTCAGATTACACAAGCGATGACCTTGACAGTGTAAAAGCCACCGAGGAGCAGCAGCTCCTTATACCGATCTATCCTGCATTTATCGGTGTTAATGACAGCGGTACAAACACCTATAACACCATCGACGGCTATGAAAATAAGGTAGAGGTCACCATAAATCCCGGCAGCTTTGACAGCGCAAAGAATAAGCTTAAGGGATCTGAGGTCACCTTCAAATATGACGGAGGCTTTTCTAAAAAATTCGCTCTTAAATTTAAGAACGGAAAGAACATGGATTTTGAAGGCAGCGTAAGGGATGTCACTACTGCTGACGGAAAAAACAAAAAGCAGCTTGTGGGGACCGGTAATTATTTCGGCACCATTGATTACGAGTAAAATCATTGAAACAGCCTATAAACTGTCATATGACACGGCAGGATTTAGACAAAAGGCGCCCCGGCAGAGACCGGGGCGTCTTTGGATATAACGAAAAATCGGGGGGTTGTATTTAAAATAGAACATTGAAGGGGTAAACATAACTTGATTTTTGCCGATATATCTGGTAGAAATAGATCATAGGATAACTATGTATATTTCCTGCCGAAAGGAGTCGGTGTCCGGGTGTTTTTTAACAAAACGAATTATGGTAAACACCCTGTAACTCAAAGAGTTTTATATACACAAGGAGCGTGATCATATGTCAAATACCATCAGCAGCGGCGGCGATTTTTCTTATTTGTTCGGTTCCAACTCTTCCACAAAATCCAACAGTCTCTATGATTATCTCGGGGATTATGCGGCTTTGAAGAACGGCAGTTCATATAAGCTTTACAAGGCTTATTATGCCCAGGAAGAGAATTCGGAAAAGGCGGCAAAAAACTCAATAAGCACAACTGAAAAGAATGCTTATACTTCTGTTAAGTCTGCAGCAGAGGATCTTTCTTCTTCCGTGGATAAACTCAGTTCGTCATCTCTTTTTGCCAAAGGAAACTTCCAGAAGACAGGCAGTGACGGAAGCAAAACTGATTCCGAGTATGATTATGACAAGATATACAGCGCAGTTTCAGATTTTATTGATAATTACAACACGCTTATAAAGAACGGGTCTTCGGAAAATCTGTCTTCCCTTAATGATGTGACCGTAAGGATGCTTAAAAACACCAAGGCCAATTCCTCTCTTCTGGGGTCTGTGGGCATTTCCGTTGGCAAGGACGGAAGTCTTTCCATTGACAGGGATAAGTTTAATTCCGCTGACATGAGCTCCATAAAGTCATTATTCCACGGAGCCGGATCATTTGCGGATTCCACTGCTTCCAGAGCCGGCATCATGAAGAATTCCGCTGCAAACAAATTAAGCAGCAGCAAGGTTTATAATGCAGAGGGAACCCAGGAAAAGACAGGAAACGATAACAGCACATATTCTGCAATAGTCTGAGTAAGTGTTTTTTCATTTTTTGCTTGACGGAATACTGATTTGTGCTATAATTCCTTTGTGTGTTTAACACAAATACCCATTCAGGCGTCGTAAGGAAGGTCTGTTGGTCTGAAGGGAGGTCAGGTGGAAGATGTCAAATGTTATCGTAAAAGAAAACGAATCTCTTGACAGTGCGCTGCGCCGTTTCAAAAGAAACTGTGCAAAGGCAGGTATCCAGCAGGAGATACGTAAGCGTGAGCATTACGAGAAGCCCAGCGTAAGACGTAAGAAAAAGTCTGAAGCTGCACGTAAGCGTAAGTATAATTGATTTTTCAGGCTCCGGCGAAAGCCGGAGCTTTTTTGAGCGATAGGCCGTCAAGCGGCTGTCGGGCAGGCACGACGGCTGTTTGAAGGCTGACGGACAATCGATCAGGGTGTTTTATCCCTGATCGATTGAGTTTCTTAAATAGTTGGATTATTTTGTATAAGTCACTGTGTTTCAGAAAAACGGATATGATAATACCTGTGGCGACCCTTGCGGCGGCTTTTCTTATTTTTTTTGCAGGATTCCGTTATGTGGCAGGCGGAACAGGAGATACTGTAGTTATCAGTGTTTCGGGCGTGGAATATGAACGGCTTCCCCTGGATACAGATGCTGATGTTATTATTCCGGGAGAGAGGGGGCTTAATAACCATCTTGTCATTAAAGACGGAACAGCTGAAATTACAGACGCTCTGTGTCCTGATAAGATCTGTGTCCATCAGAAAAGCATAAGTCATGACGGTGAGACCATAGTCTGTCTTCCCAACAAGGTGGTTATAGAGATCGAAGCAGAGGAAAGAGGTGGAGTGGATGCTGTCGCCAGGTAGAAAAATCGCTTTTCTCTCCGTACTTACCGCCCTGGGAATGATACTTTCATATCTGGAGGCATTGCTGCCTGTTTTTTTCGGGGTTCCGGGAATGAAAGCCGGGCTTGGGAACATACTGGTGGTTTTTCTTTTGTATTCTTACGGATGGAAGGAAGCTCTCACGGTCAATCTTTTAAGGATAGCGCTGACATCGCTGCTGTTTGGCAGCCCCTACAGCTTTGCATACAGTCTGGCGGGAGCTCTGCTCAGCTTTATGGTTATGGTAATATTGAAAAGGACCGGATTATTTTCCTGCTACGGAGTGAGTATGGCAGGCGGGGTCTTTCATAATACCGGCCAGATCATAACTGCTGTTTTTCTGGTGGAAAATTACCGGATAGTGCTTTATCTGCCGCCTCTTCTGATAAGTGGCTGTATTACCGGCCTGTTTATTGGGTTTATTGCGGTTATAATGCTAAAGAGAATGAGAAATGTTTCTTTAGAGGAGAATGCTGCTGAAAAGAATTTGCCAAAATGATGGCGGAGCATTAAAAAAAGTATGATAGAATTTTTAAGAGGAAAGGTTGCGGACCTTGATATCAACCGCATGGTTATAGATGTAAACGGAGTAGGCTACGTTCTTTCCATATCTGAAAGTACTGCGGCCCTCATGCCTTCCGTGGGAGAAGAGGTAAAGGTATATACCTTTATGTCTGTCAGGGATGACGGTGTAAGTCTCTTTGGCTTTCCTTCGGCTGACGATCTTACGGTATTTAAGCTGCTCATTACGGTAAGCGGTGTAGGACCCAAGGGCGCACAGGGAATTCTTTCCGTTTTTACCCCGGATGATCTCAGATTTGCTATTTTGTCAGGGGATTCAAAGGCTATTGCAAAGGCTCCCGGAATTGGTAAGAAAACTGCGGAAAGAGTTATAATAGACTTGAAGGATAAGATCAGCGCCGCGGATACGGTAAAGGGACTTTTTGATGAAGGTGATAATAAAGCTACCGGGGCGGTATCCGAGGGCGCAAGGGAAGAGGCAAAGGAAGCACTCATTGCATTGGGATATTCATCCTCAGATGCTTACAGGGCTGTAAAGGAGGCTGCCGCAGCTCTGGGGAATGAAGCGGATACGGATACACTTCTTAAGGCTGCATTGAAAGTGATAAGCTGATCATGGAAAAAAGAGTTATAGAGACCAGATTTACTGAAGAAGATATACGGATAGAAGGATCCCTCAGGCCGAAAACACTGGATGAGTACATAGGTCAGGACAAGATAAAGGAGACCCTGAAAATCTATATAGATGCCGCAAAGAAAAGAAAAGATCCGTTAGATCATGTGTTATTTTATGGACCTCCGGGTCTGGGGAAGACTACCATTGCCGGTATTATCGCAGAAGAGATGGGTGTAAACATGAAGATCACCAGCGGCCCGGCCATAGAACGGCCCGGCGATATGGCGGCTATTCTTAACGGTCTCAAGGATTCGGACGTGCTCTTTGTAGATGAGATACACAGGCTGAACCGCCAGGTGGAGGAGGTATTATACCCTGCCATGGAGGACTTTGCCATAGATATTATGATAGGAAAGGGACCGGCCGCCAAATCCATAAGGCTGTCCCTGCCCAGATTTACACTGATCGGCGCCACCACCAGGGCAGGTCTCTTATCCGCACCTTTAAGGGACCGTTTCGGTGTTATCAACCATATGGAATTTTATTCGGTTACGGATCTTTCCACCATAATCATTAATTCCGCTAAAAGGCTTAAGGTTGGGATTGAAATGGAAGCCGCTTCCGAGATAGCAAGGAGATCCAGGGGGACTCCCAGGATAGCAAACCGGCTGTTAAAGCGGGTCAGGGATTTTGCGGAGGTTAAATATGAAGGGAAGATCACTCCGGAGGTGGCAAACACAGCGCTGGATCTTATGGAGGTAGACAAATACGGCCTTGATAATCTGGACAGGAATATCCTGAATATCATGATCGAGAAATTTAAGGGCGGACCGGTGGGCCTTGATACCCTTGCCGCCGCCATCGGTGAGGATACAGGTACCATAGAGGATGTTTACGAGCCCTATCTCTTAAAAAACGGATTTATAATGCGCACTCCCAGAGGAAGGGTGGTTACTGATCTTGCCTATGCGCATCTTGGACTTGGCTTATAGAGTGCAATCTGATATACTTTATGTCGGAAATGCTTTATCATAAACAAAAGTGTCTGTTATTTTTCAACAGGTCCTACATATAACAGATATATTTCGGAGAATTCAGATGGCTACTAAAAACGATACGGAAGTTCTGATAGGGGGCAAGGTTTTTACCCTTTCAGGCTATGAGAGTGAGGAATACCTGCAGAGGATCGCAGCATATATTAACGGGAAGATCTCTGAATACAGTAAGATCGACAGTTATTCAAGACAGAGCATTGATGTTCAGAATATCCTCCTTCAGCTTAACATAGCGGATGATTATTTTAAGACCCGTGAGAAGCTGGAAGTGATGAAGGATGCTTCCGATGCCAAGGATAAGGAACTCTATGATGTTAAGCACGATCTCATTACTACCCAGATCAAGCTTAAAAGCCTGGAGGAATCCCTGCAGAAGCTGAGGGAAGAAAACAACGAGAACCAGAAAAAGATCGTTAAGCTGGAGACTGAGCTGGGACTTTTGGAAGAAGATGACGATTATCTGGATGAAGCTCCGGAAAACGTGAACGATATTGCAGAAGTCGTTGAAGAAGACGACAGAACAGCAAAGGCTGTTAAGCATACTCCGGTTCAAAACCGCAGAAGCGGAAAAAGAAAAAGACATTGAGTAAAGATAAGCCAAAAAGGGCAGAGTTGCTGGCACCGGCAGGAACACCCGGTTGTTTTTATGCGGCAGTGAATGCCGGAGCAGATGCGGTCTATGCAGGGTTAAAGAAATTCGGGGCAAGGAGCTTTGCCGGTAATTTCACCATTCCGGAATTTACGGAAGCCATAGATCACGCCCATCTTTTTAATAAAAAGCTGTACCTGACACTGAATATCCTTATGAGGGATGCAGAGCTTGACGAAGTTGACGACTGCATCCGCCCTCTGTATAAAGCCGGACTTGACGGCGTGATCGTCCAGGATATCGGACTTATTTCCCACATTATAAGAGAATATCCTCTTCTTGAGGTTCATGTGAGCACCCAGTCATTTATAACGGGTGTTTACGGTGCTGCCCTGTTAAAGAAAATGGGGGCTCACAGAGTTGTTCCCGCAAGAGAGCTGTCTGTTGGGGAAATACGGGATATCAGGGAGAAGGCTGATATTGAGGTGGAGTGCTTTATTCACGGTGCCATGTGTTATTCATACTCCGGAATGTGTCTCATGTCCTCGTTCCTGGGCGGCAGGAGCGGAAACAGAGGCAGCTGTGCCGGTCCCTGCAGACAACCCTATAACGGAGGAGATTACATTCTGTCCATGAAGGATCTCTGTGTTATAAAGGATCTGAGCGCACTTCTTGAAGCAGGGGTGGACAGCCTGAAGATTGAGGGCAGGATGAAGTCGAAGGAGTATGTCTATAATGTAACCGGGATCTACAGGGAGTTTCTGGATGATTACTACGATAAGGGGATAAGGGAGCCCTCGGAAAAAAAGGTCAGGGAGCTCTTTTCGCTGTATTCCAGAAGCGGCCTGAACAGCGGATATCTTTTTAAGCATAACGGCGCTGATATGATAACGAGGCAGAGGGGAAGCTATGTCACAGGTATTCCGGAGGACAGGGAGTATCCGGAGATAAAGCTTCCTGTTTCCTGTGAAGGGGTGTTTAAAAAGGGGGAGGCTGCAGTATTGCGGTTAAGCTACGGGCGCCACAGTGCAGAGTGTTTTGGGAGCGTTTCGGAGGAAGCGAAAAGCAGGCCCTTATCCCTTAAGGAGATAGAAAAACAGCTTAAGAAAACAGGCAACAGCCCATTTTCATTTGAGAAGCTTAAAATAACAGCAGATAGTGATATTTTTATTCCGCTTTCACAGATAAACGAACTGAGAAGAAAGACAATAGAAGCACTGAAGGAGGATATTCTGAATGAATACAGACGTTCTCTTTGAAAGTGCGGAAACTGGATTTAAGGCTTTTCATCTGTTTGAAGAAAGGGGACTCTTAAGAAGCATAAGGTTTTTTATCTCCCCGGAAAGGCCTTACGGTTTAAGTAAGGAAAAGCATGTATTGCTCTTGCCCTATGTTTTAAGGAGCAATGGGGTAATGAGGATCCGTGAACTTATTGACAGGGAGGATCCTGTAAACATTATGGTAAGAAACCTGGAGGAACTGGGTTTTCTCAGATCTGAAAACTACAGGGGAAGAATATTGGCAGACAGCTGTTTGTATTCCTTTAACCGGGAGAGCCGCAGCGTGTTACGGGGTTTAGGCATAAGTGAGGATACAGTTCCGCTGGAGCTCACTTTCCGTGAGATGAAGGACAGGGGCTGCAGGGGATCTGTTGTTATTATTTACGGAAGGGCGCCTCTTATGGTGTCTGCCCAGTGTGCGTTCAGGACTGTTTCAGGTGGATGCAGAAAAGACAAAAAAGGCTTTTACAGCCGTATTAAAGACAGAAAGAATGTGGACTTTCCTTACAGGGCAGAGTGTAACTACTGTTATAATGTGATCTATAATTCGGTTCCAACAGCTCTTTTTAAGGATGCTGAAGGTCTGAAAGACCTTGAACCTTCTGCCTTCAGAATGGATTTTACCACTGAGAAAGCGGAACAGGCAGCGGATATAACAGATGCTTATCTTTCAGGAAAGATCGTTTCCTGTATGGATAAGCTTCTGCCGGAATTTACCAGAGGGCATTTCAAAAAGGGAGTATAGGAGTATTGTCAGGTATAATATTAGGTTTATCCAGATATGTGCTCTGCTTCTTTTCTGCGCTCTATGCTTTTCACTGCTTTCTCGGCTTTGGAAGCGAAGGTGAAAAGGAGAGAAGAGGAGTAAGCCTTTTACAGGCTTTTTTTCTCATTTTAATACATGTTATTTCTTTTACGGTGCTCTATTTCAGAACGGGCGATACGGAAGCACTGTATTACTGTGCCCTGCAGGAGGTCATGATCATTGCATATATGGTTCTCATGCGATTCCTGTATCCGGAGAGCAGCAGGATCCTTGTAAATAATATGCTCTTCTTTCTCTCTGTAGGCCTTGTCATGCTGTTCCGTCTTTCCCCGGAGGATCACAACAAACAGTTTATTGTTGCGGTCATTGCACTTGTTATTTCGCTGCCTCTTCCCGCTCTCATAAACAGGATAAAGGAACACTGGAAGTATACCTACGGTTTTGGGCTTTCAGGCATGATACTTATTTTCTTTGTGCTTGTTGTAGGAAATGTCACCAGGGGATCCAGGCTCTCTATCTCCATAGCGGGCGTTTCATTTCAGTCCTCTGAATTTGCGAAGATACTTTTTATACTGTTTTTAGCCGGGATCCTTTCTGATGACTGTTTTTTCGGGGACAGCAGGAAGGATCATGAGATGCGGCAGATAAATACAGGAGTCAGTGCTCTTTTTGCTTTTACGTATGTACTTATTATGGTGCTGTCAAAGGATCTTGGCGGGGCGGCCATCTTTTTTGTGATATATGTGATGATGCTGTATGCCGCACTGAAAAATATAATGGTACCGGGTGTTTCCTTATGCTTAGGAGCAGCAGGCCTGGCTGTAAGCTATAAGCTTTTTCCCCATGTAAGGAACCGGTTTCTGGCTTGGAGAAGGCCCTTTTCGTATATTGAAGGTCAGGGATACCAGATAACCCAGTCGCTTTTTGCCATAGGTACGGGAGGCTGGTTCGGCATGGGCCTGACTGAGGGCTCCCCGGATAAAATACCCATAGTCAGCAGGGATTTTATGTTCTCCGCCATTGCAGAGGAGCTGGGATGTATTTTCGCCGTGTGTTTTATCCTTGTATGCATCAGTACATTCCTGACCTTTATCAATACTGCTATTTCCGACAACAATCCTTATTACAGGCTGTTAAGCCTCGGAATATCGGTATGCTATGGATTTCAGGTGTTCTTAAATATAGGAGGTGTGACCAAGTTCATTCCCCTTACCGGAGTAACGCTGCCCCTTACAAGCTACGGTGGATCTTCCTGTCTTTCCATGGCAGTGATGTTTGCCATTATTCAGAGCATTATTGTTTCGCAGGAGTAATTAATGTTTTTTTTCAATAAGGATAAGAAAAGGAATACTGAAGGGTCCGATATTAAAAAAACCGATAAAAACAGGGAACTCCATGTTATCATGTATTTCTTTGTGGCGGCCTTTTTTTCAGTTACTGTTTTTTTCTGCGCCTATGTGGGGTTAAGTGCCAAAAAGACTATCAACAGCTCATATAATATGAGACAGGCTAATCTGGAAAAAAAGGTGATAAGGGGAATGATCTTTTCTTCAAAGGGGGAGATACTCGCCGAGGAGGCTATGAACAAGGATAATATCGAAGTCAGGTATTATCCCTATAAAGAGGTTTTTGCCCACGCAGTGGGATTTTCCACCCATGGAAAGAGCGGAGTGGAATATGAAGCCAACATTTCTTTATTGACCAGCAATGCTCCGGTGAATGAAAGGCTGGAAAAGGAGATGTCGGGAATAAGGAATTACGGTGATAATGTCTATACCACCTATGATGTATCATTGCAGCAGGCGGCCTATGACGCCCTGGGGGTATATAGAGGTGCCATTATCGTTTCAGAGGTAAAGACCGGAAAAATCCTTGCCATGGTTTCCAAACCGGACTTTGATCCCAATACAGTTTCTGAAAACTGGGCCGGTATCTCTGCGGAAACAGAGGATTCACCCCTTGTTAACCGGGCACTGCAGGGACTGTATCCCCCGGGTTCCACCTTTAAGATAGTGACGCTTCTGGAGTACATAAGGGAAAAACCGGATACCTTTAAGGATTTTCAATACATCTGTAATGGTCATTTTGATTACGGTGACACAAGAATAAACTGTTTCCACTCCTCCGTACACGGCAGGGTAAGCCTTAAGGAGGCATTTGAGAAATCCTGCAACAGCACCTTTGCGGATATCGGGACGCTGCTTGATCTGAAAAAATACAGGGAAACTGCGGATACCCTCCTTTTTAATTCGGATCTTCCTTTAAACGTTCCCTACAGCAGGGGAAGCTTTGTACTGTCTCAGAGTTCCGGAGAGGAGGAGATAATCCAGAGCGCCATAGGCCAGGGAAATACTCTGATGACACCGGCTCATATGAATTTTATAACGTGCGCTATAGCCAATAAGGGAATGCTTATGAAACCCTATCAGATAGAAAAGATCGAGAACTACCGGGGAATGGTGATAGAGCAGTATGCTCCGGAGGAATATAAAAGACTTATGACAGAAGAAGAGGCAGAGCTGCTGAAGGAATATATGACGGGCGTTGTCTTAAACGGAACAGGTAAGAAGCTGAAAGGGCTTGAGTATGAGGTTGCGGGAAAGACCGGGTCCGCAGAATACGGAACCATTAAGGGAGAGAGCCATTCCTGGTTTACGGGCTTTTCCAATCCGGAGGATCCGGATATCGCAGTAACTGTCATAATGGAAGGGGCCGGCAGCGGAAGCGACTATGCAGTCCCGGTGGCAAAGCGGGTGCTGGATTCCTATTACCGGTCTGCCGGTAAATGATCTAAACTCTTATATGATACCTTTGATATACAGCTCGCGGTTTCTGGAGAGATCCAGAACAGTGGTGTCATTCCGGAGAAGGGGTCTGGAAAGATCATTCATGTTATTCATTGTTACTTCCCAGGTGCTCCCGTCATTTAATACCACACGGTTTCCGATAAGCTCATCTACGATGTGCTTTGCAAAGAGCTGTGTAAACTGCACATCATAGTTCATTATCATATTTTCCTCAAACATCTGTATAGCCTGGTAGGGACATTTGGGCTCCCGGTAAGAGCGGGCGCTGGTCATGGCCTCATATACATCCAGGATGGCCATTATTTTTGCGTAGGTATCCATCTCATTACCCATAAGACCCTGGGGATACCCTGAACCGTCCGTTCTCTCGTGGTGCTGTAATGTTGCGTTCAGCACATGGGGATCGAGATTTTTGGAATAGCGGGACAGGAGATGGTAGCCGTAGAAAGCGTGGGTCTTTACCAGGTCATATTCCATTTTATCGAGTTTTGTGGGCTTCCATATAATATCATTCGGTATCATAAATTTTCCTATATCATAGAGGAAGCCGCAGGTACAGAGGACATCGGTTTCTTTTTCGTTTAAACCCAGCCATCTGGCATAGATCTTGCATATCATGGCCACATTCAGACTGTGGGCATAAGTCATTTCATCCTCTGAGGGCAGACGGAGATACAGATATGCAAAAAGCTCCTTGCCGGAAAGATAATCCGGTACAAGGTTCTTTATTATCTGCTTCAGATCATCGAGCCTGAAGGGAACCTTCTTGTAAATAAATGAGTCCACCGCAACCTTATAGGCCATAAGGTTTGCTGCATAATCCTGCTCGAATTTCTTAAAGGCACGGGAAACCTTGATCTTTCCGTAATAGGTTTCGGCAAAGTCTTCATCTTCCATAATATTAATGGCAATGAGCTTAAAGGCTGCCAGCTGTTTCCTTATAATGCCATCCACCTTTGTACCCTGCTTTATAACGACCTTGTCGCCCATTTTAACATTGTCGCCTATTATCATGCCGTCCTTCAGCTCTGCGATGGCAACGGTATACATACAACACCTCTTAATTTTAATGAAAAATCACAACTGTATTGAAGTTTTACCGTACCATTGTAAGCAAAACAGGGGTTTAAGTCAATCATAAAGGAAGAATTGTTACGGAGAGTCAGAGTTGTTAAAAACCTAAAAATGTGGCATATTTAATATTATGAAGTTCTATGAGCACCTTTATGTATCTGAAGGCATAAGGGGAAGGGAAAATGAGATAAAGAAAAAGCTTAATGAGGGCACCGGAATGATTGGTGTTCATTTTATCGCACTGCCGTTGTACAGCGGGGATCTTCTGGAGATATACTCCGCGCCGGAGCTGAAGCAGAGGTGGTACAGGAGATCATCCCTCTTTATAGTGGGTATGGCCGGAAGCTTAACGGAAGCGGAACTTCTCTGCGCGGATATCCTGATGGAAATCCGCAAAAAACAGGGCGATTATAATAGCAGACGTTTTTTTGGTATGGATGAGGGGGACGTATGACTGTTTTTCTGTCTGTACTAAAAATCATAGGAATAATTCTTCTTATAGTTTTAGGGGCCGTTCTGGCGCTGCTGCTGCTTATCCTTTTTGTTCCCGTACGATACAGACTGAAGGGGGATGTAAGGGCGGATGAAAATTATTATGACCTGAGCCTGGATATTACCTGGCTTTTGCATATGATACACGGGCTGGCGGCTTATAAAAAGACTGAAATGGAAGATGAGGTTCCTAAGGAGGACCGGAAAAATGACGAAGGCTTCCGGCATGAAGTGCGCCTTTTCGGGTTCCGGATACTTCCCAAAAAGGAAAAAACATACGATATGGAATCTGAACCCTATGAGTATCCGGTTCCGTATTCAGATAATGAAGAAAATGGATATAAGGAAATAATTGAAGATAATTATGTGAATAAAGATAACGATGAAAATATAAATACTGAAGAAAATATAAATACTGAAGAAAATGAAAATACAGAAGATAATATAAATACTGAAGAAAATGAAAATACAGAAGATAATATAAATACTGAAGAAAAAGCAGAAGAAAATGAAGATCAGGGGAAGGCTGGCGGAGGTGAAACAATTATTAAAAAGCTTAAGGGCTTGGGAGAAAAGGCCGCCGGGGCTAAAGAAAATGCCAGCTGTAAAATCCGGGGAATATATGGTAAAATAAATGATACTGCTGATAAATGCAGGAAGTATTACGGGATATTGACCAGGGATTCCTCAAAAGAAGCGCTGGACCGGATCTTATGCGAAGTGAAAAGGCTTTTAAGAGCTCTGCGGCCGGGAAAATACAGGATATATCTTTTATATGGCTTTGAGGATGTGTCCCTTACCGGCGCTCTCACCGGAGTGCTGGCGGTTTTGTTTTCCGGACTTAATGATAAGAAGGTTACTTTTATCCCTGATTTTGAAAACCAGATCGTAAAAGGAGACTTTTATATAAAAGGGCGTATCACTGCATTTACACTGTTGTTAATTGTTGCCAGACTATATTTTAACAAGAATTTCAGGCAATTTATCAAGGAAATAAGGAGTTAGGAAAATGGGAGAGCTTAAGAGAAATGATGTTGTGGAAAATCTGTTAAAGGGCATGGATTCTTTTCTTTCATCCAAAACCGTTGTGGGTGAGCCCATGACAGTCGGGGATATCACGCTGATCCCTTTGACGGAGGTTACCTTCGGAATAGCTGCGGGCACCGGGACAGCTGATAAAAAGATGAACGGAAGGGGAGGCATGGGCGGAAAGATGTCGCCTTCCGCAGTGCTTGTGATAAAGGACGGAAAGACCAGGATCATAAATGTCAAGAACCAGGATGCCGTTACAAAGATCCTGGATCTGGTTCCGGAACTTGTGGGACGTTTTACCGAACCAAAGGATAAGGAAAATGATATTACAAATGAACAGGCTCTGGATATAGCCTTTGACAGGTCAGAAAACGCATGAAATTTTTATTTCTCGGAGACCTCCGCTATAACGAGGCGGGAATTAACGATGATATATATTCCCTGGGAGAATATTTCAGGGAAAAGGGATATGCACTAATCCCAAATCTGGAGGGCGGCATATCTGTTCCCGGGGACAGGAAGATAAAAAAGAGAGGCTCAAATCTCTCACAGGGAGATGAGATCCTAAAGGTGCTTAAAATCCTGTCAGTCAGGGGTGTGACACTTGCAAATAATCATATAATGGATTTTGGCCCGGAGGGGCTGAAGAGAACTGTGGGAGTTCTGGACTCTGAAGGCATACTGCATTGCGGCGCAGGAATGGGGATGAAGGAAGCTCTTAGACCCATGGAAATAGAAGACGGCGGGAGAATAACTGCCGTTTTTAATTTTGGATGGGATGCTGAGGAGACAGTATATGCAGGGAAAAACAGGCCGGGCTGCGCACCGAGGGATAAGGCTGTAATACTTAAAACCCTTAAGGAATACGCAGATCTTTATCCGGAAAGGGATATTGCTGCCGTGCTTCACTGGGGGTTTGAGCTGAACCTTTATCCCATGCCCGTTGATATTGAACTTGCCCACAGTATTGCGGATATTGACGCGGTAAGGCTGGTGATCGGCCATCACCCCCATTGCCCGCAGCCTGTGGAAGAGTATAAAGGGAAAAAGATATACTATTCCCTTGGGAATTTTTATTTTGGTACCGGAAGAAAGGCTTATGCAAAAAAGAAATATGACCATGAGCCCGCCGATATGTCGGATTACGGTATAGGGGTTATATATGACAGTGAAAGAGGTACTGCAGAGGATCTCATTATCCGTTACGACCCTGATAAAGGAGAAAGCCTTATATCTGAAAATCCGGGTCTCCCTGAAAAGCTTCCGGAATACGGTGATAAAAAGACCTATGATAAAGTGATCAGGAAGGGAAGGCTTAAGAAGACACCCGTTCTTTATTCCTCTCCCCTGATCAATGCCCTTAAGGTCTTTTTATTTAATACGAAAAGGAATCTGGCAGTGCGCGGGTTTCTTAAACCCTTCAGGCTGCTCGGGAAAAAACATGTAATGCATTAACTGGCGTAAGCTTTTGGATAAAAGAGAACTTCAGGACTATAGATGAACAGACAATATCTTACAATTGCAAAAAATACCATTGCTATTTTATTATTAGCAACTCTTGCCGGATTTGCCCTGTTGTGCCTGGTTTATTTAATACCGGCTGAATCCGTTGAGAAAACAAGGAATGAGCTTCACTCTATAATGGAAAATGAAACGCCTAATTTTGTGGATGAGCGTTTTTTTACCTATGCCTATGGGTGTAAAAATATGTCAGATGGTTTTATATACAGGCTTTCAGGTGAGGACCAGAATAACCCTTTGTTTTATAATGCTGTTGGGGCAGATCATGAAGGCGATAACAGATATTGGGACGGATTCATGGTGATGGTAATTCCTTTAATGGCATTTTTGTCTTTTGGACAGATCAGGTTTTTATTTACACTGATTTCAGTTGTTTTTATATGGTATATAATTTACAAATCCAGAGACAGGCTGCCATGGTATTTTTCCTTTTCATTTATAGTCGGATTAGTACTGATCAATATGATAGTTAATTTTTTCAGTATTATGCTGAACATGGTGTTCCTTATTTCATTCGCATTCATGTCTTATTTCCTGAAAAAATACAGCAGTAAAATGAATGAAATTGATCTGTATTATTGTTTTCTTATCAACGGTATCCTGACTACGTATCTTGACAGGTATACCGCATGCCTGCTGACACTTGAAATGCCGCTTTTGATCATAATACTGATCAATATTAAGGAGGAAGGCATTTCTTCTTTGAAGAATAATATGAAAATCCTGTTATATTCAATTCTTGGGTGGGGAATAGGTTTTTCGGTTTTCTGGTTCAATAAATGGATTATTTCCGGAATAGTTTTGAAGAAAAGCATTTTTACTACAACAATAAGCCAGATATCAATGAGAACCAGCACAAATGCTGACAGCTCCCCGGTGTATATAGAGGGAAATAAAGGCGGCAGGTTATATACCATTGCCAAAAACTTAGTGTCATTGTTTCCTACTCACGGAGAGAATATATTTCCGCTGGCCGCTGGTTTAGTTATAATAACAGTATTAATGATTGCATACTTGTTTTATTCCAAAGGCCGTCTGAAGGAACCTCAAAAATATCTTCCATTATTGATATTGATTATTTTACCATATGCTTATTTTTTTATTTTCAGCAATCTCTGTCAGATACATGCAACATTCTTCATATATAGAATGCAGCTTGTTTCTGTGATAGGTATTCTATATCTTTACTTTGAAACAATTAATGCAGGAAAAGAGCAATAAATGAGTACTAAAACTGATTATCGGAATATTGTAAAGGTGGTTTTGGTCTTGGCATCAATCACAGCCGCTTTTTTTAAGATATTTTATGGATGGGATCAGGATGAATCATATATTATTCTTTTGATTGACCGGATACTTAAAGGAGATATCTTATACAGGGATATCTGGGATCTTCATCAGAACTGTGCTGTTCTTCCAGCATTTTTTATGATAATTTATTCGCAATTCTTTGGAACAGCGGGGATGGCTGTATTCTTAAGGATTGCTGCCCAGCTTATTATTCTGCTGGCATCTATAATTGTATATTGTTTTGTTAAAAGATCATATAATTCCGATACGGCGTTCTTTTCTGCATTAGTTGTGGTTAATATGCTTCCCAGGGCAACGTTACAGCTGGAATACGGATTATGTACGGTTTTATTCTCCATTATTTCTTCAATACTTCTTCTCGATGTATGGAAACGCGGAGGAGATCATGGATTCCTGCAGGTTTTTATTTCAGGGCTTTTTTATGGTATGTCGGTTTTTGTGTACCCGACGATGGTAATATCGGTCCCGCTATACTTTTATATATGTTTTTTCAGGCTTGATCCTGATTATAAAAAAGGAATTAAGTATTCTATCGCATTTTGGGGAGCATGTGCTCTTCTTGCAGCGGTTTTTTTTGCTTATATTTTTCACTATTTAACTCCTTTGGAATTTATCAGAGTGATCAGGGAATTTGGAAAGAGTGCTGATCACACCACTTTATTTCCTGCTTTTCAGAATTCCGGAATAATCTTAAAATCCCTGCGAAGGTTCATTGTATATCTTGCGGTTTCATCTGCTCTTTGGTTTTTGGCAGGTAAAAAGATTAATGTATTCTATATTTATATTTTTATATCATTTATTTCCATTGTAGTACCAAATATTTCGGGTTTCAGGCCCAGCGGTCCTTTTGGCATGCTGGAAAGATATATTGTCCTTGCTTTTTTATCTTTCTTCGTTATAAGAAAAGTAAAGGATAAGCCTGTGTTCTGGGTTTTATTTATGGGAGGGGTGAGTTATTATTTAGGATCATTAATGGGCTCTAATCTGGGATTTAATGAAAATGCCATGTATTTGGAAATGAGTATAGTTGCAGGTGTTATAAGCGGGGTACAGGATGCCGGATCATATAAGGAGGAGAGCATAAAACTGTTTTCGTGGACAGCAATATGCTTTTTGTTGTTAGAACTTATTTTTTCGAAAGGCTTTTTTGTAAGGGTCAACAGAACGGAACCGGCAAATATCACTCAATGCGCCAGTGTTCTTGAAGAAGGACCGTTTTACGGGATCAGGGTGAAAGAATTGCAGAAAACAGAACTTGACAGTCATATTGATACTGTTAAATGCGAATCTGATAAAGAACAATTGTATTTATACCTGGGAAATGACCCGGTCTACAACTTTTTCTTTGAAGGAGAAGTGACATCCGCTCAGTATGCCGGGACGGCAATGCCTAATGACCAGTTTATAGATTATTATTTTAATTTCCACCATAAACTTCCCGGATATTTGTTTGTTGATAAACACACTTATCCGTTATATGATGATTTATTAAATAATTCTTTCCCAAAATATCTTGAGGAAAATGGTTATTTTGGAGATATTAAAGATACAGGTGATTTTTATATAATCAGGATCATATCTCCGTTGAAAAGCAATTGAGGAGAAATACAGCTCCATGAGAATACTTGCCGTACATAATTACTATAAAATACCCGGGGGAGAGGATTCTGTCTTTGAGAATGAAGTTAAGCTCCTTAAGGACAGGGGAAATGAAGTTACGGAATACACCCGGCATAACCGGGATATGGGTATTAAGGAGCTCATCTTTGAAGCACCCTATTCTCAGAAGTCCTACCGGGAAATAAGGCAGATAATAAGGGAAAAGAATATAGAGATAGTTCATGTTCATAACGACCGGTTTTTAATATCACCCTCTGTTTTCACAGCTGCAAGGGATGAGGGAATTCCGGTGGTAAAGACACTGCATAATTTCAGGCTTATATGTATAAATGCCATGCTGACAAGAAACGGAAGTGTGTGTGAGGAGTGCATAAAAAACGGGGAATCAAAGTATCTTCCCGCATTAAAATACGGATGTTTCAGAAGCAGCAGGCTGCTTACATTTCTGAACTTAAGGATCAACAGGAAAGCGGCGGAAAACAGGATCTATGAAGGTGTGAAATTCATTGCCCTTACGGAGTTTAACAGGCAGATATTCATAAAATGCGGTTTTAATCCGGATAATATTTTTGTTAAGCCGAATTTCACCTTCGGAGGATCTGGCAGCAAAGATAATACTAATGAAAGATCGGGTTTTCTCTTTCTCGGCAGGATAGATCCTCTTAAGGGGATAGAAGATATACTGAATGAATGGATGAAGCTTCCGGAAAGCTTCGTGCTTAAGATCGCGGGAACCGGGGAAGATGAATATGAAAGGAAGCTGAAAGAGCGGTTTGATAAAAAGAACATTCTTTTTATCGGGAAACTTTCCCATGATGACGCAATGAAGGAGCTGAGGGCTTCAAAGGCCATGCTTTTTGCCTCCCTATGGTACGAGGGCTTCCCCATGACCATAATAGAGAGCTTTTCAGGGGGAACGCCTGTTATAGGTCTTGATTTCGGTAACGGAGGAAGTATAATAAGCAGTATTTACGGCAGAAAAGATCCTCTGCTAAGTGATATCCGGGAGCTTTCCGGAAGAATTGAGAGTTTCGATGAAGACCTGAAAAACGGATTATATCATTTTGATGAAAAAAACCTGGACGACTATAGTCCCGATTCAAATTACAATAAACTGATGGAGATATATGAAAAATGCCTGATATTTTAGTAACCCGTTCCTCCATGCCGGAATTAAATGAATATGTAAAGGAAATAGAGCCCCTCTTTGAGAGCCGGTGGATCACCAATGCGGGAGCAAAGCATGAGGAGCTTACGGAAAAACTGAAAAGCTATCTTGGAGTGGAGGCACTTTCTCTTACTGTTAACGGCCATATGGCGCTTGAGCTTTCACTGTCCCTTTTTAATATGAAGAAACACGGTGAGATCATCACCACGCCCTATACCTTTGTGTCCACCAGCCACGCCATAGTGAGGAGCGGTTTTAAGCCTGTTTTCGCGGATATCAGGGAAGAGGACTGTACCCTGGATCCGGACAGGATAGAGGAAAGAATAACTGACGATACTGTGGCTATAATGCCTGTTCATGTCTATGGCAATATGTGTGACGTAACCGCGATAGAGGAGATAGCAGCAAAGCATGGCCTGAAGGTAATCTATGACGCTGCCCATGCCTTCGGGGTAAAGCTTGAGATTAACGGACAGTGGAGGGGAAGCGGATCCTTTGGGGATCTGTCCTGTTTTTCCTTCCATGCCACAAAGGTATTTAATACTATAGAGGGCGGGGCGGTCTGCTGCAAAACCGAAAAAGAGGCAGAGAGGATAAGAGAATTAAGGGATTTCGGAATAGTAGACGAGGAGAATGTTTCGGATATCTCACCCAATGCGAAAATGAATGAGTTTGCTGCGGCCATGGGTCTCTGCAATTTAAGGCATGTGAATGATGAGATAGAAAAGAGAAGAAAGGTAAACGATACCTACAGGGAGATCCTTAAAGATGTTAAGGGCATAAGGCTTCTGCCGGAGAGGGCGGATCAAAGGAATAATTATGCCTATTTTCCCATTTTCGTAAACAGGGAGGAGTACGGCCTTTCCAGGGACGGACTGTTTCAGCTTTTAAGGGAGCACGGTTTTGGTGCCAGAAAGTATTTCTATCCTCTTGTAACAGAGCTGTTCTGCTATCGTGATCAATATGACGGCAAAGAGACACCCGTAGCCCTGAAAGCCGCGGATTCTGTACTTACCATTCCGATGTATGCGGATCTTTCCCCGGAGGATGCAGCCCGCATAGCACACGTTATAGTAAAAGGTAAATAAAGGAAATTTAGGGGTTTTCAATTACACTATTATCTGTTAAAATCTTATCTGTCCGGAGTTCTTTTCGTTTTAGGACAGAATGATATATGTAGTCAGGGGCTGTAGTTCAGTTGGGAGAACGCTTGCATGGCATGCAAGAGGTCGCCGGTTCAAGTCCGGTCAGCTCCATTTTTTATCGCAGGGGTAATAATTCTGAAGGTGATGCCTTCAGAAATTCATCATTGACGAGTGCTGCGGCAGGGTACAAATAATAGATTTGCCGGCCGGGGATCAATCCCGGTGGGCTTATTGTGCTATTGAAAGGATCTGTGCAATCTTTCTTTTTGCATTTAAAAGCCTCCGGCGGAAACGCGGGATAATCGGAGATGGGTAAAAGAATCCAAAATTACGTTGAATTTATAAAAGCATTTGATATTAATGGCTGTTCCAAGGAAGAGGCAGGCAAGATGAGGGATGAGATGACCGAGCAGATGGATATATTTCTGCGGGAAAGGCTGATCCAGCTTCTTCTTATCATTGCCATAGCACTGCTTACCATGATGTGCTATATCTGTGTCCAGGTATCAAACAACACGGTATTTATGCTTCTCGCAATGATACTGATCATTCTGCTCATTCCGCTTATACGGTTGTATTTCGTTTTTGACACAAGTATGCAGACCATTTATAAGTACTATGACAGGATTGCAGAAAAAGCCGCGGGAATGAGAGTGGTGCCGGAGCATGTACAGCCCGGAAAGATTTTCCAGCGGCGTAAGGGAGTAGACAGACGCTGGCATGATGTGCCGGTAAAGGTAGAGCGGAGAAGGGGCGAGAGAAGAAAGAAAAAACAGGACGGTCCGGATAAGCCGGATCTGGACTGGGATATCTCGGAAACCGCAGAGGATGATTCCTGGCTTCGGGATGATGAAGTCCACGGATCCGGTTCGGCGGTGGGAGATATGCTGGAATAAAGGCAACTATTCAGATTCCTTCTGTGATATGAATAGTTAAGAATAAAGAAAAGAGACTGGATGGATAATCATAAGACCTTTGCTGCAGTGAGCAAAGCAAGAAAAAACAATCGTTACCTTGTTGAGAACGATGTAAATATGAACAATCTGACCGCAAATGTGATCCCCTGGATCCTTGTGGCAGTTCCTCTTGTGGTCATTTTAAGGTATCTGAGTATCTTTGTTATTCCGATTCTGCAGCTTGTAGTGTTCGGTGTGGTGGTAACGGCTGTTGCGGTTTCCACTGTCATAGTAAACAGAGTATCCACCAATACTACGTTCAATAAATACTTTAATATTCTGGCGTTGTCCCTGGGAGTATTTGCGGCAGCGCTCCTGCCCACTGTGGGTATCTGGATAACTTTTATCCTTTCAGCTATAATCACCCTTTTTTATATCGATCCTATTCTTACGGTAGTAACAGCTGCTTTTAATTATGTGCTGATGCTTATAGCCATGTGGTTTCGGGTGGCAAACTGGGTGGAGACCAGAAATATCCTGGGTCTGGCGGGAAGAGACCAGTTCACGGTATATCTGGCTTATATCCTGGGGCTGACCATAGAATTTCTCGTTGTCGTTCCCATGCTCTATTATATCGCAAAGACAGAGGAGGAGCATATCATCAGGGAGGACAACCTTATGGCGGAGGTCCGTTCCGATGAGGAGAGATATTCGCTGGCTTTTGAGAATTCCAATGATATTATTTTTGATTATAACTACATAAATGACGAATTTGTGTCCTTTGGTACCTTTGATAACCACGAAAACGTTAAATCAGGCGTTAAGACGGTATACAATGAGTTTACTGCAACTGTTCTGAATTCCGGAAAGAAGATATACCCACATGATATAGAGAAGATACGTTTTTTCATGGAGGGAAAGCTTACGGGACCAATCGAATTCAGATATCATAAGACTGAAGATGATGATTACAGGTGGTTTTCCGTAGAGGGACAGATAGTATATAACGATGAGACCGGAGAAGCCGAAAGAGGCGTGGGCAGGATCAAGGACATCACCGATGAAAAGAGGGAGGAGCAGAACCTTCTTGAAAGAGTGGCGAGAGACCGGGTCACCAACTTTATCCAGTGGGATGTGGGCTTAAGGCTCCTGTCCCAGAAGACTGCCGATGAGGGTATAAATACCGCTGCCAGCATCTGTTATATACACTTTAATAACCTCAGGGAAATATCGGATTCCCAGGGAAGGGTTTTCCTGGATGCCGTTATTGAACGTATAGCCGAGATCATCAGATCCATTACCGAGGAAACGGATCTGAGGATAAGGATTTCGGAACAGTCCTTTGCCGTTTATTTCAATGACCCCATGGATGACGTTCTGGAATTATTCGATTCCAGGATCAGGGAATCCCTGGGAGCCATCAATATAAATAAGGGAGAGGGCGGAAGCCTTGATTATACGCTTCAATATTTCCACGGGCTTTCCGATCTTATGGATTCCATGCCCATGGAAGAGAAGTTCCAGATGAACGATAACAATGAGGTTCAGAAGGAAAACCGTTACTTCGGTGAGATTATTCCCTTTGTTTTCAATGTGCTCCAGAGATCCAAGGAGCTTCACAGCGCAGTTGACATGACCTTAAACAGGATAAGTACCCAGTTTGATATTGACTATATCCATATCATGGAGCGGGACAGCTCAACCACTCTTGAAAATTTCTCCTGTATTGGGGAATATGACAGGGCTCCCAGACTGGGCTGCCCCTTCCTTGGCAGAAAATTCAATGTGGATAAGGATGATTTTGAAAAGACAAAGGAGCTTCTGGAGCATGAGAGCGTCATAAGGGTAAACAGCGATTACTTCGGGATCATAAAGGGAGATACCGCTGATTTCCTGGAAACCCTCGGCACATCAGGCCTTTTATGCTTCCTTCGTTCCGAGGACGAGATCAGAGGCTGCATTTATTACGAAAAGAATGACAGTAGTTATGAATGGCCCCAGGAGCTGGTGGACGCACTGTCGGAGCTGTCCTCAATAATAGCTTCCTTTATCTTAAAGAATATGGCGGATCAGGCCAGTGCGGCCAAGTCCAATTTCCTCTCATCCATGTCCCATGAGATCAGGACTCCCATGAATGCCATAGCCGGCTTCTCGGAGCTTATTCTCTCGGAGAAGAATATTTCGGAAAAGACCAGGAATTATGCGGGAAATATTAAGTCATCGGCAAATAACCTGCTTGGCATCATAAACCAGATACTTGACTTCTCAAAGATCGAGTCCGGTAAGTTTGAGATCATTGAGGACGACTATGCCATGTCATCACTGCTTAATGATATCACCAGTATCATTGGAGTACAGATAGCGGAAAAGCCCATAGAGTTTATTGTAAATACCGGACATCATATACCCGAAGGACTTTTCGGTGATGTGATGAGGATAAGGCAGATATTTATCAATATTCTGAATAACTCCGTAAAGTATACGGATCGGGGTGAAATAGAGCTGAAAGTGGACTGGAGGCCTAAGGACGAGGAGAGCGGTGAGCTCGTCGCATCTGTCAGGGATACGGGTATCGGGATCAAGGATGAGGACATGCCGAAGCTATTTGAGTCCTTTATGCAGATAGATACAAGGCGGAACAGGGGAATTACCGGAACCGGACTGGGACTTGCGGTATGTAAAAATCTCTTAAACCTCATGGACGGAAATATCGACGTCCGGAGTGTTTACGGAGAGGGAACAACCTTCTCATTCTCCATCCCCCAGAGGGTTGTGGACAATACCGACTGTAATTTTGTTTACGGGGAAGCGAAACCGGAGATGGGAGTATTCACCCTTTCATTTGTATGTCCAGAGGCAAGGATACTGGTGGTGGATGACAACAGGGTAAACCTCGAGGTTGCAAAAGGGCTTATCAGCCAGTATGGCCCCAGGGTGGATCTCGCTTCCAGCGGAAACGACGCTCTTACAAAGTTAAAGGATAACGAACCCTATGATATAGTATTTATGGATCATATGATGCCGGGAATGGACGGTATAGAGACTACTGTAAAGATAAGGGAAGAGAGAGACCGTCTGACCGGAGAAGAAAAAGAAAAGTACGCTGTTCCTGTTATAGCCCTTACAGCCAATGCCATAAAGGGTGTGGAGACTGAATTCCTGAATGCGGGGATGAACGATTATCTTACAAAGCCCATAGAACTGAAAAGGCTTGAAGAGATAATGAATAAATGGATACCAGAGGAGAAAAAGAGTTCATCGCCAGAGGAGATCAGCAAGGTTTCCGATGCGGTAAACAGTGCAGCCGCTGTTACCGTAAATATTGACGATCATCCCTATCTTAAGGCGTTAAAGAGCGTTAAGACAGAGATAGGACTTACTAATTCACTGAATGATCCGGAGATGTATAAGACCCTCCTGTCATCCTTTATTTCCTCAAATGATCCCGGGATCCTTGAAAAACAGCTTGAAAACCGGGATATAGCGGCCTATCAGATATCTGTCCACGCACTGAAGAGTTCTGCGAGATATATAGGGGCGGAGGAGCTCTCGGATCTTGCAAAGGAACAGGAGGATCTGGCCAGAGAGAGAAATGAGGATGAGATACTCCGTAAAAAGCCGGCAATGGATAAGCTTCTTTTATCAACCCTTGATGAAGTGAGAGAAGCTCTTGAAATCTATAATAAAACCCAGGGAACGGAGAATAATCTTTCCGAAAATGCAGAAAACCTCACAAAAGAAGAGGGACTACGGCGCTTAAATGAGATCAGTTCACTGCTTAAGGAAATGGAAAGCGATGATGCAGAGGAAAAGATAGAAGAATTCCTTTCCTTCGGCGGTATCCCCTCAGAGGTTTTATCCGAAACCAGAAAGGCTCTTTCAAATATCAGGGATTTTGATTATGATGAGGGACTGGATGCCATTGGAAACGCTTTAAGAAGCTGGAATACGTGAACCTGAAGTCCGGCGGCATAGTGTAGCGTTTCAATGACTTCTTTACTTAAAATACCATCTTGACATCAGCTACTGCGTTGTCGTCGATCGGCGTAGCCCGCTACGCCTCACTCCTCCGCCTTGTATCTGATGCCAATCTGGCATTTTAACTAAAAGGGTCATTGAAATGCTCTACTAGTTGTTAACAACTGTTTTGGCATTTTAATACAGTTATGTTATAATGTTTTATTGATATGTTGAGTATTATGAACGGGAGATGATGATTTATGCAGAAAGTTCTTGCGCTTGCTTCGACAATTGATAAAGTAAAGGAATTACAGCGTGGATTTGAAGGGATCTATCAGGTTAAAAGCAACCTTCTTACCAATAATATCCTTGCTGAAGTCGGTTCCTTTGTTCCGGAATGTATCGTGGTATATCTGGAAAGTGCCATGCGTCAGCGTCTTTTCTCCATGATGGATTTCAGGGAGGATGACAGGTTCAGGGAGATTCCCATGCTGCTCATCGCAAATGAGAAGGACAGGGAGGTTTTTGAAGCAAATATCAAGAACGGAGCCAGCTATCAGCTTCCCGAATACAGCTCCATGGAATCCATAAGGACTGCCATAGACAGGCTTATGGCTGTTTCAGGAATAAAGAAACACATACTTGTGGTTGATGATGATCTGGTGGCTCTGAAGGTTGTCAAGGGTTATTTGGAAAAGAACTTCAAGGTCACCTGTGTAAAATCAGGGGCACAGGCTTTGAAATTCCTGGAGAAGCAGTTCCCGGACTGCATCCTTTTAGACTGTTATATGCCTGAAATGGACGGGCCCACCACCTTAAAGAAGATCAGGATAATGGACAGGGGAGGAACGGTACCGGTTGTTTTCCTTACGGGTAATTCGGAGAAAGACATGGTTATGAGAAGTCTGTCCCTTCATCCCAGCGGTTTCTTATTAAAGCCGGTCAATCAGAAGGAACTGATAGAAAAATTAAATGAGTTGGTATAAAGGTTTGAAAATGAATATTCTTCTTATGGTTTCAGGTTCAATTGCCGCCTATAAGGCGGCGGACCTGGCACATAGCTTCAAAAAAGCGGGATTCAATGTAAATGTTATCATGACGGAGAATGCCGCTTTCTTTATAAATCCAATAACATTTGAAACCCTTACGGGAAATAAATGCATAATAGATACCTTTGACAGGGATTTTGATTTCAAGGTCGAGCATGTGAGCCTTGCAAAGGCCGCCGATCTTGTAATGGTGGCTCCCGCTTCTGCAGATATCATCGGAAAAATAGCAAACGGTATTGCAGACGACATGGCAACTACCACCATAATGGCCGCCGGCTGTCCGAAGATCATTGCTCCGGCAATGAATACGGCCATGTATGAGAATCCCATTGTCCAGGATAACCTTAATAAGCTTAAGCACTACGGATACACTGTCATGGAGCCGGCTTTAGGACTTCTGGCCTGCGGTGACGAAGGAAAGGGAAAGCTCCCTCCGGTAGAAGATCTGTTTTCAGCGGCCATGAGGGAAATAAGACACGAACATGACATGCCCGGTAAAAAAGTACTGATAACTGCAGGTCCCACCTGTGAAGCCATAGATCCCGTAAGGTATATTACAAACCATTCCTCCGGGAAAATGGGCTATGCCCTTGCGGAGGCAGCAGCCGACAGGGGGGCAATGGTCACCCTGGTATCCGGGCCTGTGGCGCTTTCAAAGCCATATGGTGTTGAAAGAGTTGATATTTTTTCTGCGGATGAAATGGCGCGGGAGGTATTTAAGAGGCAGGAGGAACAGGATATATTCATATTTGCTGCCGCAGTGGCAGACTTTAAGCCGCTTAATACAGCAGATCATAAGATAAAAAAGAAGGACGGGGAAACACCGGTCATCAATCTTGGACGTACTGTTGATATCCTTGATACTGTAGGACACAGTGCCGGAAAAGGAAAGTATATCTGCGGCTTTGCAATGGAGACCGAAGACCTGCTTAAAAACGCTAAAGAGAAGCTCCTTAAGAAAAATGCGGATATGATCTGCGCCAATTCCCTCCGGGATGAAGGCACCGGGTTTAAGTCCGACACCAACAGGATCACTCTCATCAGGAAAAACGGGAATAAGGAGTTGCCTTTCTTAACAAAGACAGAGCTTTCAGATCTTATACTGGATGAGATAGTAAGTGATATTTCCGGAAACAATGGGGCAGGAGAGTTTTAAGCCATGGGAAAAACTCTTGTTATAACGGAAAAACCCAGCGTCGCCCGGGAATACGCCGACATTCTGAAGGTAAAGGGCAGGAATGACGGTTACATAGAAAACGAAGCATACTGTATTACATGGTGCGTCGGTCATCTTGTGGAGATGTGCTATCCCGACAGATATGATGAGAAGTACAAAAAATGGCGGATGGAGGATCTGCCTTTTTTACCGGAAAAATACAGGTATGAGGTCATAGGAAACGTAAAAAAGCAATACGAGACAGTTAAAAGGATGCTTCACAGGGAGGATATTGAAACTGTTCTGTGGGCAGGGGACTCCGGACGGGAAGGACAGGTCATAGAAGAACTCATCCGCCGCACCGGCGGTGTCCGTAAGGGTATCATTGAAAAGAGGGTATGGATAGACTCCACCACGGAGGAGGAGATAATCCGTGGGATCAATGAGGCCAGACCCTACAGTGACTACGACAATCTGTCAAATGCCGGTATCATGAGGGGGATAGAGGATTACTCCATGGGGATAAATTTCTCCAGAGCCCTCTCTGTCAAATACGGAAAGCTCCTTAATGACGCCGCGGGTACAAAGAAGTATTCAGCCATAGCGGTAGGCCGGGTAATGACCTGTGTTCTCGGAATGGTGGTAAGGCGTGAGAGGGAGATAAGAAATTTCAAAGAAACCGTATTCTACCGCATTACCGGTACCTTCGGGACTGACGGCGGAGAATATACCGGAGAGTGGAAAGCGACAGAGGGATCAGCTCACCATCTGTCCGGGGAAATATACAATGAAAAAGGTTTTCTGAAAAAAGAGGACGCAGCAGGCTTTATTGAAGCTCTTAAGGCAAATAAAGAGGCGTCGGTAAAGGAGATAAAAAAGACAGATGAGAAGAAAAGACCGCCGCTGCTCTTTAATCTGGCGGAGCTGCAGGCGGCCTGTTCAAAGCGTTTTCACATAAGTCCGGATGAGACATTGAAAATAGCACAGGAGCTCTATGAAAAGAAGCTTACCACCTATCCCAGAACCGATGCCCGGGTGCTCACAAAAGCGGTTGCCGGGGAGATCATAAAAAACCTGAAGGGGATAAAAAACTATACTCCGGTTACAGGCTTTGCGGAAAAGATCATCGAAGAGAAGCTGTATCAGAACATAAATAAAAAGCCCTATACGGATGACAGCAAGGTGACAGATCACTATGCCATCATTCCCACCGGGAACTTAAGCGAATACAATAAATTGAACGATCTTTGCAAAAAAGTGTACGATATGATAGTAAGGCGTTTCCTTTCCATCTTTTATCCACCTGCTGTATTTAAGAAGGTAAGCCTTGCGACGCAAGTTG
Source organism: uncultured Lachnospiraceae bacterium (assembly GCA_946407725.1). Lineage (GTDB taxonomy): Bacteria > Bacillota > Clostridia > Lachnospirales > Lachnospiraceae > NK4A144. The sequence continues at coordinate 47,917 of CAMJPM010000010.1, forward strand.
TACTTGAAAACAGCGAAGAGTGTTTTTACACCTCCTCAAAGGTGCTGACAGAGCCGGGATTTTATGAGATAACGGGACAGGACAAGGCAAAGCCCGGGGATAAGAATGGTAAGGACGTTAAGGAAGCTTCCGATGAAGACAATGAAGAGGAAGAGGAATCCTGCGGAGATCTTATGGCTCTTCTGCCGGTCTTAAAAAAGGGACTTGCGGTTGAAACAAAAGCCTTTAATATAAAGGAAGGAAAGACCAGCCCGCCGAAGCGCTATACCACAGGCTCCATGATACTTGCCATGGAAAACGCAGGACAGCTCATAGAAGATGAGGAGCTTCGTTCCCAGATAAAGGGAGCAGGGATCGGTACCAGTGCCACCAGGGCCGGAATACTTGAAAAGCTTGTGAATATAAGCTATCTTTCCCTCAATAAAAAGAATCAGATCCTGACTCCCAGCAAAATGGGGGAGATGATATTTGAAGTGGTGTTCTGCACCATGCCGGGGATGCTAAATCCCGATATGACAGCAAGCTGGGAAAAGGGCCTGTCCAAAGTGGAAAAAGGTGAGCTTGATCCAAAAGAGTACAGGCAGACACTTGACAGATATGTGGCGAAATATGTGGAGTCAGTTAAGAGCAGGAATTTAAGTGATGAATTGAGGAAACGGTTTTCCGCCATAGGCAGATAGGACAGGCATGATGGAATCAGCAAACAAAAAACCGGAAAAAGGGGAAAGGGGGTATTTAGACTCCCAGCATTCATCCTCGCTCATAAGATTTCTGCTGTTCGGAGCGGTTACTCTGATTCTGGCCTTATGCACATGGATTATTTTCCCACAATACGGAATGGTGTTTCTCGTTCTTGCTGTGATCTCTGCTGTGCCCACGGCAATGGCAGCGGTGAACCTCATTATGTTTTTCAGGTTTAAGTCCATTTCGGAAGAGGATTATGGGGAAATAGAGGAGTTTAAGGGGAACGCCCTGATTTTTTATGATTCTGTGATCACAACCACGGAGCGCTCCTATTATGCACCCTGTATAGCGGTATTAAATAAAAATACCTGTGTATATCTGCCCTCCGGCGCAGAGAATGATAAGGAGCTTATCCGGCATCTTACCCTCATGGGAAAAAAGAACGGATTTAAGGAATGGAATTTCAAGGTTTTTCATACTAAGGAAGAGCTGCTTAAAAGACTAAAATATTTAGGAGACCAGAATATAAAGGTGTTGAGGACAGATGAAGATATGATAAGGCTTATCGGAAATCTGTCACTGTAGTAGAATGAAAAAAACGAGTGTAGTCTTATTAATTTTACTTAGCTTTGTGCTGGCGGCGATGATGGCTGTTCTCTGTGCCAGGATAATCGGAGAGATGAAGAAGGGACAGAGTGCTGATGAAAGCAGCACGGCTGCGGTATCAGAGGAAGCTTACGCTCCTTCGGAGGCTCCGGCTGAAGAGCAGGCCGGGGAGGATGGAGCGGAGGTCGCGGAGGGTGCCGGAGAAACAGGGGAAATTGCTGAAACGGTTCCCGAAGCTGCACCGGAAGCTGCACCGGAAGCATTTCCGGAACTGGTTCCGGAAGCGGCTCCGGAAGGGGCAGAAAATCCGGCTCCGGAAGGGACCCCGGAGGAAGCTCCCGTAGCGGAGGAAAGCGCTCCCGCAGAGGATTTCGGCCATTTTCTTAATGACCCCATAGTTTTTTCCTTTGATGATTATTCAAATGATATCTGGAACGGCGCATACAGTCTTCCCGACGGCTCCAGGCGTGAAGCCCTTTTGCCGGTGATGATCGATTCCGGAGATGGCAGCAGGATACTGGCGGACGGCTACAGAAAGATAGTCTGTGTGGCGGAAAGCGAAGGTGAGCTTCTTCCCTACGCGCTTACCGGAGATACTGCCGATGATAATGCTATTCTTTGTTATTCCAGCTTTATAGAGGTAAAGGATCTCCTTGCTTCCTCCGGATGGATGGAGGATGAAGGGGACGGCGGAATGGATGAAGGAATGCTCACAGCTCTTGGCAATATCCCTCTTGCAACGGAAAAACTCGTCTATATCGGGGAAAAAGATGGGTATCATTTATTCAGATACGGATCGGATCCGTCCACGGATTTATATGAGCTCTACGATCTGTTTTCCGGGTTTGCTTATGAGGGGGATTCCGTGGAGTATGTACTGATATTGTAACTATTCAGAACCCCCTGTGATATGACCATATTTTTCAACGAAAACTTGT
>CAMJPM010000011.1 GCA_946407725.1 uncultured Lachnospiraceae bacterium
CGGTAGAGTTTATACCAAGAGGCAGTTGTGGGACAGAATGATAAAAAATATCTCGATATATAACTGATTAAGCTATATTTGTATAGTTGATGTTTGAGAGTTATATCAGAGGAGTTTTTTACTATAATTATTCAAGCTGTCACCAGTTGCATACAGTAGCCCTGAGCTTTCTACCGTACGCAGCAGGTAAACAGCAACTTGAAGGAAAAGTGCCTAAAATAGGGCACTTCCACTTCACTAATCGTTCTCAAAGAGGTAAAACGTCCAGGGGACGTTTTACGGGCACGTATACGAGCACTGAGTGCGAGTGTGCCCCGCAAAAAACGTCCGGGGGACGTTTTACGGGCACGTATACGAGCACTGAGTGCGAGTGTGCCCCGCAGAAGATTACGGCGTACTACATCTTTGGACATTCATATACGAACTATTACACCCCGGAACAGCTGTTCCGGGGTTTTCTATTCAACCCCGGGGTTTTTTATCAGTGCCCCTACTCGATTTTATCCAAAAGTGATATACTATGTTGAAGGACAGAGAAAAATAAAGCTCTGTTATTTACTGCAAATGCGGATCCGGTCAGGCCCGTGCCAATTAACAGGCCGGTAGAACAGGAAAGGAGAGGTATCATCGAGGTATGAGTAAATTCATTGTAGCGGGGATAACACAGCTGGAGACCATAGTAAAGGTAAAAGAACTGCCTGTACAGTTTACCCCTTATACCGGGGAGCGGGATACCATCTATATCTCCGCAGGAGGGGATGCTTTTAATGAATCCCTGGCCTTAAAGTGGCTGGGAGATGAAGTGGAATTCATGACTGTTGTGGGAGAAAAGCAGGATCTCTCCATTTTCAATCCTCCGGACAGGGAAGTCACTCTTTCAACGGATTATGTACTTCCCATAATCAAGGAAACCCCCATAGAAGTACTGCTTTATGATGTGCGCCGGAAAAAACAGCACTTTGAGGATCTTAAGGATATCAGGGAAGCGAGATATGACATGTCTCTGGTGGAGCCTCTGATCGAAGGCAGTGATATGGTGGTTCTGTCCAATGTCAACTTCTGCCGTCCTTTTATCGAGCTGGCTCTGGAGCTCAATAAGAAGCTGGCTGTTAAGATACACAGCTTCAAGAGGGACAAGGAAATATACAATGAGGACTATCTGCAGAATGCGCATATCCTGTATTTTAATGATAACTCCATAGACGAAGAGCCCTATGGCTTCATAAAAGACATGGCAGAGAAGTATGATCCAGAGATCATAATCTTCGGTCAGGGCGGCCAGGGCGTTATTATGTACGATAAGCACAGGGACTTCACGGTGCACTATGATGCGGTGAAAAGCGGACATATCGTTAATACCGCCGGTGCGGGAAATGCGCTTTTTGCCTGCTTCCTCCACTATTATTTAAAGACCGGGGACAGTAAGGCCGCCATACATAAGGGACTGCTTTTTACGGCAAACAAGATAGGATATATGGGTACCTCCAACGGTTTCATGACCGAGGAACAGCTGGACGAGTGGGAGCAGCTTATATGGTATCCGAGGGGACCGCTTTGATATGCTGGAAGCTGACAGCAGAGAAGAACATATAGATACAGTCAGAAATTATATGCCCTTAAGGCTGATCGCCATATCCTTTGCGTCATTCATTATGGCGGTCAACATCAATACCTTTGTGCACACCGGAGGCCTGCTTCCGGGGGGCGCCAGTGGACTTACGCTTCTTTTGCAGGAGGCAGCCCGGAAATTTTTGAATGTAAATCTGCCATATACCGTAATAAATATGGCTATAAATGCTTTTCCCATATACATAGGCTTCAGATTTATCGGAAAACGTTTTACCATGCTTTCCTGCTACGTTATCGTCCTGACAAGCGTCCTGGCGGATATACTGCCCAGTTACGCCATTACCCAGGATACGCTTCTTATCAGTATCTTCGGGGGACTGATAAACGGCTGTGCAATAAGTCTCTGCCTTTTAATGGATTCAACCAGCGGGGGCACGGATTTCATAGCTATCTATCTTTCGGAAAAAAGAGGCATAGATTCCTTCAGCATTCCACTGGTGATCAATGCCTGTATATTAATAACGGCTGGTGTTCTTTTTGGCTGGGACAAGGCACTGTATTCCATAATATTCCAGTATGCCTCTACTTCCGCAGTGAGGATCATTTACAGAAAATATCAGCAGGCCACCTTTTTTATCGTCACCAATAAGCCAAAAGAGGTCTGTGAGGCCATATCCAGGATAAGCAACCACGGAGCCACTGTTCTCGAAGGGGAGGGTTCCTATGAGCACTGTGAGAGAAATGTTGTATATTCCGTGGTCTCCGGAGCAGAATCCGGACGTGTCATACAGGCGGTAAAAACTGCTGACAGAAAGGCTTTTGTAAACGTACTTAAAACTGAAAGAGTTATCGGGCGCTTTTATCAGAGGCCCACGGACTAAAGAGTTCCTTTGCCGTTATGGGAAGTGAGGAACGGAAAGGTTTAAGATATGGGAGATATAGGAAACCTTCAGCTTGGAGACATTGAAAAGAAAAAAGAAGCGATCAACAAGACAGGCGGTATTAATACAAGCAAATCAGTATTTAATACCAAGAGCAGTGACAGTGATGATAACAGCCAGACTTCCCCGTACATGAACAGGATGGAGGAGCTTGGAAATTACGGTCCCTTAATGCAGAGCCGGATACACACCCAGAACCCCAACGATCTCGCCATGAGAAGGATGCGTCCGGAGAGCATGGCGACAGGGCAGAAAATGAAGACGGAAACTAAAGAGGTAGAGACCGAGGAGAAGAGGAACGTGATAAAAGCCCCCTCGGATCTTAAGGAATTCACCGGGAAAGCCATGGAAAAGGGTACCTTTTCCCCTAAAGCAAAGGAAGCTGCCAGACACTTTTTCATGAGTATCCAGAACTGGGCGGGAAGCTTCAATGACGGAGGAAAGGGTTTTTACAGCAGCATGGGCATAGAAGGTGTTCTGGACTGTCTTTATGTGGACGGCATGAACATAAGAAATTATGTGAAGGAGCAATATTTTTACAAGACCACCGGAAATCCGGCCCAGGACAAGGAGATGATGAGAAACTATGTGGCACTCCTTGCCGCCAGGGGAGAGCATGTGCTTACCCTTGTCCGTCCCAATATTAAAAATGACGAGGCGTCGGTGGAATTCAAAAACGTGGATGTGGATCTCACAAATGTGGGAGGCGAGGCTGCCGCTAAATCAAAGAAGCTGAAGGAAAAGGGAAACCAGGTAAGAAGCAATCTTAAGAAACGTATGGAAAAGGACTATACGGAGCAGACCGGCATGGCCTTCAGGAAGGCAATGGGCTATGATATGGACGGCTACAACCGTATAGAGGGAGCCAAAGCCGGATTAAAGGATGCAGGCGCGGACGATACAGATGAGTATAAGAGTTTTAACAAGCTTTTTGAGAGATATAACGGGGGACTGCAGAAGCTGGGCTTAAAGCCGGGACGGGACGATATAAACGCCGCGGTGGCGGAGGAATTGAAAAAACGCTGTGAGGAAGCAATAACGGCAGCGGATAATTATCTGAAGAGCAGTACAAAGAACAAAGCGGCCATAGATGCCGTGAAAAAGGCAAAAAAAGAGCTGGAGACGGACCGGGATCTTTTGGAGAAGGCTCTGATCACAAAGCTTCAAAACAAAACAGATACGATGAAGCTGGAAGATCTGCTGGACAGTAAGGATGATGGAAAACCTGACGGAGAAGGAGAAAATGAAGGTGAAGGTCAGGGAGATGATGCCGGTGAAGACGGAGGAGAAGGCATTGACAGCGAATTTTGACGGAAGAAATGACGGAGAGGAGGACTTTTAGAAAAAGACTATGGAATATTTATCGGATACATCACCAATAGTGCTTGTTATCGCACTTATTGTGGCGCTTTTTATCTGGGGAGCGGGTTATAAGCTCTACAGACTTGCGGTATTTTTTCTGGGATTTCTGGCAGGATTTATACTTTGCGGCACTGTTGTAAAGTTAGTTCCTTCGCCGCCAGTCTCGGTGATAGTAATACAGATTGCGGTGGGACTGGCCATGGGCGCGGCATCTTTCTTTATCCTGAAGCTCGGACTGTTTATTGCTGCGGGATGTGCGGTATTCTTTGTATTGAATAATCTGTTTCAGTCCCAGTCCATGGGATCTGTGGGACTGATAATAGCCTTTGCGGCGGCGGTGGTGGCGGGCTTTATAGCAACAAAGGCAGATAAGCCCGTAATAATGGTGTTTACAGGTATTCTCGGAGGCTTTGCGATTATCTCCATTCTGTATAAAATCGCGCTTATACTACCCATCGACACATCAATACTTCCTCCGGAGAGATCTCTTGTGGTGATAGCGGTAAAGGCGGTGCTGGCTCTGGCGGGAATAGGTATACAGTTCGCCGTGAACAGGGAAAAAAATAACGAATAAGGAAGAGACGCGAACCTTAAATGGCGTGGCTCTCAGCATTAACAAAGAACAGGTAATAATAATGAGAAAATTTGAAGGATTCATGAAGGGTGTAAATCTGGGAGGATGGATATCCCAGTTTGATAAATATGATAAGGCTCATTTTGAAAGCTTTATTACCGCAAAGGATATAGATTATATAAAGAGCCTTGGATTTGACCATGTGAGAGTTCCGGTGGATTATAACGTGCTGGAGGATGAAGAGGGCAATATTAAGGAAGACGGTTTCCGCTACCTTTGCGATTGTCTTAATTGGTGCGGGGAGCGGGGGCTGAACATGCTGATCGACCTCCATGAGTGCTTTGGATATTCCTTTGATCCCTTAAAGAAGGATATGGACAGGTCAAAGTTCTTCTACGACGAAGAGCTGCAGAACAGGTTTTTAAGGCTCTGGAGGGAGATCGCAGAGCGTTTCGGGTCCTATCCTGACAGGGTGGCTTTTGAACCCCTGAACGAGGTGGTGCTTGAGAGCGTGGCTGACGCCTGGAATAAGGTGCTGAAACGCTATATTGAAGAGATGAGGGCGGTCACCAGGGACACATATATCATTGCCGGAGGGGTAATGTATAATAATGTCCGCACAGTACCCCTTATCGATATCCCTTTAGATGAAAAGATCGTCTATAATTTCCACTGCTACGATCCCTTTTTATTCACCCATCAGGGAGCTTACTGGGTGGAGGATATGGATCCGGACTTCAGGACAGGCTATACTGAAACTGAAGAATATTTTGAAGAGATATTTGCTCCTGCCCTTAAGAAAGCGGAGAAGGACAATGTGCCCTTATACTGCGGTGAATACGGGGTCATAGATCTGGCGGACAACCATGAAAAGCTTAAATGGCTTAAGGATATCCACTGTGCCTTTGAAAAGCACGGCATAGGACATGCATTATGGAATTATAAGGAAAAGGATTTCGGGCTTGTGGATGAAAGCTTCGAAGATATTAGGGAGGATTTTATAAAGCTTTATGGACACACTTGATATTTTATGGGACCTTGCGCTGATAATCCTTTTTGCCAAGTTTTTTGCCCTTGTGGCAAGAAAATTTAACGCGCCTCAGGTGGCGGGGGAGATCATTGCCGGGATATTGATCGGCCCTACCCTCTTAAATCTTGTACAGGATACGGATTTTCTCTCACAGATGGCAGAAGTTGGCGTGATACTGCTTATGTTCAGCGCAGGACTGGAAACGGATCTTGAACAGCTGAAGAAATCCGGGGTAAAGGCTACCCTCATTGCCTGTGCAGGTGTTTTTACGCCCCTTATTTTCGGAACCCTTATGTATATGTGCTTTTACGGCTTTGATATCATAGGTTCCGAAGAGTTTATCAGAGCCCTGTTTATAGGCACCATTCTCACGGCCACATCCGTAAGCATCACTGTGCAGGTATTAAAGGAGCTGGGAAAGATATCGTCGGAGCTGGGCATGACCATAATGAGCGCAGCTATAATCGACGATGTTTTAGGAATACTTGTGCTCACAGCGGTCATCGGCATAAAGGATCCGAAGAGCAATCCGGTCATGGTGGCGGGTAAGACAGTGGCGTTTTTCCTGCTGGTCATCATAGTGGGAATGATAGTTTATCAGATAATGAAGAGGATAGACGAGCGCTATCCCCACACAAGGCGTATTCCCATCATCTCCATTTCCATAGCATTTATCCTGTCCTTTGTGGCTGACAGATATTTCGGGGTCGCGGATATCACCGGGGCCTTCTGCGCCGGCGTGATCTTAAGCTCCCTAAAGGATTCGAGCTATATTGAGAGAAGGGTGGATATCAATTCATATACCTTTTTCGGGCCGGTTTTCTTTGCAAGCATAGGATTGCAGACAAACCTGCGCACACTGGATTCCACTATACTCCTGTTCTCCGTGGCCTTTGTGGTGGTGGGACTGCTTGCAAAGATCGTGGGCTGCGGACTTATGGCACAGATTTTAGGCTACAGGGGAAGGAGTGCCCTTAAGGTGGGAGTGGGCATGATGACCAGGGGTGAAGTGGCTCTCATCGTGACCCAGAGAGGACTGAAGGCCGGGATCATCGGCAGTGAATATTTTACCTCTGTTATATTGCTCATTATCGTTAGCTCACTTCTTACGCCTCTTATTCTGAAAGCCCTGTTTGCCGGGGATGAAGTATTGACAGCTTAAGGCGGAAAATGCAAAATCTTTTTAGGTACTTAAAACCCTATAGAACAGAATGTCTGCTTTCTCCATTATTCAAGCTTATTGAAGCGGCATTTGAGCTGATCGTTCCCCTGGTGGTGGCATCGCTTATAGATAAGGGGATAGCCGCAAATGACGGAAGGTATGTTTTGAAAGAGGGCCTGATCCTGATCCTTTTAGGAGCCGCAGGCCTCATCTTTTCGCTTACTGCCCAGTTCTTTGCCGCCAAGGCTGCAACGGGTTTTTCGGCGCTCCTTCGGCATTCCCTTTTTGAAACCTTAAATGAAATGGACTTTTCGGAGCTTGATACCATAGGAACCGATACATTGATAACACGCATGACTTCGGATGTGACCCAGATCCAGAACGGTGTCAACATGTTTCTCCGGCTCCTTCTCCGTTCTCCCTTTATTGTCTTTGGCGCAGTGATCATGGCCTTTACGGTAGATGTCAGATCAGCCCTTGTATTTGCCGTACTTATTCCCTGCCTTGCAATCGTGGTATTTGTCATTATGAAGGTTACGAGACCTGCATACAGGAAACTTCAGGAAAAGCTTGACCGGATCACGGGAAAGGTAAGGGAAAATCTGACCGGAGTCAGGGTTATCCGTGCTTTTCATATGGAGGACAGGGAAACAGAGGATTTTACCGGTATGGACAGGGAATATGCCTCCGGAGTTGAGCGGATCGGAAGGATATCCTCCCTCTTAAACCCTCTTACCCTGGTGCTGGTGAATCTTTTTACTGCAGCACTTATCTATACCGGAGCTTTTCAGGTGGATAACGGCTTCATTACCCAGGGCGCACTGGTGGCGCTTATCAATTACATGTCCCAGATCCTGATAGAGCTAATAAAGCTTGCAAATCTCATAATACTTATCAGTAAGGCTGTGGCCTGTGCCGACAGGGTCGGAGAGCTGCTTACAGGGGAAAATAAGAGGAAAAATAACACTCTGGACTTTCCTCAGAAAAAAAACGGTGTTCCCTATATTTCCTTTGAAAATGCCTCATTAAGGTATGAAGGAAGTCCGGAAGCGGCATTGGAAAACCTTTCATTTATGATAAATAAGGGCACAGTTACCGGGATAACGGGAGGCACCGGTTCGGGAAAATCCTCCCTTGTCAATATGATTGCCGGATTTTATGCTGCGGCAGAGGGCTCGGTTAAGATAAACGGCAGGGATATTAAGGATATTGATGAAAAAGCATTAAGGGAAAGGGTCGCAATTGTTTTTCAGAAGAACACCCTTTTTTCCGGAACCATAGGGGAAAACCTGCGCTGGGGAGATCCTGAGGCAACAGACGCAGAGCTGTGGGAAGCCCTGAAGGTATCCCAGGCGGAGGAGTTCGTGCGTAAGAGGAAAGGCGGCCTTGACTATATGCTGGAGCAGGGCGGGAAAAATCTGTCCGGAGGGCAGAAGCAGAGACTGTGCATAGCCCGCGCCCTTGTTAAAAAGCCGGAGATACTGATCCTTGACGATTCGGCTTCCGCCCTGGATTTTGCCACTGATTTAAAGCTTAGGACCGCTATCCGGGAAATGGAGAAATCCCTTACGGTTTTCATAGTTTCCCAGCGGGCAGCCTCCATAATGCATTCTGATCAGATCATAGTTCTGGATGACGGAAAAATAAGCGGTATTGGCACCCATGCCTTTCTCCTCAGGGAAAACGGGGTTTACAGGGAGATCTATAATTCCCAGTTTCCGGGTGATGCTGAATAAACAGTGTTAGACTTTAGAGGAATAGAAAGTGAACAGAGCTTTTCTAAAAAAACTGTATAAATATCTGAAGCCCTACAGGCTGTTTCTCCTGCTGTCAGTTATGATGGCCTTTATTTCCGCCCTCATAACCCTCTATATCCCTCTCCTTACAGGAAAAGCGGTGGACTGTGTTCTGGGACCTGGGAAGGTGGATTTTGCCGGGACATTTGGGATAATGGCACGTATTGCACTGGCTGCCGTTATTTCGGCATTATCACAATATCTCATGAATATCTCAAATAATGCTATGGCCGGCAGGGTGGTAAGGGACATGCGGGATGCGGCCTTCAGTAAGATTGAAAGGCTTCCCCTTAAATATCTTGACAATCACCCCTACGGCGATCTCTTAAGCCGGGTCATATCGGATGCAGATCAGTTTTCCGACGGACTTCTTATGGGTTTTTCCCAGTTTTTTACAGGTCTGGTCACTATTTTCGGAACCCTTTTCTTTATGCTAAGACTGGATTTTAAGCTGGGGCTCCTGGTGGTGGTCTTAACGCCCCTTTCATTTTTTGTGGCCAGGTTCATCTCTTCCCGTACCTACCGCTATTCCCGCCGTCAGGCCGAGATCAGGGGTAAGGAGACTGCGTTTGTGAACGAAATGATAAACGGTGCCAGGGTCACTAAGGCTTTTAACAGGGAAGAAAGGGTGCTGCAGGACTTTTCCGGGATAAATGAGGAGTTCCGGGAGGCTTCCCTTAAGGCCACCTTTTTTTCCAGCCTTACAAATCCCTCAACCAGATTTGTGAATAACGTGATCTATGCGGCTATCGCCATAGTGGGTGCAAACAGTGTCATGAAGGGGTTACTCACCGTGGGCGGACTTACAAGCTTCCTAAGCTATGCCAGAGAGTATACCAGGCCTTTTAACGAGATCTCGGGAGTGGTTACAGAGCTGCAGAATGCTTTTGCCTGTGCGGAAAGGCTTATGGATCTAATCGAAGAAAAGCCGGAGAAGCCGGACAGGGAAGATGCCGTTACTCTCATAAATCCTGAAGGGAAGATCGATATTGAGAACCTTTCTTTTTCTTATTCTGACGATAAAAAACTTATAGAGGACTTTAATCTGTCGGTCAATCCCGGACAGCATATCGCCATAGCCGGACCCACCGGCTGCGGCAAGACCACGCTTATCAACCTCCTTATGCGCTTTTACGATATTAAGTACGGCTCCATAAGGGTTGACGGCGTGGATACTCTGATGGTCACCAGAAAGAGCCTCCGTGATTCCTTCGGGATGGTTTTACAGGACACCTGGCTTAAAAGCGGGACGATACGTGAAAACCTGATAATGGGGGATACCTCTGTTTCCGATGAGGAAATGATAGCGGCAGCTAAAGCCTGCCACGCCCATTCCTTTATCAGAAAGCTTCCCAAAGGCTATGACACTTATATTTCCGAAGACGGGGGTACCCTTTCCGCCGGGCAGAAGCAGCTCCTCTGCATTACGAGAGCCATGCTTTCAAAGCCTTCCATGCTGATATTGGATGAAGCCACCTCTTCCATTGATACCAGGACCGAAATAAAGATCCAGGAGGCCTTTCACAGGATAATGGACGGAAAGACCGGATTCATTGTGGCCCACAGGCTTTCCACCATCAGGGAGGCGGATCTTATCCTCGTCATGAAGGACGGCAATATCATTGAACAGGGCAGTCATGAGGAACTTCTTGCCCATAAGGGCTTCTATAACGAACTTTACGAAAGCCAGTTCGCGGGGAATGCGACTTAAGGGTGCGGCTGCTGACGTAAAGTATGCACATATCTTTGTAAGTTAACCATAATTCCATAATAAAATATTCATAAAATTTTAATTTTTTACTATAATTGGTGGAAAATAGAGAATCTTTGTGCTATATTTTGTGTGTATGTTTTTAAAACCGGTAGACATAAAGTCAGTACAATACAGTAAAATCGTATTATCCGGTAAGGAGTAAAAGAGGAAGCGAACCTTAAATGGTGTGGCTCTCAAAGTAAAAAAGCGAGGAGAAGAAAATGGGAAAACGAGGCAGGATTTGGACAGCTTTACTATTGTCGGCGGCAATGACAATGGGAAGCATAAGCACGGGCTTTGCTTCAGAGATCGGGGAAAGCGCTTCTGTTTCAGCGGATACCGTCTCTGAGGATGACTTTGCAGAGGAGGAGTCAGATAACGGGATCGATCTTTCTCTGGTGAAAGGCGACGAAAACGCGCTTGGGTCTGAGACGGATGATGATACAGGAGAAAGCTCTGACCGGGCACTTTCTGATGAGGCATTGGAGAGCTCTGTCCAGGCACTTTCTGATGAAACCGGGGAAAAATCTGACCGGACACTTTCTGATGATACTGTGGAAAGCTCTGACCGGATACTTTCAGACGATACCGTGGAAAGCTCTGTTCAGACACTTTCTGATGAGACCGGTGAAGGTTCTGCCCAGGCACTTCCGGAGGAGAACGGCGAAGTATCAGGTGATTCTGTAGAAGAGATGGTCATATCGGAGACAGTCAGCACTGATGAAGCACCCTCTGCCGAAAAAGCAGAAACCGGAGCAGGCCTTTTATCCCTGGAAGATAAGGAGGCGGAGCTGGACGAGGATTCCACCACCCATACCTACACTACCAAAGAATACAGTAAGGAATACGACGGAAATGAGTTTACGCCGAAATACACGGTACCGGCGGGTCACATTTTGTTATCACAGAATGATATTAAATCTCCGGTAATTAAAAAAGAAAACGAGGAGTTTCAATTCAAGCCCATTAAGTTCGTATCTGAAACCCAGATATATTATGTATATCCGGCTGAACCGGCGAAGGATGACGACTATGACTTCGTTTTGAAGAGTACCATTACAAAGAGACCCATAACCTTCAGAAGCGGAACCTATACAAAGATTTATGACGGTACTCCTCTTTCCCAGGATTCAGCTCCGGGAGCACAGAAGCCCAGGGCTGTAAAGGGTTCCATGGTGGGGACCGAGGAATTTGCCTTTAAGTTTGATAAAGATGCACAGATCACGGAGCCGGGTTCGGTTAAGAATAAATTCGCTGTATCCGAAAACGGTAATTCGGCCGAACCCAATAACTACGAGGTCAGCTACGAATACGGGGATCTGATAGTGGCCGAAAAGCGGGAAAAAGTCAACAGTCTTGCGGAGCCCGTAAATGCAAGGGCCATAATAAACAAGAAGGGTGCGGTCAAGCTCATCTGGAAAAAGGTGACAAGCTATAAGGCTACAGGTAAGAAAGGCGGAAAGACATCATATAAGATATACAGATATAAGGATGACGGAACCTGGACCAAGCTGACAGATGGTCAAACCAAGACAAATTATCTGGATAACAGCCCGGCTGAAGGAGAGAGAATGATCTACAAGATCATCCCCGAGGGAACGGATTCCTCCGGTGAATACGGCGAAGGAGAAACACCGGCTTATGTGCGGGTTACACCGAAGATAGTTTCCGTTTCACCCTATGACGGCATCCATTATGCAAACGTGACATTTTTGGGATGTGGCTCCGATACCGATAAATACACTCTGAACCACTGGAACAACAAAAATAAGGGATCGGTGGACGAGATAGTAAATATAACAAGATACAATACCACGCTTTCCACATATAAACTGAACTCGGGCAGGACACTTAGCTCAAACTCCTATCTGGATGCGGGAGGAGACAGCGTAACTATCTCAGGCAATAATAAGGCCACCTTTAGTTTCAAGATCAAGGCAGAGGAGACCACGGTCTATGACTACGGTAAGGCAATTGAGCTGGAGGACAGCCGTTGGTCAAAGATAGTTAAACTTAAGATGATATCTATGTCCCCCTATCTTAAGGGAAAGAGAAAGAGCGATACGTCCTTCACGCTTGAATGGGATACCATAAAGAAGGCAACAGGCTATCTCGTGGAGTACAGCAAGGACAGCAAGTTCTCTGAACTGTATACCACAAAGAAATACTTAAACGGCAGGGAAAACGATGAATATGAAGTTAAGGATGTGGGAACGGGAATTCCGTTCTATTGCAGGGTAACGGCATATACAAAGAAAAAGAGTGACGGCAGTGAATACGGCACAGCTCTCGGAACCTCAAATGTCATTATCCAGTACGGACGGCAGAAAGCTGTTAAAAAACTGAAGGCGGAATATTATGAAGACGGAAATCCCAGAGCTGATGCGAGACTTACCTGGGAGGATGATGAGAATGATATCAAGGGATATTATGTACAGAGATGGAGCTATGAATACAATTCAACAACCAAGGCTTATGATAAGCTGACGGGACATGCGGTACTCCAGAACTATACGGCCTCAGATAATAACACCAAGAAGAGGTATGCAAACACCGAGGGAGGCAAGATCACAAACGGAGAACTTATCAAATACTCCGTACAGTCGGTAAGACTGATGAACGACAGGTCTCTTGGTGAAAACCACGACGGTTACGTATTCAGTGAGCCTGCGGAATTCTTTTACATGAACCCCAAGGAGGTTGAGTTTAAGAAGGCCAAGTATAATGTCAAGGTGGACGCTACCCTTGAGACCTCGGTCAAGCTTAAGCCCAAAAAGCTTCCGAAGAAATTTGACGGCTATAAGGAGTCCGAGTTCAAGGAGATATTCCTCTTCAATGATGATCTTGACTATGGTTTAAGGAGTGAGAGCAGATATACCAGCTCCGAGCTCAAGAAGTATATAACTGTTAACCCTGATACAGGAAAGCTTACCGGAAAGGACATTACGAAGGGTTCAGACATATACCTGAAGGTCAGCTCTCCCAATGATCCTAACAATGTTTATGACGAGGTAAAGGTGGCTGTGCTGAAAAACGGTGAATCCTCAGGTTCAGGCGGCGGCAGTTCCTCCTCCACCCTCAGGGTCTGCATAGACGCAGGACATGGCGGAGATGACAACGGCACCACCCATAATGATCTTGTGGAAAAAGAAGTCAATCTGAAGATCGCAAAGAAAGTGGGAAAGTATCTGGAGGATGAGGGCGCAAAGGTTTACTACACCAGAACTGATGACAGCTATGTATCACTTACCAAGAGAACTGACATAGCTGCGGATAAGGACTGTGACCTCTTTGTCAGCATACATTGCAATGCTTCTGACAAAAGCTCTTCTACCAGGGGAACAGAGGTTTACTATTCCGTAAAGAGTGAGTATGCCAAGAAGTCGCTTTCAAAGAAAGTCTGCGATGCGGTGGCTGATGCCCTGGGAACTAATTCCATAGGGGCAAAGACAAGGGAGGGAAGTGACGGAGACTATTATTCCGTGATACGTACCTCCGCTGCCAAGGGAATACCCGGAATAATCGTAGAACATGCATTTATTACAAATAAAAAGGATGCCGAAGCCCTTAAGGATGACGATCTTATCGACAAGGCTGCAAAGGCAGAGGCGAAGGCTATTTATAATAACTGGAAATAAAAATGAAACGTAAAGCAATAATTATCTTCCTCGCTGCGGCAGTGTTATTCACCGCCTGCAGCGGGAAGGAAAAAAATACCGATACCGGGGGAACCGCCGGGGAAGCTTCATCAGAAACCGCAGAAATTATAGAAGCTCCTTTCAAAGAAGAGGAAATAGAGCAGAGCGAGGCTGATAAGATCCTTAAGGAAAAGCTTAAAGGTCTTGACTGTAATGTGATTTTCAGTAAGTTTACCCGGCTCGATGAGGTTGACTGTTACCTCTATTCTGTGGTAAATAAAGATGAGGAAAAATCGGATCAGATGCTGGCGGTGAATGCGGTGTCAGGTGAGGTTATGGTCTATGACCCCGACAGCGACAGCCTGCAGAGCTTTGACCGCTTTGAGTACTATGAGGATGACGGTAGCAGTCCTGCGAACTGGGATGCCTCTTATTACCTCTCACCCAGGACCGTAACCCTGATGCCCGCGGATGACAATTCCTTTGAGTTTTCCGTTAAAAAGGATGATGTGAAGGAACCGGAGCTGGAAGGCATAGCCAGAGTGAGCAGTAACAATCTGAAAGAGGCTGTTTACGAGAAAGACAAAGTTTCCTTAACCTTTGTGAATAAGGGTGATACCCTGGAAATAAAGGATAACGGAAATAAAAGCGGCTTTGCGGGTATTTACACGATGGTACAATGATGGGCAGCGAAATTTAGGGAGCTTATTATGAAATTATTGAAAAAACTACTTGCGGTTATTTTAACAGCAGCTGTTCTAACGGGAGCATCAAATGCGGCGGGGTTAAATCTTGTGGAGACCCGGGCGGCTGCCGCACCCGCAGGATTAAAGGGAGTATGGTTTTCCTTCCTTGACTGGCAGAGCTATTTAAGGGGCAGGGATCAGGCAGGCTTTGACAGCGCTTTTTCCGGTGTCTGCGATGTCACTCTTTCCCATGGATTAAATGCAATTTTTGTCCATGTGAGAAGCCATAATGACGCTGTATATCCCTCCGGGATCTATCCCTGGAGCGCACAGATGCTTAACGGAGTAAATCCCGGCTATGATCCTCTTGCGGACATGGTGCAGATAGCCCATTCAAAGGGACTTCAGATACATGCCTGGATCAATCCCTACGGCTACAGGAACGGCGCTATCTGCGGTAATGCAGCCCTTGCCACCACCGCAAACGTGGTTTCAGGTGTTCAGGAGATAGTGGCGAATTACGCCGTGGACGGTATCCATTTTGATGACTACTTCCCGCCTATCGGAAAGGCAGAGACCAATTCCATGGTGAGTCAGGTACATACTGTATGTGCCAATGCCGGTAAGGTTTTTGGTATCTCTCCCCAGGGAAATCTGGATAATCTCAGGGCTTCAAGTGCGGATGTGGACACTTGGCTTTCAAGCGGCGGATATGTGGATTATCTTGCGCCCCAGATCTACTGGTCAGATAATTACGGTGCCGCAGGCAATGTGACCATGTATTCCAACCGTATCGGACTTTTCACAAGCATAGATAAGGCAGGAATTTCCCTTTATGTGGGACTTGCAGGATATAAGTCAGGACAGCCTATTGCAGGTGATCCGGGCTGGAGGCTTTCCTCCACCAACCTAGCAACCCAGAGGGACAAGGCACTGGGAGCCGGGTATACAGGATATATTGTTTACCGCTATAATACACTTTTAAGCGGAGTGGCGGCTGCAGAGCTCTCTGCATTGCAGTCCAGAGGTTAAGGTCAGAAAATGAGAAAAGCTATCATAAATGAGCCCCTGATACTGGCGTCAGCTTCGCCCAGAAGAAAAGAGCTTCTGGCAAATGCGGATATCCCCTTTGAGGTGATGCCGGCAGATATAGATGAGACACTTCCCTGTGACGATCCTGCGGAAGCGGCAGAAGAGATCTCCTGCCGGAAAGCGGAGTTTGTTGCAGAAAAGCTGATGAAGGAAGAAAAAAGGGATTCCTTTGTGATCCTGTCGGCAGATACGGTAGTCTCAATTGACGGAAAGATCCTCGGGAAGCCTGAGGATGAAGAGGAAGCCTTTAATGTATTAAAGGAGCTGCAGGGCAGGGAACATGAGGTGTATACCGGTGTTACCATAGGCATAAAGCATCCGGGAAAGGGTGTACGCTACAGACTTTTCCATGAGAAAACAAGAGTAAGGCTCTATCCCGTAAGCGATGCCCAGATAAGGGACTATATCGCCACGGGAGAGCCTATGGATAAAGCGGGATCTTATGCGATACAGGGATCCTTTGCCAAATATATCAAGGGAATTAAGGGAGATTACAGCAATGTGGTAGGTCTCCCTATAGGAAGGGTATTTAAGGAACTTAATCAGTTTCTGAAAAAATAATGGTTTTTAATTCGATTTCTTTTGCAATCTTTTTTCCGTTTGCGGTTCTGATCTATTTCATGATCCCTGCGGATAAGGGAGTATTCAGAAAAATATGGCTGCTGATATGCAGCTATTATTTTTATATCTGTCAGGGGGCAGTCTATGCGCTGCTGCTATTAGCTGTTACACTTGTGACCTACGGAGCGGCTCTGCTCATGGGGAAAGGCGGCAGCCTGCCCGAAAGCAAATTCGCCCAATCTTCCGGGGAGGAAAACCGGTTCCGGAATAAATGGATAATGGCTGTGGCCCTTATCTTCTGTTTTGCTTTTCTCTTTTATTATAAATATTTCGATTTTTTCTGCAGGACATTTAATATTTCCACAGGCTTAAACATAATTCTGCCGGTGGGGATATCTTATTACATCTTCAAATCCGCCTCCTATATCATTGATGTATACAGGGGTGTCTGCGCCCCTGAAAGGGATTTTGTAAAATACGCCCTTTATGTATCATTTTTCCCGGAAATACTGGCAGGCCCCATAAGCCGGGCTCCTGAAGTGATGCCCCAGTTTGATGAGATCCATGAGTTTGACTACGACAGGATAAGAAAAGGGCTGCTCCGCATGCTCTACGGCTATTTTTTAAAGCTTGTGATCGCATCCAGGCTTGCCATCCCTGTGGATCTCTTTTATAACAGTGTCAGGGAAAGCGGAGCCATAGAGCTCCTGATCGTATCCTTTCTTTTTCCTGTTCAGATATACTGTGACTTTATGAGCTATTCGGAGATCGCTATCGGGGCCGGAGAGGTTATGGGCATCACCTTAAGTGAAAACTTCAGGCAGCCCTTCCTGGCTAAAGACCTGTCGGAGCTCTGGCGCCGGTGGCACATGTCGCTCACCAACTGGTTTCGGGACTATCTCTATATTCCTCTGGGAGGAAGCAGAAAGGGGATAATAAGAAAATATATCAATATTATAATTGTGTTTACAATGTCCGGTCTCTGGCACGGAGCTGCCTTCACCTACATATTCTGGGGGTTCCTTACGGGTCTCTTTCAGTGCATCAGCAGTATTACAAAGGAGGCAAGGATACGCGCCGGTGCCTCCTTCCCGGTTCAGAATACCTTTACACGCCTTCTCCACGGCGTGTACATGAGGGTAATGACATACATCCTGTTTTCATTTACGGCCATCTTTTTCAGGGCAGCTACCCTCGATGAAGCATTTACTGTAATCAAAAAGATATTTACAGGAATAAATCCGGATACGATAATGGCCTTTGATCCCCGTACCATGGGTCTTGGCACCTTAAATCTTCTGATCTCCGTGATGCTTATAATCATTCTTCTCATAGCGGATATCATGAGGGAGAAAAAGGGAGATGTTTTCGCCTGGATCTGTTCTGAGAAATGGTACCTGCGCTGGGGGGTATATTATTTCCTCACTCTTGCCATAATTTTAAGCTCCAACATCGGTGCCGCAAAGTTTATATATTACGCGTTCTGACAAGTTTGAAAGTAATACTTTCAAACTTTCATCGGTGCCGCAGCAGGCACGTCACTGATGAATGTAACAGGTCTCTGACCTGTTACATAGCATGCTTGCCTGCGGCAAGGTGCAAATTATGAATACATTTATAAGACTTTTCAGAAACTTCATACTGCTTTCAATCCCGCTGATAGTGCTCTGTATCTTTACGTATATGGATCCCATGGGCTATATGTCCGTTGAATACCCCATGTGGCGGGAGGAAAAGGATACTGTGAACAACCTTTTTTCAGAAAAGGAACCCTCTACCGTCATCATCGGGGATTCCCGGGCAAAGTCGGGGATACTGCCCACAATCATTTCAGAAGACGGGGATATATATAATATCGCCATCGGAGGAGCAACCCCGGTTGAAATGTACTATGCGGTGAAAAACTACATTAATGTCCACGGGGCTCCGGAAAACGCCGTCGTGATATTTGCGCCTTTCCATTTCTATGAAGCTGACAACTGGGACCAGACGCTGTATTACAACTACCTTACTCTCCGGGAGATAATGGAGATCGAGGCCGAGGCCATTAAATGCAGGGATGAGAAAATTATCTACAACGGCTGGATATCGGATATCATTTCATTCAAGCTCCGGCTTCCGAATAAGTATCTGGATCAGATATATTCCGCCCGTTTTGTGAAAAACAGGGAGGAAAACATGAAAAAGTATGAGTCAGTCAGGAAGGATATGGGATTTACTTCCTTCGGCGAGGAGGAATATAACGGAAAGCTGAATTATGAGGCACATCAGACCAGGTTTAATCTGTCGCCCATGGAGGATGTATATTACAGGAAGCTTCTGGATCTCTTAAGCTCTTCAGGGGTTAACATAATTGTTGAGCAGGGACCAATCAATGAGGCTTCGGACGCTTCCATGCATGAAGAATTCATGAGGGGCTTTGAACAATACATGGAGGGAATAGAAAGCAATTATCCCGGTGTGTATGTGGAAAAGACAATTCCCGTCTATGACAATTCCTGTTTCGGTGACAGTAATCATCTGAACAGGAATGGAGCGGAGAGATTCACCAAAGAGATATTAAAGAAACATGGAAGTATTTTTTGAAGCGTGCTATACTGTTCCATTATAGTAAAATTTAACAGGAGATGATGTGGAAATGCAGGAAAAAAGGGTTAGCAGAGAGATAATCGAATGGATTGTTACTATAGTCGCGGCTGTGCTGGTGGCGCTTTTCATCAATAATTTCATAATAGTAAACGCCACCGTTCCCTCCTCTTCAATGGAGGAGACAATTATGACCGGTGACAGGGTAATAGGTCTCAGGCTGGCGTACAGGAATAACGATCCGGAACGGGGAGATATCATTATTTTCAAGTTCCCGGATGATGAGAAGATCCTATATATCAAGAGGGTGATCGGAATGCCGGGGGATACTGTGGAGATTCATGACAATAACGTATTGATCAACGGGGAAATACTGGATGAACCCTATCTCACAACCGATACAAAGGGAGATTTCG
The DNA here is from genome assembly GCA_946407725.1 of uncultured Lachnospiraceae bacterium. GTDB lineage: Bacteria > Bacillota > Clostridia > Lachnospirales > Lachnospiraceae > NK4A144. Next base: position 19,167 of record CAMJPM010000011.1, read on the forward strand.
GCCCTTATACAGTTCCGGAGGACCATTATTTCATGCTGGGAGATAACAGAAATAACTCTGCCGATTCAAGATACTGGCAGAATACCTATCTTTCCAGGGATAAGATAGTGGGAAAGGCCGTGCTCCGTTACTGGCCCAAGATTAAGAAGCTTAATGACGATTGATCCTGACTATTGATAGCAGGTGTTTATAGCAAACATAAGAGTCTTTTTGGAAATTTCTGATTTCGTTTACTATAAAACATGACCTTGGAAAGGCAGTTATAACATGATCGCAAAGAAAATGCAGTCCCTTGTAAATAATAATTCCGTTATCAGGCAGATGTTTGAGGAAGGACGGAATATGGCAAAGGAGTTCGGAGAGGAAAATGTCTATGATTTTTCTCTCGGAAATCCCAATGTTCCCGCACCGGATAAGGTAAGAGAAACGGCTGTTATGCTGCTTGAAAAAGAGGATCCCCTTACGATCCACGGATATATGAATAATGCGGGTTATCCGGAGGTCAGGAAAAAGGTAGCGGATTCCATTAACAGTAAATTCGGTACATCCTTTGATGAAAATAATATCATGATGACTGTGGGAGCAGCTTCGGGTCTGAACTGTGCCTTAAAGGCCATTATAGATCCCGGTGATGAGGTTCTGACCTTTGCTCCCTATTTCGTGGAGTATAAGAATTATGTGTCAAATTTTGATGGAGTGCTGAATACGGTACAGACGGATCACGAGACCTTCCAGCCGGATCTTGAAGCCCTTGAAGAGGCTGTGAGTACGAGGACAAAGGCACTTATCATTAATACTCCAAATAATCCAACGGGTGTTATTTATTCTGAGACCACAATTAAGGGAATAGCGGACATTCTGAACAAAAAGCAGAAGCAGTACGGAACGGAGATCTTCCTTATTTCTGATGAGCCCTACAGGGAGCTGGTATATACCGATGCGGAAGTGCCCTATGTTACAAAGTATTATGACAATACCATAGTCTGCTACTCCTTTTCAAAGACCTTATCCCTTCCCGGAGAGAGAATAGGTTATCTTGTGATCCCGAATGAGGCCGCGGATCATGAAGACCTCTTTACGGCTGTGACCATAGCAAACAGGGTTATGGGCTGTGTCAACGCGCCGTCTCTCTTCCAGAAGGTGGTGGCGGAATGTCTTGATGAAAAGGCGGATATAGAGTTTTACGCTAAAAACAGGGATAAGATCTATAACGCCCTCCTTTCATACGGTTTCAGGTGTGTTAAGCCGGAGGGGGCTTTCTATCTCTTTATAGAGACACCGGTGGATGATAAGGAGTTTGCAGCAAAAGCAAAATCCGAGCATATTCTGGTGGTGCCGGGCTCATCCTTTGCCTTAGGCGGTTTTGTAAGGCTGTCCTACTGTGTTTCCTATGAGACCATAGTGAATTCACTGCCCGGATTTAAGAGACTGTCGGAGCATTACGAGCTGTCATAGGATATCGAATTTTCGAACGCATTTTCCGATTTTGCGTTCGGAAACCTATAAGGAACCTTTATTATATGAGAAACAGGGTAACATCATGGGATATGAAGACAAAGTAAGAAAGGTAATCCCCTATACTCCCGGTGAACAGCCCCGGGGAGAGGTAATTAAACTAAATACAAATGAATGTCCCTATCCCCCGTCACCAAAGGTAATGGCGGCTGTAAGGGGGCTGGATGAAAGGGATCTCAGGAAATATCCGGATCCCCTCTGCTCAGGACTGAATTCGGCCATAGCTGAGTATTACGGACTTGAAGAGGATCAGGTATTTACGGGCGTCGGTTCGGACGACGTCCTTTCTATGTGTTTTCTGACTTTTTTTAACGGACATGATCCCATACTTTTTCCGGATATAACATACTCTTTTTATGATGTCTGGGCATCGGTTTACGGCATTCCTTATAAATGCATCCCTTTAAGGGAGGATTTTTCCCTTGACAGCTCTGAATACAGAAAGGTGAAAAACGGGGGGATAGTGCTGGCCAATCCCAATGCTCCCACCGGGATAGCAGAGGATCTGTCCATTATAGAAGAGATAATAGAAGCAAATCCGGATTCCATGGTGATCGTGGACGAGGCTTATATTGATTTCGGGGGAGAAACGGCTCTGCCTCTTCTAAAAAAGTATGAAAACCTCATAATAGTACGTACCATGAGTAAGTCAAGAGCCCTGGCCGGCATAAGGGCAGGTTACGCTTTTGGAAATAAAAAGGCCATAAAATACTTAAACGATGTAAAGTTTTCGGTAAACTCATATACCATGAATACAGCGGCACTTGCTGCCGCAAAGGCGGCAATAGAGGATGACGGGTACTTCAGGGAGATCACTGAAAAAGTGATCAGGAGCAGGGAGCAATTGAAAACCGGACTTAAGGATCTGGGCTTTACTTTTGGGGATTCAAAAGCAAATTTTGTCTTTGCGAGACATGAGGGTGTTTTGGATGGCGAAACTGCCGCTGATTTTGCAAAGCGGATCTTTGAGGGATTAAAAGAGAGGAATATCTTTGTAAGATATTTCAGCAGAAAAGTGATCAATGAATACTTAAGAATCAGCGTAGGTACGGAAGAGGAAATGCGGATCCTGATCGATACCCTGAAGGAGCTGATATAAAAGGTTAAGGAGCAGCATCGGCATAATATGGAAGAAAACGACATAATAAATATTTCCGAGATCTTCGGAAAGGATGTATTTAATGACAATGTGATGCAGGAGCGTCTCCCGAAGAAGGTATACAGGGAATTAAGAAAGACCATAGACGAGGGAAAGAGCCTGGATCCCATAACGGCGGAGGTGGTGGCCAATGCCATGAAGGACTGGGCCATAGAAAAGGGCGCCACCCATTACACCCACTGGTTCCAGCCTTTGACCGGCATCACAGCGGAAAAGCACGATTCCTTCATTTCCCCCGCGGGAAAGGGAGGGGGCGCCATAGTTGAGTTCTCCGGAAAAGAGCTTATAAAGAGCGAGCCCGACGCCTCATCCTTCCCCTCAGGAGGAATCCGTTCCACCTTTGAAGCCAGGGGGTATACGGCCTGGGACTGTACCAGCCCTGCTTTTGTACGACATGACGCGGCAGGGGCGATACTTTGCATTCCCACAGCTTTCTGTTCATATACCGGAGAATCCCTGGATATGAAGACACCTCTGCTCAGGTCCATAGAGGCGCTAAATACCCAGGCTTTAAGGCTTATCCGGCTCTTCGGTAATACCACATCAAAAAAGGTCATACCCTCCGTGGGAGCAGAGCAGGAATACTTCCTTGTGGACAGGGAAAAATTTTTAAAGAGAAAGGATCTCATATATACGGGGCACACCCTTTTTGGCGCAATGCCTCCCAAGGGGCAGGAGCTGGATGACCAGTATTTCGGCGCTATCAGGGAGAGGGTAGCCTCATTTATGAAGGATATAAACCGGGAATTATGGAGGCTGGGGGTCTCCGCCAAGACACAGCATAATGAAGCGGCTCCGGGACAGCATGAGCTGGCACCCATATTCTGTGACTGCAATGTGGCCGTGGACCATAACCAGCTCATAATGGAGGTCATGAAGAAGGTGGCGGAGAGACAGGGAATGATGTGCCTCTTGCATGAAAAGCCTTTTGCCGGGGTCAACGGTTCGGGAAAACACGATAACTGGTCTCTGGTCACTGACGACGGAATAAACCTTTTTGATCCGGGAAAGACACCCCACGACAATGTCCAGTTTCTGCTGATCTTAACCTGTATCTTAAAGGCTGTGGATGAGCACTCGGATCTTTTGAGAGAATCCGCGGCCACTGTGGGGAATGATTACAGGCTGGGGGCGAACGAGGCTCCCCCAGCCATTATGTCAGTGTTCCTGGGAGAACAGCTGCAGGATGTGATAAGCCAGCTTATTTCCACAGGGATGGCCACCAGTTCCATAAAGGGAGAAAAACTGGAAACCGGAGTAAGAACCCTTCCACGGTTCACAAAGGATGCCACGGACAGGAACAGAACATCCCCCTTTGCATTTACGGGAAATAAGTTTGAATTCCGTATGGTGGGCTCCAGTGCCAGCATAGCGGAGCCCAATATAGTGCTTAATTCCATTGCGGCTGAAGCCTTTGCTGATGCCTGCGATTTCATTGAAAACAGTGAAAACTTCGATATCGCGGTTCATGACCTTATTAAGAAGTATGCCACGGAACATGAGAGGATAATTTTCAACGGAAACGGATATGCTCCGGAATGGGTGGAAGAGGCGGAAAGCCGGGGGTTAAAGAACTTAAAGTCCATGCTGGATGCCATTCCTGCCCTGTCCGACGAAAAGTCCGTGCGTCTTTTTTCCAGGTTCGGCATATTCACCCAAGCGGAGCTGGAGAGCAGGGAGGAGATAAAGTACGAGGAATATGCCAAGGAGATCAATATAGAGGCCAGGACCATGATAGACATGGCCACCAAGTCCATTATCCCGGCCTGCTTAAGATACGTAAAAGACCTGTCGGATACGGTGATCTCCGTGAAGAACGCAGGATACGGCAGCCGGGCAGCGGCGGAAAACCTGCGGCGTGTAACAGCCCTTACGGATGAGGCGTATTCAGCCCTTGAAAAGCTTATAGCCGATGATGAAAAAGCCCTTTCCATCCCGGAGGGCAGGGAGAGAGCTGTATTTTGCAGGGATGTGGTAAAAAAAGACATGGAAAATTTAAGAACTCCGGTAGACAGGCTGGAAATGCTGGTGGGTAAGGATTACTGGCCTATGCCCAGCTACGGAGATCTGCTGTTTGAGGTGTGAGATGAGTGTAAGAAAAAACGTTTTTTATGGAATTATAGCTGTATTTATAATAGCCGTTGCAGTGCTGCTGGGAGCCGGAGGGACACTTTATAAAGCCCATGCGGAGGAAAAGAAGGTTGTGACCACAGGCACTAATGTGCGCCTGAGGGAATCGGCTTCCCTGGAGGGAGAAATACTGTATAACCTGCCATTAGGCGCGACCCTCACCGAAACTGCAAGGATCGGGGAATGGGCACTGGTTAATTTTAACGGGATGCAGGGATTTGTGAATACACAGTTTATCGCTGATGCCGGAGCAGCAGGGAGCGCAGCGGTACTTCCGGGGCAGACCGCAGGAGCGTCCGGAGGGGCTGTTGTTACACCGCCTCCTCAGACCGGAGGCCATATTGTATGCATTGATCCCGGTCATCAGGCAAAGGGAGACAACAGGACAGAGCCTAACGGTCCCGGCTCCGGGGTTATGAAGGCCAGAGTGACGGGAGGCACCCACGGAAGCACTTCCGGGCTGTATGAATACCAGCTGACCCTTGCTGTGGGGGAGCTCCTAAGGAACGAGCTTGCCTCCAGGGGCTATACGGTATATATGACAAGAACCAGTCATGATGTAAATGTAAGCAACATGGAAAGAGCACAGTATGCAACAGCTGTGGGAGCAGAGATATCCGTGAGGCTTCACGCCAACGGTTCCACAAATCCCGGAGTTTCCGGAGCCCTCGCCCTTGCTCCCTCAGCCTCAAACCCCTACGTTCCGGGGATAGCGGCAAAAAGCCAGAGCCTTTCATCAAAGATCTTATCCGGTTATTGCGCTGCCACGGGAATGGGCAATAAGGGTGTTCAGGCAAATGACACCATGACAGGCATGAACTGGTGCACTATGCCGGTAAGCATCATTGAAATGGGTTTTATGACCAATCCCTCCGATGACGCGAATATGGCTAATCCCGAGTTTCAGAAGAGGATGGCAAAGGGTATAGCTGACGGGATAGACGCTTATTTTGCCTCCTGATAAAAACATTTATGTTAACCTCATACAAAATCCTGTATTTAAATTTGTGCAAAATTAGGTATTAACAATCCTGCTTTTCTCGTTTATAGTTATTACAAGATGTGGTAGCCAAACGAAAAGCTGGACACAATATTTGGTATTGCGGCCGGGCGCTATGGTGCCCGGCTTTAATTTGGCCTTTTGTTGCTATACAGCCCCGGGTGCGTTGAATTCAGCGGACTGGAAAGCCGATGAATTGTAACGGCCTTTTTCTGGTGGGCTACCGGTGGAGATTTATGGGTTCCCACAGGAGTACGGAATTCAACAGGGAGGAATATCGTGAATATCATAAAGCGTAACGGCAAGGAAGTAGAGTACGACGGTGACAAGATAATCGCGGCTGTTGACAAGGCCAATGCCCAGGTCAGGGAGAGCTTCAGACTGCTTGATTCCCAGGTGAGGGTGGTGGAGGAAAAGGTCCGCAGAAGGCTTAAGGATCTGGATCACGAAGCCGGAGTGGAGGAGATTCAGGATTACGTGATACAGGCTATTCAGGAGGAAGGGGCCTTCAGGGTAGCTACTATTTATACAGTCTACCGTTATAAGAGGGAGCTTGTCAGAAAGAGCAACACCACCGATGACAAGATACTGACCCTTGTGGAATACGAAAATGAGGATGTAAAGGAAGAGAATTCCAATAAGAATCCCATGGTTGTATCAGTACAGCGGGACTATGTGGCAGGAGAGGTGAGCCGGGACCTGACCAACAGGATACTCCTTCCCGAGGAGGTGGTGGAGGCTCACAGACAGGGGATCATTCACTTCCACGATTCAGATTATTTCGTCCAGCATATGTATAACTGCTGTCTTGTAAATCTGGAGGACATGCTGCAGAACGGCACAGTCATTTCAGATACCATGATAGAGAAGCCCAAAAGCTTTTCCACAGCCTGTAATATAGCTACACAGTGTATTGCCCAGATCGCCAGCTCCCAGTACGGAGGACAGAGCATCACCCTGTCACATCTCGCTCCCTTTGTGGACATTTCAAGAAAGAAATTCCGCAGGGAGGTTTCGGAGGAGTTTGCTGCTGCGGGCATAGAAGCCACGGAAGAAGAGATAAACGCGGTGGCGGAAAGACGCACAAAGGAAGAGATAAAGCACGGAGTACAGACCATACAGTATCAGGTTACGACCCTTATGACCACCAATGGTCAGGCCCCCTTCATTACTGTATATATGTATCTGGATGAGGTGGAGGAAGGACAGATAAGGGATGACCTCTCCATGATAATAGAGGAGATGCTGAAGCAGCGCATCAAAGGAGTAAAGAATGAAAAAGGAGTTTACATAACTCCGGCTTTTCCGAAACTGATCTATGTTCTGGATGAGGACAATATTAATGAAGGCTCCAGATATTGGGGGCTTACAAGACTTGCGGCCCAGTGTACCGCAAAACGCATGGTTCCGGACTATATTTCCGCAAAGAAAATGAGGGAATACAAGGGCGGGGATGTTTATCCGTGTATGGGATGCAGGAGCTTTTTAACTCCCGACCGTTTTTCTCCCGAGGGACAGAAGCACAAATATTACGGCAGGTTTAACCAGGGCGTTGTGACCATAAACCTGGTGGATGTGGCTTGCAGCTCCGGAAGGGATATGGACAAGTTCTGGGCTATTCTGGACGAGAGACTGGAGCTTTGTCATAAGGCTCTCCGGTGCAGACATGAAAGGCTTCTGGGAACCACCTCGGATGTGGCACCTATCCTCTGGCAGTACGGAGCCATTGCAAGGCTTGATAAGGGAGAGAAGATCGATAAACTCCTCTACGGCGGTTATTCCACAATTTCTCTGGGATACGCGGGGCTGTATGAAATGTGCAAGTATATGACGGGGCTTTCCCATACGGATCCCCAGGCCAAGCCCTTTGCACTTAAGGTAATGCAGAGGCTTAACGACAAGTGCGCAGAATGGAAAAAAGCCGAGGATATCGACTATTCTGTATACGGAACGCCATTGGAATCCACGACCTACAAGTTCGCATCCTGCTTACAGAAGAGATTCGGGAGGATAAAGGAGGTCACTGATCACAGCTATATCACCAACAGCTACCATGTAAGTGTCAGGGAAAAGATAGATGCTTTCACGAAGCTCCGTTTTGAATCGGATTTTCAGAAACTCTCCCCGGGTGGAGCCATAAGCTATGTGGAGGTTCCTGATATGTCTGATAATATAGACGCAGTTTTAAGCGTAATGAAGTTCATTTATGAAAACATCATGTATGCGGAGCTGAATACCAAGAGCGATTATTGCCAGGTGTGCGGGTATGACGGAGAGATAAGTGTGGTGACTGACAGCCACGGAAAGCTTATCTGGGAGTGCCCGGAATGCGGCAACCGTGACCAGTCAAAGATGAATGTGGCCAGACGTACCTGCGGCTACATAGGAACAAATTTCTGGAATCAGGGAAGAACCCAGGAAATAAAGGAACGGGTGTTGCATTTGTAAACTGCTGATCCCCAAAAGCCGTTACAATTCAGCGGCCTGCCGGTCTGCTGAATTTACAACGGCTTTTTTTCTTTGACTAATCGGGCTGAAAATGATAGCATATCTTTAAGCCTGTTTATTGATATAAGCAGCCTTTTAAGTGACTAAAGGACAGGGTGCGGTATGGAAAGAGGAGTTTCAGAGGATATAAAAAGCCTGCGTTCCGCCTTTGTGGGAAGGATGGAAAACGCCTTTATAGCGGAAGACGGATCCCAGCATTTTCTGGATGCCAATGAACATGCGAAAATGCTGTTTCCGGTGCTGAACGCCCTTGAACCGGGTGATCCCATGCCTGAAGATCTGCTGCCGCTTTTTTCCGGGAATGAAGACCGTGTCAGACTGAAGAACCGCCATTTTGAAAAAAAGCTTATAAGAGACGGTGACGAAGACTCTGTGGTCTGTCTTACCCTGTGCGACATAACGGAGCAGGAAAAAATCAGCAAAGAGCTGGAGAAATACAGGGAGGACACGGAGGAAACCGTGCTGAGCCAGTCCTTCTTCCGTGCAAATGTCTCCCATGAGATCAGGACACCCATGAATGCCATAATGGGAACAGCCGATATTTTACTTCAGGAAAACGTTTCCCCAAAGGTCAGGGGGTATCTTGAAAACATAAAAGCGTCAGTAGACAACCTTTTATACATAATAAACGATATTTTTGACATTTCAAAGATCGAGGACGGGTCATTAAAGATCAAGGAAGAGAGTTATGAGCCCATGTCCTTCCTCGATGATCTCTCCATGATGTTTATTAAAAATATAGGGGATAAGCCGGTGGAGCTTCTGTATATGATAGATCCGGAGCTGCCCTCAAAACTCCATGGAGATGTAAAAAGGATAAAGCAGATCATAGTAAATATGGTAAATAATGCCATAGAATTTACGGATTCCGGATTTATCTGCCTTTCTATATCAATGATGGAAAAATTTGATGATACCTGTATACTGTCCTACTCCGTATCGGACAGCGGACAGGGAATAAAGGACGAGGACAAGGGGGATCTGTTCTGTCCTTTCCAGAAGCTGAATGAGAAAAAAAGGGATGAGAGGGAAGGCCTGGGACTGGGGCTTTCCATTTGTAAACAGCTGGTAAAGCTTATGGGGGGAGAGATAGGAGTTGAAAGCACCTACGGCTCCGGCAGCAGGTTTTATTTCACCCTGTCACAGGGAATAGTGGATGACAAGCCTGCGGCGAGCATAAAGGATAAAAACAAGAAAAACAGGGTTTATTGCTGCTTTAAGGATACGTGGCTGGAGGAGGCTCTTATCCAGCTTTCGGAGCAATACGGGATAGAAGCCCTGTCCTGTGGCGAAGGGCTCCCGGAGAAGCTTAGGGATGATAATGAAGCACTTTTCCTGTTTACGGACGATATCAGCAGGCTCAGCGGAGAGGATGAAAAGAGGCTTAAGGAAAACGGTGCTGAGATATGTGTGCTCCGGAATCCCCTGTCAGATGAGTTAATTAACGAGCCAGGCAGGATCTATATAAATAAACCGGTATACAGCCTGAACTTCTGTCAGGTGATCAACTATGGCAATTCCCCTGCCAAAGGAAGTGACAGCAGGTTTGATTTTACTGCCCCTGAGGCAAGGATACTGGTGGTAGATGACAATGAGATGAATATCCAGGTGGCAAAGGGACTCCTTGCTCCGCTGAAGGCTCATGTGGATACTGCGGAAAACGGAAAAGCCGGGGTGGAATGTGTCCTTGGGGATCATTATGACCTGATTTTTATGGATCATATGATGCCGGTGATGGACGGAGTACAGGCGCTTGAACGTATCCGTGACATGAAAGGCGGAAGGTATTCCAGAATACCGGTAATAGCCCTTTCCGCCAATGCCACGGCGGAGGCGGAGGAGCTTTTCCACGAAAAGGGATTTTCCGACTTTGTGGCTAAGCCCATCCGTGTAAAGGAGCTCTTAAAGTGTGTCAGAAAGTGGCTGCCTAAGGACAAGATAATAGAAAATGAAGGTGTTCCGGAAGCATCCTGCAGGGAAGAAGCGGAAGAGCTTACTAATGATACCGGAACTGACGGAGCGGCAGGGGAAGAAACCCAGGAAGAAACGGTTCCAGCATATATAGAGGGACTTAATGTGGAGAAGGGCATCAGCTATTGTGGTACCCCGGCCCTTTTCTTAAAATGTCTGGTGATCTTTTACAAGATCATAGACAAAAAAACAACCGTTATCTCCAAGTGTCTGGAGGACGGTCTGGTTCGCGATCTGACTATAGAGGTTCATGCCCTTAAAAATTCTGCCCGGATGATAGGGGCGGAAGAGCTTTCCGAGGATTTTAAGGAGCTGGAACAGATGGGCAATAATGAGGATCTTAAGGGTCTTCAGGAAAAGACCCCCGGGGTACTTGAGCTCTATCAGAGCTATAAAGCAATACTGAGGCCTTTCAGTGAGAAGGACAATAAGAATGCCCTTCTTCCCGAAAGACAGGTGTTTTTACAGGAGCTGGATAATATAAAGGAAGCCATAGACGCTTTCGATATGGATGGTGCTGATGAAGCCATGGGAAGGCTTAGGGATTTTTCTCTTCCCGGTGATTTAAATGATGCTATTCTGGAGCTTGATGCCCTTGTTTCGGATTTTGCCATGGAAGATGTTATAAAACTTGCCGATGAGCTGAAAGAAAGGGCACTCTCTATAGAAAACTGGGGTGCATGATTTTTTACCTGCCGTAAAGGAGATGGAATATGAGTGACAGCTGCGTTCTTATAGTTAGGAATATTGAGGGATATCTTATAGGCTCCCTGGAGAGAAGCCTTACGGAGAAAAAGGTCAAGGTCAGAAAGGTGGGGGCTGACGTCAATGAGATAGGACGCTTTGGGGCAAATGCCAGCGTTATTATACTCTATGTGGGTCACGGCATCCATGAAAAGACCGAGGTTATGGTGTATATAAAGGACCTGGGAATAGAGCAGGGTGTGCCCATATTCCTTATAGACGGAGATGACGGTCTTGCGGAGATAAAGCACCTTATTCCCGAAGCTGCAATAACACAGACCTTTACACATCCGGTGGATATAAAAGAGGCCACCAATGTGATCATCAACTGTATCCTTCAGAATGACAACAAGAACAGGAGGAAAATACTGGTTGTGGACGATTCCGGACCGATGCTCAGGAACCTTCGTGAGTGGCTGGGAGAGAAATATAAGGTCATTCCGGCCAATTCCGGCGCCATGGCAATGAAATACATAAGCCGGGAGCTTCCGGATCTTATCCTCCTGGATTATGAGATGCCGGTGGTAAACGGAAAGCAGGTACTGGAAATGATCAGGACAGAGGTGGATTTCTCGTCTATTCCGGTTATCTTTTTAACCAGCAAAAACGATAAGGAAAGCGTGGCCTCGGTCATGGCTTTAAGGCCCCAGGGATATCTCCTTAAGACGCTTCCTCCTCATGAGATAGTTAAGACTATTGATGATTTCTTTATAAAACTGGAAAACGAAGAGAAACAGAAGAAGCTCTGGTAGCTTTATGCTCCGTTTGTCTCAAACTTATATCCGATGCCCCAGACAGTTGAGATCCTCCAGGCTTCATGGTCTTTAAGCTTTTCGCGGAGCCGTTTTATATGTACGTCAACTGTTCTGGTGTCGCCGATATATTCATAACCCCAGATGTGATCCAGGAGCTGCTCCCTTGTGAAGACCTGGTTTGGGGATGACGCCAGAAAATAGAGAAGCTCCAGCTCTTTGGGAGGCATATCCAGATTTTTTCCGCAATATAGAACCGAATAATTGGTAAGATTGATAACAAGGTCCGTATATTCCACCTTCTTTATGTCCGAACCGTTTTTCTCCTGAGGTCCTGCTGCGGCCTGTGAAGTACGGCGGAGCACTGCTTTGGCCCGGGCTATAAGCTCCTTTGAATCAAAGGGCTTTTCCATGTAGTCATCTGCTCCGAGCTCAAGTCCCAGCACCTTATCAAAAACCTCGCCCTTGGCGGAGATCATGATTATCGGTACCATGGATTTTGTGCGTATCTCCCTGCAGACCTGATATCCGTCAATGCCAGGAAGCATAAGGTCCAAAAGAATGAGATCCGGTTCATAGGAGGCAAACTCCTTTAAGGCGTTCTCACCGTCATTTACGATCTTTGTTTCAAAACACTCTTTTGTAAAATAGAGAGAGATAAGCTCTGCTATATTGTTGTCATCATCAACTATAAGGACCTTTTGTTTGTCTACCATTATCTTAAGATACCGTTCCTTTCTTATGTTATACCGGTACTGTAATACCGGTCCGGATTTCTGTCGGCGCTATTCTTTGAAAACAGCTATGGTCACGCCGGAATCCCCTTCACCGAATTCTCCCTGACGAAAGCTTTTCACATATTTACAGTTTTTCAGATAGGATTGTACCACATTCCTTAATACCCCGGAGCCTTTGCCGTGTACGATACGTACCTGGGAAAGGTGTGACACATAGGCGTCGTCCAGATATGACGCAAGCTCCTCTCTGGCATCGTCACCATTCATTCCTATAAGATTGATCTCGGTTTTGATGGTCTTTGTATGGGATAAGCCTCCGCCGCTTACAGCGCCCTTACTGTTTCCGGAGCCGGTTCCGTAACCCTTCCGGGGACTGTTATCACTCATCAGATCAGAAAGACTGACATCATATTTGATGATACCACATTTTACGGAAAGATGCCCGTTCTTATCCGGGAGATTCTGTACTGTTCCCTTGAGGTTAAGGGAAATGATACGCACCTCCATACCTACCTTAATCTGTTTCCGGCTTAAATTTCCCTTTGGACGGTCTTTTTCGGGCACAGAGCTCAAGGAGGGAAGAGGAGCTTCCTCTGATATACCGGTTCTGTTTAAGGCTTCCCTTAAGGCAGTCCGGTCTTTTTCAGCAGCCTTCAGAGTATCGGAAGAGGCGTATTTCTGCATGTTTTTGATCGCACTGTCTGCGGTCGCTTTTGCTTCTTTCAGGATATTCCGGGCCTCTTCCCTGGCCTTTGACAGTATTTCATCCTTTGACTTCAGAAGCTTTTCCCTGCCCGAATCCAGTTCCTGCTGGAGTTTATCTATTTCAGCTTTTGTATCGCTTATTTCCTGCTGCTTTTTTTCAAGGGTGATGCGGTTTTCTTCAAGGTTGGAAAGGACCTTGTTAAACCGCTCGTCCTCCTCCTTCATCCTAACTCTCGCCCCTTCAATGATACCCTCCGGAAGATTAAGCCGCCGGGATATGGCGAAGGCATTGCTCATTCCGGGAACACCCGTTATCATTTTATATGTGGGGCGAAGTGATTCCACATCAAATTCCAGACAGGCATTTTCCACCCAGGAGGTGGTGAGGGCATATTCCTTAAGTTCGGGATAGTGGGTAGTGGCCATGACACGGATATTCTTTTTATGGAGATGGTCAAGTATGGACATGGCAAGAGCCGCCCCCTCCGCAGGATCCGTACCCGCACAGATCTCGTCAAAGAGGCAGAGGCTGAAGATATCGGCATCCTTAAGAATAGATACGATATTGGTCATATGGGATGAGAAGGTGGAAAGAGACTGCTCAATGGACTGCTCATCACCTATATCGGCATATATCTCGCGGAAAAAGGACAGTTCACTTCTGTCCCCGGCGGGGATAAAAAGACCGGATAAGCCCATAAGCTGAAGCAATCCCGTGGTTTTTAAGGAAACCGTCTTTCCCCCGGTGTTGGGACCCGTGATAACAAGGAGGTTATAGGTTCTTCCAAGCTCAATATCCACCGGTACCACAGTCTTTTTATCTATCAGGGGATGCCTTGCCATACGAAGGGAAATGATCTCTCCCGTATTGAAGACAGGCCTTACCGCTTCCATTTCAAGTGCCATGTCAGCCTTTGCGAAAATAAAGTCCAGCTCCGTCATTATGGCATAGTCCGCCGTTATAATCTCCGCGTTTTCTCCCGCCGTCATGGACAGGTTTTTAAGGATGGCAAGTATCTCATCCCTTTCCTTAAGCTCCAGCTCACGGACTGAATTATTCATCTCAACCACGGACTGCGGCTCGATGAAAAGGGTGGAGCCGGTTCCGGACTGGTCGTGGACAATTCCGGGGACCTGGGACTTGTATTCGCTCTTTACAGGGATACAATAACGCTTGTCACGCATAACGATGACCCTGTCCATCAGATATTCGTACAACCGTCCGCTTATCATCTGGTTCAGGGAAGAGTGGATCCTTGACTGGGTATCCCTGATCTTCCGGCGTATGGATTTAAGTTCAGGGCTTGCGTCGTCGGCTATGGTATCGCTGTCAAGGATACAGCGCCTGATTTCGGATAACAGATGTGATACTTCCTCAAGACAGGAAAAACGGTCCTGAAGGGAATCACGGACTTCCTCTTCTTCAGCTTCTTCAGTCTGTCCGTACTTTTTTACCTGTTTTACAGCCTCCAGAAAGGAAGCAATATCCAGAAGATCTGCTGCGGTCAGTGTGCCGTCAGCCTCCGCATGCCTTATGGAAAGTGTTATATCCCTTATCCCGGCAAAGGACACGCTTCCGTTTTTCAGGATCCGGTTCAGGGCGTCTTCAGTCTCGGTTTCCGCGCGCTCAGTATCCTCCAGCGAGCGCATGGGTTCAAGAGAGCGGCAGAGCTCCTTTCCACCGGTGGAGGAGGCGTGGGAAACCAGGATATCCAGTATCTTATCAAATTCCAGTGTGTGCAGTACCTTGTTATTCATGGGGTTATCTTACCATTTTAGTACCTGAAAGGAAAGTCAGCGGGGTGGTCAGGGGCCAAACAGCAGCCATCATTCTTCTTTGGCATCATATCTATTCAGAACCCTCCGGATTCTGAATAGATACGACGCATTCGGCCAATTAAATCGCCCGTAGGGCGATGGGCTGAATGCCTAAATGCCAAGGTTTTCATACGCTCTCAGCTCGCCGCTGCGGCATCCCACATCAAAGATGTGGGATAAGCGCAGCAAGTGCTTCGGGCTGTTCTGAACAGTTACTTAGCATCAGCCTTTTGGAAGATCCTCCAAAGATAAGCTGAAAAAATACGGGCTAAAAGGGCACAGCCTATGAACAGGAATACACTGAAGAACAACACCATGAGGCCGCCGTTATGAAGGGAGATATCCGTTATTACTCCGAAAATGGCTATCACAAATACAGTAAACGGTATATTTCCGAGACTCAGCAAAAAAGAGTTCTTTATAAGCTGCATATTGGTCTGCTCATATCTGGAAAGCAGAGGGAAAGCATAAATAAGCGCCGAAAGATCCAGAAACAGCAGGAACCAGAAAGGAAACTGCAGCAGCCTGTATTCAGGGGGGAGCTTAAAGAAAACCACATAGAGATCCCCTGAAAAGAAAAGACCAAAGCCCAGGAAGACCAGCCATAGTGTTACCCCCTGCCTGAAATTTTCCTTAAATGAAGACCAGAACCCGGAGATGATCTTTCCGGGATCCCCTTCTGCCATCTTTAAGGTTATGCTGTAGAGTGCCGAAAGTGCAGGCCCTATGGTAAAAACAGGGATGCAGGCTATCACGAAACAGAAGTTCAGTACTATGAGATCAAAGCATCTTGACAGTATGATCATTACAGGATTGTCCGGATGAAATAATTTTTCCATAGAACATATTATACAACAGATTTCAGCGAATAATCTCATATATTAATATATTTATAATAATTTATCTAAATTCTTTTATAAAACTATATGTACAAAGTATAAAAAAGTGGTATTATATAAAAATGCCGATGGTAAAACTGTCGGAACGAAATTTTTATCAAGTGTGAAAGCACAGATAGGAGGATATCTAATTATGAAAAGAAAGTTATTGTCAGTTGTCCTGTCCTGCTCTATGGCAGCGATGATGCTCGCAGGCTGCGGAGGATCTGCAGCACCTGCCGGAGATGCAGCACCTGCTGAGAGTGCACCTGCTGCTGAAGCAGCAGCACCTGCCGCTGAAGAAGCTGCACCTGCTGCTGAGGAAGCTGCACCTGCCGCTGAAGAAGCTGCACCTGCCGCTGAAGAAGCTGCACCTGCCGCTGAAGGCGGAGTTATCAACCTCTGGACGTTTACCGATGAGGTTCCCAAGATGGTCGAGAAGTATGTAGCAGATCATCCGGATTTCCCTTATACAATAAATCCTACGATCATCGCAACCACAGAAGGTGCTTATCAGCCCGCTCTTGATGCCGCACTTCAGGCAGGCGGCGATGAGCAGCCCGACATTTACTGCGCAGAGGCTGCTTTCATCCTTAAGTATTCAAAGGGTGATATGCAGGACTATGCAATGCCTTACAAGGATCTGGGAATTGACATTGATTCTGAGATCAAGGCTTCCAATATCGCTAAATATTCAGTTGATATAGGAACAAATACCAGCGGTGACATTGACGCTCTCGGATATCAGGCAACCGGCGGCGCTTTCATCTATCGTCGTTCAATCGCAAAGGACGTATTCGGAACCGACGATCCTGCAGAGATCTCTAAGATCATCGGCGGCGGAAGCGGATCATGGGATAAGTTCTGGGAAGCAGCAAAGACCCTTGCAGGCAAGGGCTGCGCTATAGTATCCGGTGACGGAGACGTATGGCACGCTGTTGAGAACAGCTCCGACGCTTCATGGATTGATGAAAACGGCGCTCTTTACATCGATCCTAAGAGGGAAGCTTTCCTCGACATCTCCAAGAACCTTACAGACAACGGTTGGTCAAACCAGACTCAGGACTGGCAGGATGCATGGTTCGCAGATATGAAGGGTGAGGGCTCAAAGCCTGTATTTGGTTTCTTCGGACCCGCATGGCTCATCAACTACACACTTGCACCTAACTGCGGCGGCGAAAAGGCAGGCGAAGGCACCTATGGTGACTGGGCTATCTGCGATTCTCCCATCGGATTCTTCTGGGGCGGCACATGGCTTCTTGCAAACAAGAACATGGATCCTGCAAAGGTAGCAGCTGTTAAGGACATCATACAGTGGATAACCCTTGATTCTTCTGAGGACGGCCTTCAGTACAAGTGGGCAAACGGCACTCTTAACGGAGAAGGCGGCACAAAGGATTCCGTAGCATCCGGAACAGTTATGGATAAGTCTGACGGATCATTAGACTTCCTTGGCGGACAGAATATGTTCGAATACTTCGTTCCTGCTAACAGCTATGCAAACGGAAATAACATGACCCAGTACGACGAGTCCATCAACCTTGCATGGAGAGATCAGGTTCGTGCATATGCAGCAGGCGAGAAGGACAGGGATTCTGCTATTAAGGACTTCAAGAGCACAGTTTCAGATACCCTTGGAATCGATGCACCTTAATCTTATGTAATATCTTTTTGTGGCGGGTGAATTATCATCCGCCACATTTATAACTAAAACAGTATCAGACATACTTTAGGGGGATCCCATGAAGAAAAAGAGTACCTTCAGCTATGCAAGATATGGATACATTTTCAGTATTCCGTTCCTGCTTGCATTTCTTATTTTTTCACTTTATCCTACACTCTATACGGCGGTTATAGGCTTTACCGACCTGAAGGGAATAGGCAATACCACAATCCATTTTCTTAAGGATGATCCTTTTGCGAATTACAAAGCCATTCTGGCCAGCGATACCTTCCAGATCGCTTTTAAGAACACCATCAAGCTGTGGATATGCAATTTCATTCCCCAGCTGGCACTGGCATTACTGCTTGCAGCCTGGTTTACCAACGTAAGGACAAAGATTCCCGGCGAGGGCGCTTTCAAGGTTATGTTTTACATGCCGAACATTATCACAGCCGCAACGGTTGCGATTCTGTTCTACTCTCTGTTCGGCTATCCTATGGGTCCCGTAAATGACCTTCTGGTGCGGTTCGGATTTTTGAAAGAGCCTTTTTATTTCACCAATAATAAAGAGGCATCCCAGAACATAGTAATATTCATTCAAACCTGGATGTGGTACGGCTATACCATGATCATTCTGATTTCCGGAATTTTAGGCATAAGCCCTGAGATATTTGAGGCGGCCGACGTTGACGGCGCCAATGGCTGGCAGATTTTCTGGATGATCACAATACCAAATATTAAAACAATCCTGCTCTTTACCCTTGTCACAAGCCTTATAGGCGGATTGAACATGTTCGATATCCCGAGGCTTTTCATGAACGGAGGACCTGACAACGCAACCATGACGGTGGGCGTGTTCATATATAAACAGGCCTTCAGCGGAGGATACCTGTATAACAGGGCTGCCGCTACGAGCATGATAATGTTCATGATAATAGTGGCGGTTTCATCCCTTCTTTTCTATCTGTTAAGGGATAAAGAAGAGGAGGAACTTAAAAAGATAAAGAAGCAGCAGATCAAGGCTATGAAATTAAAGATGAAGGAGGCAAAGTGATGGCAAAGAATCAAAATGTTAAAAAGACCATAATATTTATTATATGCGTCTTTCTGGCTATCCTTAGCCTGTTTCCTTTTGTGATTATGATAGTGAACTCCACCAGATCCACTACGGAGATCCAGCAGCACGCCGTTTCCCTCATACCCTCGGTTTATTTCAGTAAGAACCTGAAGATACTGCTGGGAAAGAGCTTCAATCCCGCTGTTGGTTTTATGAATTCCCTTATCGTATCTATAGGAACCACGGCTCTTGCAACCTACTTTTCCACCCTTACGGCATATGCGCTGGTGGTTTATGACTGGAAGTTCAGGGACGCGTTCTTCAGCTTCATCATGGCCATAATGATGATCCCGGCGCAGATAACCATGATAGGTTTCTATCAGATGGTATATAAGATACATATGACGAATCACCTGTCCATGCTGATATTGCCTGCGATCGCATCGCCATCCATGGTATTCTTCATGAGGCAGTATATGAAACCGGCCCTATCCCTGGAGATTGTGCAATCTGCCAGAATAGACGGCGCTAAGGAATTCTTTATTTTTAACCACATTGTGCTTCCCATTATGAAGCCCGCTATAGCTACACAGGCTATATTCACTTTCGTTTCCAGCTGGAACAACCTCTTCACCCCCCTGATCCTTTTAACGGATCAGAAGAAATACACGCTTCCCATAATGGTTTCGTTGCTCCGTGGTGACATATATAAGACAGAGTACGGCTCAATTTACTTAGGTCTGACTCTTACGGCCGTTCCGCTGATAGTAGCATATCTCCTGCTTTCAAAGTACATCATAGCTGGTGTTGCCCTTGGAAGCGTGAAAGGCTGAAAAACGATTCTCATCAATCGCCTGTGGCGACAGCTTCCCCCTTGAAAGGGGGAAGCCTTTTATTATAAACATTTAATATAAAAAGGAGGCGGCATGTTAGATAGGAAAACCTGTAGAAAAAAGGCAGAGGAACTTGTGAGTAAAATGACCATCACGGAGGCTGCATCCCAGCTTCTTCACCAGTCGCCGGCCATTGAACGGCTGGGTATACCGGAATACAACTGGTGGAGCGAGGGACTGCACGGAGTGGCCAGAGCCGGGATTGCCACTGTTTTCCCACAGGCAATAGGAATGGCCGCATCCTTTGATGAAGCATTTCTTGGAAAAGAAGCTGACGTGATAGCCACGGAAGCCAGGGCAAAATACAATGCCGCCAGCAGAAGGGACGACAGGGATATATATAAGGGACTGACCTATTGGAGTCCCAACATAAATATCTTCAGGGATCCCAGATGGGGGCGGGGCCATGAGACCTATGGAGAGGATCCCCTTCTCACGGAAAAGATGGGAAATTCCTTCATCAAGGGCCTTCAGGGAGACGGAAAAAGCGGCTTTTTAAAGATAGCTGCCTGTGCCAAGCACTATGCGGTGCATTCGGGGCCGGAAGCTCTGAGACATGGCTTTGACGTATCCCCTTCCGAAAAGGATCTTAACGAGACCTACCTTCCTGCCTTTAAGGGCGCAGTAAAGGAAGCGGGAGTAGAGGCTGTGATGACGGCTTATAACAGCGTTTTCGGAGAGCCCTGCTCCGCAAATGACCGGCTCATAAACGAGATTCTGAAGAAGGAATGGGGATTTGAGGGGCATATCGTATCTGACTGCTGGGCAGTCAGGGATATCCACGAGAGCCATCATTTTACAAAAAGACCCCAGGATTCTGCGGCCATTGCGGTAAAACGGGGCTGTGACCTGAACTGCGGATGCACCTACGAGTACCTGATGATGGCTTATGATGAGGGACTCGTTACGGAAGAGGAGATCCGCACTGCAGCAATAAGGGTCTTCACCACCAGGTATCTTCTGGGAATGTTTGAAGAAAAGGATCCCTACGGCGATATTCCTTATTCCGTGGTCAATTGCGAAGAACACCATGCCCTGGCTTTAGAAGCCGCAAGGAAATCCATGGTGCTCTTAAAAAATGACGGTATCCTTCCAATAGATAAAAACAAGATAAGCTCCGTGGCCGTGATAGGTCCCAACGCGTATAGTGCAAAGGCTCTCTATGGGAATTACAACGGAGACAGCGGAAGGTGGTGCACAAACTTAGACGGCATAAGAGCCGCTTTGGAAGATGACGTCAGGCTTTACTACAGCAAGGGATGCGATATCGTGGATGAAAAAGAAGATCCTCTGGCAAAGCCCGGGAAATACTTAAGCGAGGCTGAGGAGATAGCCTCAATAAGCGATGTTACCATACTCTGTCTGGGACTTGACGCAGATCTGGAAGGAGAAGAGGGAGACACTGGAAATGCCTTTGCATCCGGGGACAAGATGGATCTTCTTCTGACATTGCCCCAAAGGAAGCTCTGTGACAGGATCCTCTCTCTTGGAAAGCCAGTTGTTATTGTGATAAACAGTGGAAGTGCATTGGATCTCTCTGCTTATGAAGACAAGTCATCGGCCATAATTCAGGCCTGGTACAGCGGTGAAGCAGGGGGAGAAGCCCTTGCAGATATACTTTTCGGGCGTGTGAGTCCTTCCGGAAAGCTGCCTCTCACTTTCTATTATAATGACAACGCTCTTCCTGAATTCACGGACTATCACATGGCAGGCCGTACTTACAAGTTCCTTAAGGATAAACCCTGGTATCCCTTTGGATACGGTCTTTCCTATACGGAGTTCGCTTATGAAAATACGGAAGCCGATGTGACGGAAAACGGGGTCAGGATAAAGACAGACATAAAAAATACCGGTTCCTTTGACGCCAACGAGATAGCGGAGGTTTACATAAGATATGAAGAACAGGCCTTTGAAAAGCCGGTCCATCATCTGGCGGATTTCAAGTCTTTGTTAATTAAAGCCGGGTCTATGGAGACCGTTATGTTTGACCTCCCCTTATCGCGCTTTGCATCTGTCCTGGAAGACGGAAAAGAAGCCGTTCTGGATGGACAGTATACCGTGTTCATCGGAGGAACCCAGCCGGATCTGAGGAGCTTTGAACTGACAGGCAGGAGGCCGGAAGAGATAAGGTTTGAGGTCAGGGACGGGAAAATTGAAAAGTGCTGAGGCAGGCAGTAATTAAGCCTTGACGGATAAGGTAAAAAACGTTTAAGAGAAAGGAACAAAACCATGCAATACGGACATTTTGATGACAAAGCAAAAGAGTATGTGATAACCACCCCCAGGACGCCCCTGCCCTGGATCAATTATCTTGGCAGCAGGGAGTTCTTCGGGCTTATCTCAAATACAGCGGGAGGCTATGATTTTTATAAGGATGCAAAGCTCCTCCGCCTTACCAGGTATCGTTATAACAACTGTCCTTTGGATACGGGAGGCCGTTATTATTACATAAAGGACGGCGATACCATTTTTAATCCCGGATGGCAGCCGGTAAAGACGGAGCTCGATGAATACGAATGCCGCCACGGCCTGGGATACAGCCGCATAACCGGCACAAAGAACGGTTTGGAAGCGTCCCTTTTAGCCTTTGTTCCTGTAGAGGATACCTGTGAAGTGAACCGGATCACCCTTACGAACAGGTCTTCTGAAAAGAAGGATATAAGTCTTTTCAGCTTCGTGGAGTTCTGCCTGTGGAATGCCGCAGATGACAGTTCCAATTTCCAGAGGAACTTCTCCACCGGAGAGGTGGAAGTAGAGGGCGGCACTATTTACCATAAGACCGAGTACAGGGAGAGAAGGAACCATTATGCGGTCTATTCCGTGAATAAGGAGATAGAGGGCTTTGATACCAGCAGGGATGCCTTCATTGGTGTGTATAACGGTTTTGACAAGCCGGAAGCAGTTATAGAAGGAAAGAGCAGGAACAGTATAGCCCATGGCTGGCAGCCCATAGGAAGCCACCATCTCAAGTGTTCCCTTGCACCCGGAGAGAGCGAAAGCTTCATCTTCGTTCTGGGATATTGCGAAAACCCGGTTAATGAGAAGTTCGTTTCTCCCGGCGTTATAAACAAGAAGCCTGCGGAGGCCCTGCTTTCAAAGTATAAGACAGATGAGCAGGTAGACGGTGCCTTTGATGAATTAAATAAGTACTGGGACAGGCTCCTCTCCGCCTATACTGTAAAAACATCAGACGAAAAGCTGAACAGGCTGGTAAACGTCTGGAATCAGTACCAGTGCATGGTGACCTTCAATATGAGCCGAAGCGCCAGCTATTATGAGAGCGGAATGGGAAGAGGAATGGGCTTCAGGGATTCCTGCCAGGATCTTTTAGGCTTCGTGCACCTGATCCCGGAGAGGGCCAGAGAAAGGATAATTGACATTGCGAACACCCAGTTTGAGGACGGCAGTACCTATCATCAGTACCAGCCCCTTACTAAAAAGGGCAATGCCGACATAGGCGGCGGTTTCAATGACGATCCGCTTTGGCTGATAGCAGGAACCTGCGCATACTTAAGGGAGACGGGAGACTTCTCCATCCTTGATGAGAAATGCGCCTTCGACAGCGATTTTTCAAAAGCAGTACCCTTAATGGAGCATCTCCGCAGGAGCTTTAATTTCACAGATACCCATAAGGGACCCCATGGTCTGCCTCTCATTGGAAGGGCTGACTGGAATGACTGTCTGAACCTGAACTGCTTCTCGGAGGAGCCGGGTGAAAGCTTCCAGACCTTTGGCCCCAGTGAGGGACCGGTGGCAGAAAGCGTTTTTATCGCCGGAATGTTCGTTAAGTACGGCAAAGAGTATGCAGAGCTCTGTGAGGTAAGAGGTCTTAAGGAAGAGGCACAGAAGGTCCTTTCCTCCGTTTCCGAAATGGAGAAGGCCATAGAGGGTGCCGGCTGGGACGGAGAATGGTTCCTCAGGGCCTATGATGCAAAATCAAATCCGGTGGGAAGCCATGTAAACGAAGAGGGACAGATCTACATCGAGCCCCAGGGTATGTGCATCATGGCAGGTGTAGGTACTGAAGACGGCAAGGCTCTCAAAGCCCTGAAGAGTGTGGAGGAAAAGCTGGATACGGAGTACGGCATCGTCCTTCTGCAGCCGGCCTATACCCGCTACCATGTGGAACTGGGAGAGATCTCATCCTATCCGCCGGGGTACAAGGAAAACGCCGGAATTTTCTGTCATAATAACCCCTGGGTCGCCTGTGCGGAGACCGTTATGGGACACGGCAACAGGGCCTTTGAGATCTTCAAGAAGACCTGCCCGGTATATCTGGAAGAAAAGAGCGAGATCCACAGGACGGAGCCCTATGCCTACTGTCAGATGGTAGCAGGATGCGACGCTCCTACATTTGGAGAGGGAAAGAACAGCTGGCTTACGGGAACAGCTGCCTGGACCTTTACCACCATAAGCCAGTACATACTTGGAATAAAGCCTTCATTAAAGGGACTTATGGTAGATCCCTGCATACCTTCATTCCTGAAGAGCTACAGCGTAGACAGGATCTACAGAGGGGTTACTTATCATATAACCATCGAAAATCCCGATGGATCCGAGCATGGCGTAAAGTCTGTGACGGTTAACGGTAAGAGTGTGGAGGGAAATCTGATCCCGCCCGTTACGGACGCTAAAGAGGCAGAAGTTAAAGTGGTTATGTAAACCGCTTGGCATTTTGTCCGGATTTATTCCGGAATATAATTTCACGCGGGCAGATTTTCTGCCCGCAAGTTGTCTGTCAAGCGTTGGTTTTAAGTTATTGAGAACCGTCCCGTGGGGAAGCGAACTTTAAATGGCGTGGCTCTTGGAATTATGGAGGGAGCAAAAAATGGATAAAAAAGAGATTATTCGGCAGCATTATCATTTCTGCTGACAGTATTGGTGATTGTGGCAGGCTTTTCCGTACAGGTGCCGGCTGAAGGATTGTCCGGGACTGCATATCAGGTTCAGAAAAACGACAGTCTTTATAAGATTGCCGGGACACAGCTTGGATCCGGAGACAGATGGACTGAAATATACGAACTGAATAAGGATGCGATAAAGGATCCGTTCATCATCTATACCGGGCAGATATTTTCGCTTCCGGCATCCGGACAGGATCTGTCTGATGCCCGGGGAATCACGGCTGATGATATTCCGGCTGCAGAGGAGAATAAACCGGACGAACAGAAAGAAGCCGACAAATATGCAGAGCAGCTTTATGATGCGGCAAAAAAAGCAGAACCCGGTATTACCGTTGTTCTTAAAGCGCTGGAATCGGACAAGGCTCACCTTGAGGGGCTGGAACACTGTCTGAAATCAGTTGAGAGCACAAGCCGGAAGATATTGACGAATGCTCATGATATGGAGATATCACCTGAGGAAGCTTCAAAAATTATCAATGATTCCCTAAGATACACATTTGTGATCAATGATCAGGACTATGTTGAGACAACCAGACTTATTACAGATACTCTTATTGCCTGTGGCTACTCTATAGTTAAGTTTAAGAATTATTGGGCCAAAAAAGATGTGGCATATCAGGGAATAAACGCCCTGTTTAAGACTAAAGAAGGAGTGATCTTTGAACTTCAGTTTCATACCACTGTTTCCTATTACACAAAGGGAGAAAAGACCCATGGGTATTATGAGATAATGAGAAGTGAGACCGCTTCGGAGAAAGAAAAGGCCGAGGCAAGTAAAAAGCAGGATGCGGAATTTGCGCTGATCCCGGTGCCGGAGGGGGCGGAGATGCTTTCATATTAAGGGAAGGAGCGGAAAGGATATTTTATGGATGAAAAACCAAGATATTATAAATTTGTTTTAGGCAGCGTCATAGTCAGACGTATAGGAGACAAAATAGAAAAAAAAGGTAAAAACGGTTTGTGGGAAGATGCCGGAAACCTTGCCTGGCGCTTTTCACGTGACGACGATTCACTGATCGAGATAAGCGAAAAAGAAGTCATGTCTTCCTGAAAAGTAGACATAAAAGGGGGTTTTTGGTAAAATATAAAAATCTATGGACGAAAATAATTCTTCTGAATATCAGTTTATAAAAGAGACCATAAAGGATAGACCCGTCAATAAAAGGAGGGTCATTCTCCGTATCCTTATGGTCATTATCTGTGCCCTTCTTTTCGGGGCTGTTTCCGCCAGCGTTTTCCTTATGACAGTGAACCATTATATGCCCGCAGAAAAAGAGATCTCTGCGCTTCCCGTGAATATTCCAAGGGATGATGATGTGGAAGCCGTAAGCGAGGACAGGACTGAAACCGAGGAAACAACTGAAGCCTCCACGGAGGAAGAGGCTGATATTACCGAAGCCTCCGAAGAAGCCTCTGAAGAAGCCTCTGAAGAAGCCTCTGCAGAGGCTGTATCAGAGAACGATACTGACAGTGCTTCTGCCGGGACTCCGGATGACAGTTCTGCCGAAACCGAAGCTCCCCGTAACATTTCCTATATCACGGAGCATGTTTCCCTCTCTGTTGAGGACTATAAGAGTCTCTACCGGACACTTAAAAATGTCGCAGCCGAAGCAGGCAGATCAATTGTCACCGTCACCACCATTACCAGTGATAAGGACTGGTTTGAAAACTCCTATGAAAATGCAGACAGCCTTGCAGGACTTATTGTCGCAAATAACGGAAAGGATCTTCTGATCCTGTCTGAAATTCCCAGTATTGGTGAAGATACAGAGCTGAACGTGACCTTTGCAGACAATATCACTCTTCCCGGTGAAGTGAAATCCACGGACAGCGATACCGGACTTGCCATAATCTCGGTTCTCTTAAGCTCCATTCCGGATGAAACAAAAGATGCCATTTCCGAGGCTGAGCTGGGCAACTCCAGAGGCACAAATGTGGTAGGCATTCCCGTGATGGCTCTCGGCAGTCCTTTAGGTATCCAGGGAAGCCAGTGTTTCGGAAGAACCACCTCAAACCAGCGTGAGATCTCCATGCCTGACAGGAATGTTCACGTTCTCAGCACGGATATTTACGGAAGCGGCAATGCAACCGGAGTGATCACGGACTACGACGGAAAGATCCTCGGTATTATCGCCCAGAATACTGCCCTTGAGGATGCGCCTAATCTCCTTTCCGCCTATGCCATATCGGATCTCAAGGATTTGATAGAAAAGCTTTCAAACGGGTCCTCCGAAACATATCTGGGAATTTACGGTACCGACGTCACCTCTTCCATAAACGAGGAACAGGGGGTTCCATTAGGATTTTATGTTACAAAGGTAGCCCTTGATTCCCCGGCAATGTCCGCTGGAATACAGAGCGGAGACGTAATCACCAGACTCGGGACTGTTGATATAGAGAAAGCCCGTGACTACATGGAACAGATGCTTAAATATCAGCCGGGAGATGAAGCGGTTATCACGGTGGAAAGATATTCCCAGGGTGAATTCCAGGAAATGACTTTCGAAGTGAATTTTGACGATGCCGCAGATCACAGTGCCAGTTGAAGGTATCGCAATATCACAAATATTTGATGTGTGATGTCCCCCGGCGAGGGGAGTGAACCTTAAATAGCGTGGCTATCAGAATTAAAAATGAAAGGTGTATTAAATGAAATATATTTCCGAACTCCGTGAAGGAGATAAAATATCCGATATATATCTTTGCAAATACAAGGTTCAGGCTGAAACCAGAAACGGAAAGCCTTATTTCAATGTGATTCTCCAGGACAGGACGGGGACACTGGACGCAAAGGTCTGGGAGCCTAATTCAGAGGGTATCGCGGATTTTGAAACCCTGGACTATATATACGTCTTCGGGGATGTTTCCAGATACCAGGGGGCATTGCAGGCCTCTTTAAGGAGGGTAAAGGTTGCCCATGACGGGGAATATATACCATCTGACTATCTGAGGGTGAGCCCATATGATCCGGATAACATGTATACGGATCTGAAAGCAGTAATAGAAACCGTAAAAAACCCCTATCTCAACAAGCTGTTAAAGAGCTTTTTCATCGAGGATGAGGAATTTGCCGGGATCTTTAAGACAAGATCTGCTGCCAAGACCATCCACCACAGCTTTGTTGGCGGGCTTATGCAGCATACCCTGGCGGTCACCAGACTGTGTAAATACTACACCAAGGCATATCCCGCACTGAACCACGATCTTCTGATAACGGCATCCCTGCTGCACGATATAGGGAAAACAAGGGAACTGTCGGCTTTTCCCCAGAATGACTACACGGATGATGGACTGCTCCTGGGACATATAGTCATAGGCACGGAAATGATAGGTGCCAGGGCCCGGGAGATCCCTGATTTTCCAGAAAGGCTTTTAAGTGAGCTCCAGCACTGTATTCTGGCCCATCACGGGGAATATGAATACGGATCTCCGAAAAAGCCTGCCATAATGGAAGCCATGGCATTGAATATGGCTGACAATACGGACGCAAAAATGGAGACCTTCAGCGAGATACTGTCAGGCGTGACAGATGAGAGAAAAGACCAGTGGCTTGGCTTCAATAAGCTATTTGAATCAAACATCCGAAAAGCCGGGGACTGGTGAACGCTCCGGGGGAGCGTTCACGGGCACGTTTACGAGCGCCGAGCGCGAGTGTGCCCCGGATAAAACAATATTTTTAAGGTACAAATTATGGAGTTCCGGAAAAATGATATCATAGAGGCCGTAATAGACGGACTTGGAAACGAAGGGGAAGGCGTTGCGCATGTGGACGGCTTTCCTTTCTTTATTAAGGATACTGCAGTAGGAGACCGGGTAAAAGCTCTGGTTATGAAGGTTAAGAAAAATCTGGGCTATGCAAAGCTCCTGTCCGTGGAAGAACCGTCGGAATGCAGGACAGAGCCGGTGTGTCGGGTGTCTTCATGCTGCGGTGGCTGTACCCTTCAGCATATCACATATGAAGCGGAGCTTAAATATAAAGAGGATAAGGTGTATAACTGTCTTCTTCGCATAGGGGGTATCCCGGAAGATGTGCTTCGTGAAGCCGGGGAGCCCATAGCAGGGATGGAAGAGCCCTATAGATACAGGAACAAAGCCCAGTATCCCATAGGAAGGGATAAGGCAGGGAAGGCTGTTGCCGGTTTTTATTCCGGCAGGACCCACCATATAGTTCCCGAGGACGACTGCGCTCTTTCCCCGGTGGAATTCAGCGGGATAGTCAGAGCTTTTCTTTCATTTCTGGATGAATACAAAGTGCCTGTATATGACGAAAATACCGGGGAGGGACTGATCCGTCATCTCCTTATAAGAAAGGGTTTTAATACCGGGGAGATCATGGTGTGTGCAGTGTCCGCTTCTGAAAGTGTTCCTCACATTGAAGTCCTGAAAGAGAGACTGGCTGAATTCCCGGGGATCGCATCTCTCTGCCTGAACGTAAACCCTGATAAAACCAACGTGATACTGGGAGAAAAGGTGATCCTTCTCTCGGGAAAACCATATATTGAGGATGTTCTCTGCGGTTTACGCTTCAGGATCTCCGCCCTGTCGTTTTATCAGGTAAATCCTGTAATGACTGAAAAACTCTATCTGAGGGCAATGGAATATGCATCAATCGAGGATCGTCTGGATATCACGGAAATTTGGGATCTATGCTGTGGTATCGGAACCATAAGCCTTACCGCCGCTTCCCTTTGTCCCGGTGGACGGGTCCACGGCGTGGAGATCGTTCCCCAGGCGGTAAAGGATGCAGAGATGAACGCTGAATTTAACGGTATCAAAAACGCGGACTTCGCCGCAGCTGATGCCGGGGAATATATGAGCGGATATCTGCGCGGGAATCCCGATGCTAACCCGGATATAGTCTTCCTGGATCCTCCGAGAAAGGGCCTTTCCTCCGGATTGATCGAAACAGTAGTTTCCATGTCCCCCAAAAAGATAGTGTACATTTCCTGTGATCCGGCAACCCTTGCCCGTGACCTGAAACTCTTTATCGAAGCCGGCTACAGCCTGAAAAGATACCGCCCCTTCGATCAGTTCCCCCGCACCGGGCATGTGGAGACTGTGGTTCTGCTAACAAGGCAGAATACCTGACAATCCTTGAAT
>CAMJPM010000012.1 GCA_946407725.1 uncultured Lachnospiraceae bacterium
TACACGGGAAGCGGCGATGAGCATAAACTGAACAGGAATGTGAAGGAAAAGCCCGCTCCCAGCAAGTGGGAATATAATAAGGGTGATCCCTACACCGGAAGCGGCGATGAGCATAAACTGAACAGGAGTGTAGATACCAAGGCCGAGCCTTCAATATGGCCTCCCACGAGGAGAGCTCTTATGGCAAAGGAGCTGAGTAAGTAATGCTGACCATAAAGGCTCCCATAGAGATAAAGAGCAGGACGGACTTCATAAAGGAGAGAGAATCCTTTAATGAGAGGATCATGGGAAACTATGGCCTGATGGGAATGGAGATCGGATCGGAAGAGCTGCTCCACATTGTCACCACTCCGCCGGAGATATATATAGCGGAAGGGGAAATGACCACAGTATCCGGTAATACCGTAATAAACAGCAAAAATGAAGAAAAGCTTAATATCATAAATAATGCCTTAAACCGTATCCTGATCTCAGTGGATACGCCCTTAACCTACCAGGACCGGACATATATCACAGATGTGCTCTGTAAGATGGGGATAAGGGACGACAGGAAATTCATGAATGAGGTCCGCCGGATCATAAATGAGACGGCTCTGACCGACAGGTTCATCAGCGATTACCTCATTCAGAATTACAATGCGAATGCGGTGGAAACAAGACGGGAGACCCTGGAGCTCTCCCGGGAGATAGTTGAAAAGGGCCTGGCGGAGGGTTTTTCGGTAAGGGAGAATTATCTCGGACGTGATATAATGGAGCGCCTGCAGACCGGAGCCATTTATCAGATAGTGGCAAATTTCAACAGAAGCTTGTACGACAACCGTATCGAAGGCAGCCAGTATCTTATATCGGAGCAGGAGAATACCGCAAAGCAGCTCCTTGTCAATAACTTCTTAGAAACCATGGAGCGTGAGGGAGCACGGATCATTCTCCGGGAAGAGGAGAGGGGCTTATCCCCCGAGGAAGCGGACAGCCTGTTTACCGAAAGGCTGACAGAGAGATACCGTGAAGGCGCAGAGAGGACCGAGAGAAGGGAAACCGTAAGGGAGCGGGAGGACCGCGTACTCAGTGAAAGGGAGCTGGCCTCTGAAATAGAGAGGACCCGGGAACTGGAGGAGCGTCTCTACACAGAGGGAGGCTATGCCCCGGAAAGCGAAACCACATCTCTCTCAGAGATCAGGGAAACACTTTCCGAACGTTCAGAGGAGAGAACCAGGGAAAGAGTACGGGAGACCATTGCAATGCTCCGTGAGAGCATGCTCTCACCGGGTGAAACCCAGGAGGAAGCCAGAGAGGAAGCGCCTCCCACAGAGCTCATATACAGGGAAGAGAAAGCGGAAAGAGAAGAGGCGGCAGATGAGGAGACTGCTGCGGCAATAAGGGATAGCAGGGAATTTGTCAGGGATAAAAGCGACAATATCTACGCCCCGGAAAGCGAAACCACACCTCTCTCAGAGATCAGGGAAACACTATCTGAACGTTCAGAGGAGAGAACCAGGGAAAGAGTGAGGGAAACCGTCGAAATGCTCCGTGAGAGCATGCTCTCACCGGGTGAAGAGCGGGAGGAAACCAGAAAGGAAGCGCCTCCCGCAGAGCTCATCTACAGGGAAGAAGAAAGGCAAAGAGAAGAAGGGATAGATGAAGAAACTGCCGCGGCAATAAGGGATATCAGGGAATTTGTCAGGTATAAAAGCGACAATATCTACGAGAAGGAGCTTATTGAAGAAAACAAGCTGAATATGCCGGTGACAGAAGAAGTAACGGCGGCAGTATTCATTGATATGGTAAAGAACCTCTACCACAGCGGCTTTGAGAGGATCAGACAGGGAGACAGCTGGTTTGATATAAGGAACGCTCTGTTCCAGGCATCGGAGAACACCTTTAACAGGGTGAGCTTCCAGGCTGAAAGCAGTTATTCCCGTTTGGATAATAATACCCTGTATGAAAACATAAGTCCCGTCAGCATGGAGATGGAAGATAATACCGTGTATGAGGAGGACATCTACGAGGGAGATACAACAGAGCAGCAGATAAGAGCCCTTACCAGGATAAATGAGAATAACATAAGGAATCTGGAACGCTATCAGCAGATGATGTCCATCTTAAGGGAAACCCAGAAAGCAGAGGAAAGAAAGGGAGGCCCTGACAGAACCAGAAGAGATGCCCTGAGGGCACTGGAGGGAAATGAGGACATTAGACGTCTCTTTGATGCAGAGGACGAGGAAAGGGAAGAGCGTAAGGACAGGGTATTCCATGAGATAGAGAGGCTTTTCCCGGAAAATACCAAAGAGGTCTTCAATATCATAGAGAAGTATATGGCAAATCCCGATGCCGAAATGGTCTACGCCAATGTTATCAGCAATAACCTTGCGGAGGCGGCGGAGGAGATAAGGAGATTCCAGGAGAGAGCGGAAGCGGCAAAGGAACCGGAACAGGTTATAGATACCGAAATATCCGGAGAGGAGCTGGTCTTCAGGAGAAATGAGACCATATCCCGGGAGGATATAGAGGAAGCGGTACGGAATGTAAGGAGCAATACCGCAAGGTCCACCGAGACCATAGAGAATAACGAAATAATCAGAGAGAACACCATACAGACCGTAAGAAACGTAACGGCGGACAGAGAGAACTTCACCCTCCAGCAGATAGATGATATTACGGATATGGTGAGCAGGGGAGTAAAATCCCAGATGAACACCATCTCCGAACAGGTGTTGCAGAAACTGGAGAAGAGACTCAGGAACGAGAAGAGCAGAAGAGGAATTTAAACGATGTCAGTAGGAAGCGTGTTTTCAAGCATAGGATCCGGACTCTCATCCGGAGCGTCATCCCTGTTTAACAGCAGCCAGATGCAGAATCTGGGGAGAAGCCTTACCGGAAATATCGTAAAGGCAGTACTCTGTATACGTTCCGTGGATGCCCTGGATCTCACGGCGGAGGCTGTGGGGGATGCTGACTCGAAGCTTTCCGGAGAAGAGAGGAAGGCTATAAACGATGTCAGGGATCTAAATGAAAAGCTGATGAAGAAGGCAGAGGCGTCGCTTTCCGGGAAGGCGGCCTCAACCTTTAAGGATATAAGCAGTGACGCCAACAGTTTGGGATATACATGTCTGGAGGTGCAGTATAATCCCAGCTCCATAAGGCTGGATACCACTGCGGGCCGTCAGGTTAACTATAAGGGAGACAATGTGGACATTGATGTGCAGAGATATATAGCGCCTGCATCAACCACACTTTCCTGCGAGCTGTTATTTGATGACGTCAATACCATGGACGCATTTATGCTCAGCGATAACCCCATAACCGGGGCCTCTGTAGGCAACATAAAGGAATTCGCAGCAGATATGTTCACTGCTGCCAAGAAGAAGAAATTCAGTGTGCAGCAGCAGATGGAGGGTCTCCTTTCGCTCCTCACCATTTCCCAGGCGAGACATGTGATATTCTTCTGGGGGGATATGTGTTTCAGGGGAGAGATGACCCAGGTCACCACCAGCTATACCATGTTTAATAAAAAAGGCTATCCCGTAAGGGGCAAGGTTGGCATACAGATAAGGCAGGGAGACGGAACAGACAGCGCTTCCGGAATGGAAAAGCTCTTCCAGTATAATGAAGCACACTGGACGAAGGCCTTCGACAATACCTTTACGGAAAAGGGAGAAGGCCAGAGCACCTGGAGAAAGGCCACCAATAACAGTCTTCTGAATCTTAACCTGTAGTCTGAAAGGGCATAAACGAGAATGGGCGTAGGGGATACAATAAAGAATGCCATAGCAGAAAATACCGGAAATATCGAGAAGGCCATTATAGAGGTCATCGATCTCCGGGAAAGGGATGTCACCGTAAAACAGGCCGTCAGAGTGGCAAACAGCAGAGGAGGCATGGGGGATTCCACGTCAGTAGGGGGAATGGCCGGCTCTGTTTCCACCAGTACCTTTGCCAATAAGGGTCTGGTCAATGACGTGTTAAGCGATGAGTTCGCCGGAAAAGAAAATATTCAGGATGAGAACCTGAAGGCCTTAAGCGGAGGTAAGAGGAAGCTCTTTACCGTACAGTTCAATCCCTCTTCACTTTCCCTGACCGGCCACTCCGGAGGTCTGGTAAGGCGGTCCGACTACGGACACGGAGGAAAGAAGAAACCTGAGGGTCAGCAGAATCAACAGGATCCGAAAAACGGAATACACGGTGACGGTGAAAACGAGCTGGGATATGTACCGGCCAATACCGATATTGTGATGTCAGTGAGCCTGCTCTTTGACAGACAGGATCCCTCGGATGCCTTTCTTTCGGACAAGCTCAATTTCTCCCCCACCGGGGCCATCACCAACGTGGCAAAGCTTGGCAGGAGCATTGCGGGGAGCAAAAAGGGCGAAAAGAGATATACGGTACAGTACCAGGTGGAGGGCTTTATAGCGGCCTTAAGAAACAGAAACACCAGAATAGTCACCTTCCATTGGGGGGATTTCAACTATACCGGGGTATTAAGAAGCATTTCCGCCACCTACACCATGTTCAATCCCGTGGGGGCGCCCATAAGGGCTACGGTGGATATGAGCATACTCTGCGCGGATAAGGAAGTATATCCCAATTCCCTTGCGGTATGGCAGGAAAGATATAAAAAGGCGTTCAAAACCTCCTTTGATAAAAAGAATTTCAGTTATGTGAAGGTTTCACAGAAGGCCGGAAGCCTTATTAATCTGTGATCCAGGCGGTTTTGGAAAGAGCTTTTTGGACAATGGCAGGCAGCAAAACAGAAAATGGCAGATTTTGATTTCAGTGACCTTAAAAAAACATATGAAAATTTCCAGTATCCCGGAATAAATGTGCTGATAAACGGGCAGGATGTGGTTGCCGAGAAGAACGACCTTACGGTTACCGGAGTGGAGGTGGAACAGACCAGCGGCTTTGAAGCCTCCATCGCCACGGTCTATCTATCAGGACCCTTTGATGTGGATTCCAGGCTCTTTGACGTAAAGAAGACAAAGCAGTTTCTATACATGGGTTCATCTATTGTCATAGCCATAGGCTACGGAACGGTGCTCCGTGAGGTCTTCAGGGGCTTTATAGCAAGAGTGCATTTTATAGTACCCGGGATCAGTACCGGTACTCCCCCCAGCATAGAGGTGGTGGCCATGGATGCCAAGGGTCTTATGATGGCAAACCGCCACTCCAGGAAACTGAAGGCAAAATGTTATTCGGAGGCGGTTAAAGAGATCCTGGCGGAAAATGTATTCCTGTCACAGAAGGATGAAAACCAGCAGGATATCATCACCCAGAACATCTCGGACACACCGGATAAGAATGAGGCCCAGAATGAACAGGGAACTACCGACCGCCGGGTGGAGATGGTTGAAGAGAGCGACTATGAATTCATAGTAAAGGCCGCCAAAAAGTTTAATTTCGAATTCTTTATAGTCGGCAACGTCCTGTATTTTATAGAGGCAAAAAAGAATACGACTCCCCTCATTGAGCTCACCCCCTCTTCAGGATTAAGGAATCTGGACGTGGGATATGATATCAGCGGACTGGTTCGCAGCGTGGAGGTCCGGAACATAGATATGGAAGAGGGAAAGTATATGGGGGATAAGAAAAAGTCCAATACCAAGATATCCCTTGGCAACAAGGCAAAGCCCCTGGTGGACAAGCAGTCCCTGGTATATCTGGATCCCACCGCGAGAAGCAAGGAAGAGGCGGGTTACCGGGCCCAGTACTTAATGGACAGCGTTGATTACCGGCTGGGAAGCATAAGCGCGGAATATGTGGGCCTGCCGGAGATCATTCCGGGGAGGTTTATCACCCTCAAAAATTTCGGCAGCCCCATAGACAACAATTTCTATCTCACAAAGGTACGCCATATCATGGACGGAAATGCCTACAGGACCATATTTGAAGGCTGTACCAACGTGATAGGAGAGAGCAATTAACAGGGGATTTAAAGAAGCATGGCGATTTTTGACATCATTGAGGATGTATCGAAAAAACAGATAGAGAAGACAGATACCGGGGACTCCAGGATAGTGGGAGTGATGCTGGGAAAGGTCATTAAGAACTATGATGAGAACATGCCCGGCAGGGTGTCGGTGATCCTTTTATCCAGGGAGGAGGTAAAGGATGACAACGCCCAGGGGGGCGAGGCAGGCGGCGGCGGAGAAAACGAAGCCGACAACTCAAGGATCCTGTGGCCCAGGGTCATAATGCCTTCAGCCGGAAGCTCCTGGGGGCACTATTTCATCCCGGAAATAGGGGATCTGGTGCTTGTCACCTTTGAGCAGGGAAATATCGAGAGACCATATATAATAGGCTGCATCCCCAAGAAAAACGACGCCATCCTCACAAAGAGCAAGGATGAGAAAAACAAGTATAAAAAGATAGTTACCAAGAACGGCAACTCCATCATATTTGAGGATATCAGCTCCGATAATGAAGGAGGCGAAGGCGGCGCCGGAGGTGCCGGCGGCGGTGGCGGTGGCGGAGGGGAAACCCCCGGAGAAAAGGATAAGATAACAGTAAAGACCGCTCTCGACATGCATAAGATCGTTCTCGATAACGAGAAGAAGACCATAGAGGTTTCAGATAAGGAGAGCAAGAACTTTATCCGTCTTTCCACGGATGAAAACAAGGGTCATATAGAGGTTACTGCCGCAAAAAAGATGACTGTCAAGGTAGGTGAAAATATCTCCGTCGTCATGAACGGCGACACCGGGGCAGTTACCATCAAGGCAAAGAAAGTAAGTATTGAGACTGATGACAGCATGAACATCGAAAGCCAGGGCAGGGCAGAGATCAAGGGCACCAATGTCACGGCGGAGGGAAGCTCCATGCTGAAGCTTAACAGCAACGGTGCCGTGCAGGTTTCCGGCACACCCATTAAACTGGGATAAGGAATGGTAAAGGGAAATGGCACAAAAGAGTTTTTTGGGAACGGGATGTAAATTCCCGCCACAGATAGATCCGGCAACAGGGAGATTTACCACGGTGTCAGCCGAGCAGTCCGTTAAGGAATCCCTGTATCTCATCCTCATGACACAGAGAACCGAGAGGATAGCGAGGCCGACATTCGGCAGCAATATGATGGATTATGCTTTTATGGATACCGGCACCACCATGTTATCCATACTCCGGAATGATCTGTCGGAGACCATACTCTCCCAGGAACCCAGGATCACGGATCTGGATATAGATACGGAATACAGGGACAGCCAGGGAGCGGTGATAATCAGCATCAATTACAGGGTGGCCGGCACCAATACCAGGGACAATCTGGTATTTCCCTTCTATCTTGACCGGGGTGCCGATAGCATAAATGATGAAGATGAATACGACATCATCAACGATGATGAGGGATCGGAAGGTTCTTACTACGAGGAAGAAGTTTGAGGCTTGAAGCTTGAAACAAAATGTTTCAAGCTTCCATCGGTGCCGCGCAGGCACGTCACCGATGAGTACGCTTGCCTGCGGCAAGGCACATATTAATGAAACTATACGAAAGCTCCGTTAAGGATCTGGAAAAAAGAATAGAAGACCTTTCCGCCGGATATACTCCCGAGTGGCATTTTGACAATGACGATCCCGATATAGGTACAGCTATTGCCAAGATCTTTGCATTGCAGATGCAGGAGAACACCGAGCTTTTAAATCGCATGATGGAGCGTTATCATGCCGAGTTCGTCAACATGCTGGATATTTCCCTCAGGCCGGCCAAGGCAGCGGGAAGCATGGTTCAGCTCTCCCTTATTGAGAATTCCGTACCGGGTACAAATGTGAGAAAGGGAACCCGTCTTGTGGCGGAGGTACCCGGAGAAAACGGCAACCCTATCCTCTTTGAGACTGACAGGGAGATATATGTTACCAGCTCAAGGATCGTGGATGCTTTTATGACTGACAGAGAGCAGTCTACGCTGGTGCCGCTTCTGGGCAATTTCCAGAGTCCTCCCCTTATTGACGGAACCGAGGTCATAGAGGAAGAGGAGACTGAAGATACGGAGACAGGAGAAGAGGCTGCAGAAGAGGAAGAAACAGCCTTTAGAGCCGCAAGAAATGTAATAAGGCCCTTTGTCCTCTTTTCCGAAGAGGGAAACATCGCAAAAAGCGTATTGATCCTCTATCATGAATCCGTATTTGATCTGGAGGATGAGCCTATATACATAAGGATCACCGGAAACGAAGAATTCAATGAAAAGGTGATAAAGGGAGAATTCCGTTTCAGGTATTATGCCAAAGGCGGATTTAAGGATTTTGACAGCATAAAGCTCTTAAATGACAAAGAGACCTTTGAGCTTGAAAAGCACGAAAAAAATGTAAAGTTTTCATCAGGCGGCAGGGAATATGCGGTAGTTATCCTGGAGTCCCTTAAAACCATTAAAAATGATATAGAGGCAAAGAAAATAAGCTTTTCATCCTCCGGAAGGGAAAGGGACCTGGATTACGTTAATGACGGGACAGTGGATATGGATATTGCGAAATTCGCACCCTTTACAGATACCCTTTCCGTCTACAATGAGTGTTACCTCGGACAGGACACCTATTTTTCGAAGGCCGGGGCACTGATCACCATGACCTTCCATGTGAATTACGGGGAAAAGGGTCTGTATCTCACAAAGCAGGAGGAAGAGGTAGAATTAAAGATAATAAAGAAAAAGCCCAAGGTCATTCCGGCGGATATACCTGCGGACGCCTTTGCTGACGAGATAGGGCTTGAATACTTTAACGGCATGGGTTGGAGAAAATTAAAGTGCAATGAAGAGGTGGCAAGGATCTTTTCAGAACCGGAGACAAAGGACTATGAGATCACCTTTGTGTGTCCGTCTGACTGGGAGAGCACACAGAGCGGGGCATATATGGGGCGCTGCATCCGTATGCGTCTGTTAAAGTCGGATAACTGCTTTTTACGTCCCGCCCACCATCACTATCCCATTATTTCCAACGTAAAGATCTCCTTCTCCTACAGGGGACATTTCGTGGAGCCGGAAAAGGCTTTTATACTGGCGGGGACACATAAAAAAGAGATCACCAATGATATGAAGGCCTCCAAAGGGCTGTTTACAATCATGTCCGGAGGAAAGTACGGAGATGATGCCCTGTATCTGGGCTTTGACAGGAGAATAGAGGACGGGCCGGTAAGCATATACTTTGAACTTGCGGATGTGGTGAACCAGAGCCATCTGAAGTGCGTTTTCGAGTACAGCAGTTTAAGCGGATTTAAGAGGATGAAGGTTGTGGATCAGACCTGTGATTTTTCCAGATCCGGAACAGTCATGTTCTTACCTCCCTCAGATATGCATTTGGTCACCATTGAGGAAAAAAGGCGTATGTGGATCCGGATCCGCCGGGAGCACGTACAGGAAGCGGGAGAAAACAGTCTTTTCCTTCCAAAGATCCGGAGGATCTTAACGAATGTGGTGAATGTTTCCAATATAGTCACCGGAACCGAGGACAATTACTATGTATCAGATCCCGGTCCCGGGATGCGGTTTACCCTTCCCAGAGGCAATATCCTGGATGCGGAAGTGTGGGTAAATGAAAAGGGCTTTATCTCTGCGGAAGAGATAGAGAGATACAAGGAAGAAAAAAGCGACGAGATCCGTTTGGAGTATGACATGCTGGGGAATGTTTCTGCGGCGTATGTCAAGTGGCAGGAAACAGACAGCTTCTTAAATCTGAAGGGAAGAAGGGTCTATGTGATAGACAGGGCCTATAATGAGATCCTTTTCTCCGACGGCATGAAGGCGGATATTCCCAGGGTCACGGATGATATCAGCTTTAAGGTAAGGACCCGTATCAGCGACGGATATGAAGGAAATGTGGACGCCGACACCATAACCGAATTTGCCGGAAATGAGCTGTATATAGACAATGTGACAAATCCCGTGAGATCCTACGGCGGATCAAATATGGAGACCGTAAGGGACGCCCTTAAAAGAGGCGCGAATATCATTTACGGCAGGGGCAGGCTGGTGTCCTTAAACGACTATAAATGGACGATTCAGAATTATTCGGACAGCATAGACAAGGTGGCCTGTATCCCCGGACAGACCATTAACGGTAATTTCAATGATGAGGATCTGTCCTTTGTGCTGCTCATGAGGGACTTTGAGGACGGCTCCTTCTCCTTCCACAGGATATCGGCGAGACTGAAGGAGTTCCTGATCGCTTCATCTTCAGTAACCCTTCTGCCGGAGCATGTTTATATAGTGGAGCCCATTTTTGTAAGTGTATCCGTAACCGTCTGGGCTGAGGTCCAGAATATGGATGATGCATTTGAAGTGCAGAACCTTATCAAGGAAACACTGCACAGATACTTTAATCCCG
This sequence comes from uncultured Lachnospiraceae bacterium, assembly GCA_946407725.1. Taxonomy (GTDB): domain Bacteria; phylum Bacillota; class Clostridia; order Lachnospirales; family Lachnospiraceae; genus NK4A144. Next base: position 10,303 of record CAMJPM010000012.1, read on the forward strand.
TTAAGAATGAGATTGATAACGGCTGGGAGATAGGAGTGGTACCCAAGAAGTCCCAGATCATGATGAAGCTCGGAACCTTAAGGAGCCATGCGGATATACGCCGTATAACCATAATAGCAAATTATGTGGATGGCGAAGGACTCCATGAGACCGACATTTCGGACCTTGTGGTCACACCCTTCATGGTGGTGAAATCCGGAGAGCACAGAGTAAATATCAGCTATAAATGAGGTGTCTAATTGTTACGTATTGAGGAGATATCGGGAAGAACCTTTGAAGAGAGGATGCTGGATTCCTATGCAGCCCTTCCTCTGATATCAAAGGAATGGACAAACTACAATCCATCTGATCCCGGAATGACAATTTTAGAAAATCTGATCGTATTTGAGGCTCTTCAGGGCTCCAGGATCAGCAACTTAAGCTATGAAGCGAAGCTTGCGCTGCTTAAGATGGCAGGGTTTACTCCCGGAAAGGCCAAATGCGCAAGGATACTCTTTACCAACGAGGATCCTGACAGGGAGATAAAGCTTTCGGCCAACCAGAAGTTTAAGCTGGGGGATATGATATTTGAGACCAGAAAGGCCGTGAAGAGCGGAGGCATGAGGCTTGAAGGGATATTCTCCCGTTACGGGGATGAATTCCACGATTTCAGCTTCCTCTGTGACCGGGAATACAGGGTTTCTGCCAGGGTCTTCGGAGACAGGCCCAAAGAGGGGGACAGCATTTATTTCATTTCAAATGCCCTGCCGGAGCCCGGAAGTGATACATTTTTCTATATCTCCATGGACACGAGGTTTAACCGTAATCCCGTGGAGGACCGGGCGGAGAACCTGTTTGCATCCCTGAAATGGGAGTGCTTTACGGCAGCGGGCTTTAAGGAAATGAAGGTCAGGGATTTCACCGGGGCCTTCCTGTTAAGCGGAGAGATAAAGTTCCGCCTTCCCCATGAAAAGGCGGTGCCTTACGGGGAAACACCATTAAAGGGATATTGCATCAGAGCCACCCTTACCCATGCCAGCTATGACGTGGTACCGAAATTCCGCTCTGTTGACGCCTTTTTATTTGAAGCATGGCAGAAGGATTCCAGGTCTTTATGCATTACCAGCCAGAAGACCGAGACAATAGATATTGTAAGTCCCTTTGTGGATGACGGTTATTTCCTGGTATTCGGAAAGGAGAAAAAGGGTTCATCCTACAGGAGATATGAGCTCTCCGCCGGATACGGACCTAAGGGAAGATACTGCATTTACAAAAGGGGGCAGAACGGTAAACACACCTTTACCTTTAACGAGGCTGAGTTCGGATATGCCCCGGTAAAAACCAAGGATGCGGTAAGGATAGTGATCTACAGTGAGGAGATCATGCGAAGATACCGTGTTGGAAAGATACTGGGATACGACAATCAGGAGATAGAGCTTCCGGTAAAGCATATCGTTCCTGACAGCTTCTGCCTTATAGCAAAGAGGACTGAAAAGGACGGAAGCGAGATATTTGATTTTGTGCGTCCCGGAAAGGGTGATGACAATGCCCTTTACTACCATCTTCTGGAGAATGACGGAAAGATAGTGATAGAGGATGCGGGAGATTTTATCGGAGCCGATCTCTTCATGGCAGGCTGTGCCGTGACAGAGGGACCCAGAGGAAACATCCGGGCGGGAAATATCATAAAAGCAGAGGATATGCCTGATAAACCGGGGTTTTATAATCCGGGACCCGGTAACGGAGGCGCTTTCAGGGAAAAGATCGAGGATATGAAGGCCCGCTTCAGGGAGGATATCTTCAAGCCCTATACCTGTGTTACCGCAGGGGACTATGAAAGGGTGGCGGCAGAGACCCCCGGGCTCTGCATCAGAAAGATCCGCGCCGTTATGGACGAGCTTGAAAACCAGGTGCATATCGCAGTGATGCCCGGTACGGATGAAGAGCATCCCACCCTGTCCGAGGAGTATAAGAAGGCGATCTACAACAGGCTTTATGAGCGGAGGCTGATCACCACCAGGTTCCAGATCCTTTCACCTGTATATACGGGGGTCTCCGTGAAATGTACGGTTTATGTAAAGAGACATTTTTCCGACTGCCGTGAGCAGATTGAAAAGACCCTTAAGAATGAGCTGAACTATGCGGCTACGGAAAAGAATTTCGGGGATGTGCTGAAATTTGAGGATGTGTTCCGGACTCTTGAAGAGCTGGACTGCGTGGAGTATGTCTACGAGCTCTATATAAGGCCGGAAAACGGAAAGTATGCCCATCTTAAGGAATCAAACATATATCCGGCTGAAAACTGCCTTCTTTATCCGGGGCAGCTGGATATAGAGATAATCACCTACGAAAAGGGATAAGGAAATGCCCAGGTATTCAATAAAGAAAAACAGATTAAAAGAAGCTTATATTTCAGGCTTCCATATGGATGAAGAGTATGCGCTGCACCTTGATGAGGAGGAAATGTTTAACCTGATCATTCTCCCTCCCATAGATTCAACGGAGATTGACGGTGAATGGGGAAGGCTTTCCATGAAGGTACAGAGCAGGGAAGACCGGGTCATTACAGTCTATGTTCTGGCGGCAAATTACAAGGAATATCTGTCGGAAAGGGCCGGAATGGACATAGATGAGTTCCTGTACGGGGAAGAAGCCCATGCGACTGACAGGATCTCCCTCATGAGAAGGCTTAACGCCAAAAGGATCACAGGAGAGACAGACTGTCTGCTCTACGATCTCTCCGGGCGGTACCTCTATGTGGCCATAGAAGCTTCAGGAGAGGGAAGCCTTACATTATCAGATATTGTAATAGACAGTACAGGTGACAATTTCATGAATACCTACCCTGAGGTATACAGGGAAAGAAACAGCTTTTTCCACCGGTATGTATCCATTTTTTCAAGTATCTACAACGATTTCCAGAGGGATATTGATGCACTGCCCCGGGTTCTGGATCTGGATCTATGCACCGAGGAACAGCTTATTGTCTACGGCAGCTGGATGGGACTGGATCTCAAGGGAGGCTTTCTGGAGGTAAGTGTTCTCCGGCAGCTGGTAAAGGAAGCATACAGCTTAAACCGGATGAAGGGCACCAGAAAGGCCATAGAGCGTATCCTTGAGATAATCCTGGGTGAAAAGGCTGTGGTGGTAGAGCACAGCCTGGTCCGGGCCCTTCATAAGGAAGCGGATGTGGAGATGCTTCCAAACTTCAGGTCAAAGGGCGTATATGACGTCACCATCCTGATAAAGAAGCATCTAACGGAGGAGCTGAGGCACCAGCTTATGTATATTCTCGACCAGTATAAGCCGGTGAGGGCGAAGCTCATGATTGCCCAGATGGATGAGCACCCCATTGCGGATTCCAACAGTTATCTGGATATCAACACCACCCTCCCGGGCAAGCAGGGCGCTACGCTGGACAAAGACTTGTCAATGGATGGGGTAGTCATACTCGGATGATGTGGTATAATGATTTACAAAAAAGGACAGTCTTATGACGATAGAAGAAGTACGGAACGGGGACAGCCTTCAACTGAATATAGATGGAAAGATAGATTCCCTTACGTGTCAGGAATTTCAGACCACTATTCTGAAATCTTTCCAGAAAACCAGGTCCCTTATCATAAACATGGAAAAAGTGACTTATCTGTCCAGTGCAGGTTTAAGGGGACTGATACTGGGTCGGAAGACCGCTGATTCCAAAGGAGGGAGCTTAACTGTGATCAATGTGACGCCATCCGTGGCGGATGTATTCCGGGTGACGGGCTTTGACAAGGCTCTGGATATTCTTTAGGGCATGGTAATTTTTGAAAACGTATATAAAAGATATCCGGAGGATGTGAAACCGGTATTTGAAGGTTTTAATGAATATATTGAGGACGGGGAGTATATAATCCTTACAGGGGAGAGCGGAAAGGGAAAGAGTACTCTTATAAAGATGCTCTTAAAGGAAACCGAGCCGGATTCCGGCACAATAACAGTGAACGGAAAGGATATTTCCGGTATTTCCAGGAGTGAGCTTCCCTTTTACAGAAGGAGCATAGGGGTTATCTTCCAGGATTTCAGGCTTTTTGACGAATATACTGTATTCGGAAATCTGGAGCTTTCCTTAACCCTGACCGGCGGAGGGGGCAAGGCGGCGGAAAAGAGGATAACCGATATCTTAAAGCTTCTGGGGATAGACAGAATGTATAAGAGGTTTCCGAGAGAGCTTTCCGGGGGAGAGCAGCAGAAGGTCTGCATGGCAAGAGCACTGATAAATGACCCGGTGATACTGCTTGCGGATGAGCCCACGGGAAATCTGGATCCTTCTTCTTCCGAAGAGGTCGTAAAGCTTTTAGAACTGGTACACCGTCACGGAACCACGGTGATCATGGCAACTCACGACTATGATCTGGTGTCCTCTGTAGTGAAGGACGGAAGACGTATAGAGTTGTGATACTTATTGTATCTATTCAGAACCCTCCGGATTCTGAATAGATACGCGCATTCGGCTCACTAAAGTCGTGCTACGCACGAGGAGCCGAATGCCAAAATGCCAAGGTTTTTAGACGTCACTTGCGGTTCCGCAAGTGACTGTTCTGAACAGATACTAAATATTCACTTTAGCTGAAAGGAAATTGATCTATGTCAACAGTTCAGAAAGTACTGCTTGCGGCCTCATGCATTTTTTTCGCCGCCACCATCTACAGCTTTTTCAATTTTGAAGTATATCTCATTATACTTTTCTTTCTTTTGCACAGTCTGTGCCTTATCCTGTTTTCCTACAGAACCTACTCGGATATGAAAAGTGATATAAGGTCAATGGAGACCTATCACCAGGATATCGGAATGGAGATAGCCGGAAAGAACAGGGAGGTTGACACCCTGAAGGCGACCTTAAATGACAGGGAAGAGGATCTGAACAGGCTTAACGTGGAGATGGAAGACCTTCAGGCAAAGCTTGATGCCTCAGAGGAAATGGTTCGTCAGCTGGAGACAGAGAACGAGGAATATAAGGAAAAGGATAAACAGAATAAGGAGCACGCAGAGACCATAGCTGATGTGGGAGCGCTCCTTCCTCCTGCCCTGGGAAATGAAGAGGGAAGAGAGACCGTTAATATAATAGATGTGGCCCAGACAGCAAAGGAAGAGCTTATAGGGGATGCCATGGCTGTAAACATGAACATCAATATATCCTCTGCAACGGACACTCTGTTGGTTAAGGCCGATCCTAACAGGCTTATAGTGCTCTTCAGAAATATCATAGATAATTCCATAAAGTATATGAAGAAGGCGGGATCTCTGGTTATCACCATTTCCACCATCGGAGATGATATCTTTATTGTATTAAAGGATACGGGAGAAGGTCTGCCGGAGGAGGAGACAAAGCATATCTTTGAACTCAATTTCCAGGGCTCCAACCGCATAAGCGGAAACGGTCTGGGACTTGCCCAGGCAAAAGCCATTGTGGAGTATTACGGCGGAACCATATATGCCAGAAGTACCCAGGGTAAGGGCATGGGCATATACATCCAGCTTCCGGCCTGAGGACAGGTGAGATCATGGGCAGAAGGGTTGAAAAAAGGGTATTGATATTTGTGGCGGTGTTCTATATCTGTGTTTCACTGCTGGCTGTAGGGATCCTGGGTGCCACAGGTGCCATAAGGCAGAAAAGGGATTCCCTGAAGGATTATATAAAAAACAGGGATAATGCCGGCCTGGAGATGACCGACGCCGAGCCGTTAGATGAGTTTTCTGCAAACATGGCGGAAGAAACAGAGGAAGATATTGTTGAAACAGAGGAAGCCGCAACAGAGGAGAGTGAAGAGGTACCTACCACCGAAGAGATAATAGAGGAGGCAGTATCCGAAGAAAAGAGTGCCCCCGTGAAAGAGAACTCCGTGGAATACTATTCCTTTATTGCGAATAATACCAAGGGAAGGCTTAATGTCAGAAAAGCACCGGATATACGCTCAAAGGTGGTTTACAGTATCATGCCGGGGACGAAGGGATATGTGCTTGATATCGGAGATGAATGGACCAGAGTAAGTGTCGACGAAAAAACGGGCTATTGTTCAAACGAGTATCTTACCATGTCGGAGATCTCAGAAGAGGAATTCCCGGCGGAATTAAGGGATCAGGTGGGAAAAAATCCTATCGTGACGGATACGGAACCGGAGAATGGTACGGTGGATGAGACCGCACCGGAAGAGACTGCACAGGATCAGACAACACAGAATCAAACTGCACCGGCTCAGACCGCCGGCGGAGCGGCAGCCCAGACGGTGATCCCCGAGAGTCACGTGTCGGAGGATCTGGGTTTTTTGACTGAATAGGTAATGCCATGAGACTTGATGACAGACTTGCAAAGGATCAGCAAAAGGCGGCCAAAAGAAAGAATGAACCGGATCCATATTATCAGGAGGAGCCGGACGGGCTTATGTATATGGACAGGGAAAGGGGAACATTCCTGAATAAGGAAAAGGGTGTGTTCAACAAGGAGGATACGAAATCTCTGAATTCACGCCCTTCGGTGTTTGAAAAATACATGATTTTCGACACCAGAATACCAAATGACGAATAGCTGCTGCAATAAAACGGAGTGGGCGGTCAGTCCACTGCGGGCGGCTTCGGGGTTGGACAGTAACAAAAAGTACTATACATGGTAACAGTGGCGGGGTTTTTAAAGGAATCAGGTAAAAATGGACAGATACGGTTCTGATCTGAAGGAAAGACCATTCAGCGGTTATAACGAGTATATGGAGTACGTCTTTGACTGCGTGAATACGGCCATAGACGAATACATCAACAAATTAAAGGAAATGTATGCCTCCGGTGACGGGGGTTATAAAAGTATTCTATATCCTGACATAGAAGTGGCTTCCGATTCATGCCGTATAAAGATTGAAAAGTTTTACAGCGATCAGGGAGGATCCGGCAATGAAAGCGACTCAGATGAGGACGCTCTGGTATTGGCGGATGATGACAATGAAGACGAGGATGATGAGGACGAGGGAGCCTTTGATGATGAGCTTTTAAGCCTTTTGGGGGGATTTAGCTCCGGTGATGATACTTTTTCCGAATCCGGGGGAGACGGAGGAGACAGCGTAAGGCAGGTTGTGGAAAGGTCAAAGCTGCCCTTAATTGAAAAGCTGGAGATGATCAGAGAGAGGGCAAGAATTACGGAAGAGAGCGGTATAAAGCTGCCGTTTTATGAGCTTTGCAATAAGCTTAAATTTGAGAATTTTACCATTTTCTGTTTCGCCTGCGGTATCCTTTCATCTACCCAGACAGACTATGCGTCTGTATTCCAGATCGTAAACGAAAACGCCAATCTTTCATCCCCTACTATTGAGTCGGCGGCAAAGGTATTTTATGGGGATCATTTCTCCATTACCGGTGCATACGGTGATATGTCCACCTGCTTAGAGCAGCTCCTTCCGGTGCTGTCACTGCAGGTTATGAAGAGTATGCCATTTTCCACAGTGGTATCGCCGGATAAAAGAGTTATAGACTGCCTTTTCGGCAGACATCCGGATAAGCTAGATGAGGACTATACGCGTTTCATAGAAATGATGACAAAGGAAGGCGAGGAGCTTAATCCCATCATGGCAAACGAGGGAGTGCTGGATGCCATGGAGATATCCTATAACGACGGTGTCCGTATCTTCTATTATTACGGAGACGACGGAAGCGGGAGAAAGTTCTTCGTAAAGAAATTCTGCGAGAAGCATAAGCTGAAGGCCATCAGTATCAACTGTAAAAAGCTTTTCAATTATGACTACGGCTTTGTAGAGCGTGCGCTCTGGGCAGTTGCCAGAGAGTGTATCCTTACAAATTCCTGCTGCTGTTTAACGGATCTTACCTATCGCGAAGAGGAAAAGGAAAAATTCTTCGGCTATATGGATATGGCATTTGCAAGGCTCACAGAGAGCAACGTGCTGGTCTTTGCAATGAGTAAGCTGTATATCGATTTCAGGGAAGTCACCAAGATGACAGTTACGGATCTGGAGCTTCCGACACCCACAACCACCGAACGTTTTGCGTGCTGGGAGTACTTTTCCAAGCCCTACGACCTTGCAGATGAGGTGGATCTTCTGGAGATGGCGACAAAGTTCCTCTTTACCTCCGGAAAGGTTCACGATGCTCTGGTGAAGGCAAAGTCCCTTTCAACCATGGACAAAGAGGAAAAGATATCAAAGAAGAACCTCTTCAAGGGGTGCTACGCCCAGATGAGCTCCGAACTGTCGCAGAAGGCCAGCAGGGTAGAAGCCAAGTTCGGATTTGAAGATATAGTCATGAATGAGAGCCAGAGGGAGACCATTTCCCATGCTATCGAGCAGATGACCTACAGGAAGCAGGTATACGAAAACTGGGATTACACGAAGAAATATCCTTACGGCCGAGGACTTACGGTTCTTCTGTTCGGTGCTCCCGGTACCGGAAAATCCATGATGGCGCAGGTTATTGCCCACGAGCTCAACCTGGAGCTTTACAGAGTGGATATTTCCAAGGTTGTGGATAAGTACGTCGGTGAAACAGAGAAATCACTGTCCATGATCTTCCGTGAAGCCAAGAAGTGTAACGTTGTATTGTTCTTTGACGAGTGCGATACCATCTTTGCAAAGCGTTCCGATGACGGAGGCTCCAATCAGGCGTCCGCCAATAATAAGACGGCACTGCTCCTTCAGGAAATGGAAGCTTATGACGGAGTCTGCGTACTGGCTACGAACTACAAGCATAATATCGACCCTGCATTCTTCAGACGTATGAAATACATCGTGGAATTCCAGTTCCCGGATCCCGATACCAGAGAGATGCTGTGGACCACCACAATACCCAAGGGCACGCCTCTGGCAGAGGACGTGGATATCAGGTTCCTGGCAGAGAAATTCGAGTTTGTTGGAGGTAATATCAAGAACTGTATCCTGAATGCGGCTTTCCTTGCGGCAGCCGATCCCGAGGCCAACGGGCAGGTACATATGAAGCATTATCTCCTGGCTATTAAATACGAGTTCGTGAAAGTAGGTAAGGTATTTACCAAGTCCGATTTTGAGCCCTATGCGGCAGAAGTGGGACTTGCATAAAATGAGAAGCCATGTCATCCTGAGGGGAGTCGGGGTATCTTAAAGCAGTGTTTACAGATGAGTGAAGAGGTGAAAAGAAATGCCGCCCCAAGCCCAGTCTTTTGCAAGTTCATATGAAGCACAGTCCGAAGCTGAAGATATCGATGCCAGTATAGATGATTCCTTACGCTCCTTCATGGATAAGGGGGATGATTTCTTTGCCAATGAGGACGTGGACGGCAACGGCCTTACCAGGCAGGATGTCACGCAGCAGGTCCGTCAGAATATCTTACTGCGCCTTTCGGAAGTAAATGCCGAAAGCGCCGCGTCCGCAGAGCAGGAGAGAACGGCTCACGCTGCCTATTCCGGCCAGCTTGTTACCCTCTATTCTTCCCTGCAGTCCACAAAGCGGAAATATATCGAAGAGAATGACCATTATGTTGATCTGGTAAATGCCGATACGGCGGATGACGAAAGGAATGCCAGCAGTTTCTTACGTTTCTTTAAATTCAGGAATCTCCGAAAAAAGAGCAGCAGAAAGAGAAGAGCTGCTTTAGCTGCGGAGATGGATACAAAGATCCAGGGTATCAGGCAGAAAGCGGAGAACTGGAGGGTTGTCCGTGAGGATTACAAGAAAAATATAATGCGGAAGCATTACAGGGATTATGATAACCTGGCAAAGACCTGGTATGAGCTGACCCATGAATATGCCATGTCCACCCTTCCGAGAAACGCCACGACTGAGATGAAGAGGCAGATGGTGGCTAACAGGGCCATTCCACAGGAGCATGCCAAAAAGATAGTGGAATATACAGGTATCTATGACATGGACTCCATCAATGCGGGGATCGACACAGCCCTGGCGAATGTGAATACAGCCATAACCGCCGATGCCTTTACTATTGTTCCCTATAAGAGGCTTGTAGATTCACAGAATCTTGAGGATCCCGAGAACCTGACCAAGACACATACCAGGATACTGATGCTGGGTGAAGCAAATGCGGAAAACGGCATTAAAACCAGATATAAGTTTGATCCCTCCTTCCTGGGGGACAGGGCCAAGCACCAGTTCGCCGCGGCAGAAAGCGAGGATCTCGTTCCGGACCAGCCCGGGGAGCAGCCGGTTCACGTAGTCCAGCCCATAAATAACGAAGGACAGGATGAAATAGATGAAGAGGCGGAACAGCAGGAAGCACAGCAGGAGCGGGAATTAAGGCGCCATGCCGAAAATATGCACCTGGAATCCGACAGGAAGGATATTAACAACCGTTTCCTCTTTTCCGAAAAAAATGCAGAGATACTCCATGCCAGGCTTAAAAGGAACGGCAGGACTGTCTATGGCTTCTATATGAACGGGGAGTTCATCACCAACGATACTGAAGGTGAAACCGTAAAAGGGAAGCAGGGACAGCCGGACAGCAGGAGAGTTGCCGGGAAAAAGGACATGAAGTTTTTCGGCAGGCGGAACTGGAATAAACAGGAAAAAGCCGAAAAACTCAGGGTAGCCATACGTTCATCCCCTTTCTTCAAGCATGTGAATGCCCGCACCATCCAGTATTACGCCGGATATGATGCAGAGGGCGACTATGGTGAAGACCTTGAAAAGAACATGGATAAATACTGGAAGAAGGCGGGGAAAGACGGGATTACAAAGGCAGGAGAGATCCAGAAATTAAGACAGAACCCGCAGGCTTACAGCGCCATGAACAGCAATCTCAAGGGTCCCGCCCTTGTGGCCTATATTATTGATGCCGGTAAAAGGCAGCGGGGAGAAAACGAGCAGGCCTTCTCTTTTGACGATCCCAAGGCAGATCCGGTGCTGAACATAGCCCTGACAAGTGATAAAAAAGCATTGCAGCTTGCCTGTATCGCCATGCTGGTAAACGATGATCCCAGATTCTGGGGTCTGGCCCGGAAGATCGTGGTGGATTCAAGAAGGGTGGATGCCCGCACCAGAGCCAAGATGAAATATCTTCCCGAGACGGGAAATCTCATGAGAATGGGACTTCTGGAAGAGCTTGCCAATCATCAGGGAGTATTCAGCGAGGTGGATCTGGAGGAAGGAGATCCCCTGGATTTCATAGATATACCTTCAAGGAAGGTATATATGGAAGAGCTGGAAAACAGAAGGGGTACCGGCAACTGGTTCAAGAAAAACCTGCTGAACGGGAAGTTCGTCTCCTATGCCATGAAAGCCGCTTCCACCGGAATGAGCATGTATAACAATCTGTCAGATGCAGGAAACATGTTAAAGGACAGTGATTACGAGGTGGATGATGATACGGCCACAGCCCGGGAAGAAAGGATCTTCTGGGCTTCCTACGGCGAGACTGTAGCAGAGTCCAATAACATAAGCTCCGTTCTGTCAGCCGCCGGCATTGCGGTTACCGGGTTTCTGGGGGGAGATATGTCCGTAGCCCGGGATGTGGGTTTCCAGTTTTTTGACTGCCTGGAGATCGTAAACCAGGTGACCTCCATCGGAAAGTCCATCTGGAAGTTCATAAAATATGTATATAAAAAGATAAAGCAGAAGAAGCCCGAGGATATGACTGCCGAAGAACTGAGGAAGTTTCAGGCTAAACAGAGAGAAACCCTTAAGGATCTTGATTTCAACGGATGCAGGGCAGTTCTTAAGTTCTTAAACACCGTGGTGGGGCTTGTAAACAACTTAAGGGACCTGGCTTCCTATCACATTGCAAAGGATGAGGATTCCGCCGGATGGGGCTCTGTGGTGAATGAGACCTGGGGATCCTTCCTGGAATATAAAGGACCCCTTGAATACATATGTAACACCATACAGAACGGCATCTCCATATTGAACGATATTATAGAGATAGTTGCCAGCACAAAGCGGATAGGCCGGATAGACAGGGCTGACCGGGATATAGAGACGGCTTTGTCAGTATTTAAGAGCCCCAGGGATAACCTGCGGGGTGTTATTGATCCCGATGAGGAAAATAAAAGGAAGCTTGGTGAAGCCGCAAGCCAGAATTCCCAGGCACAGTACTTCATGTCACTTACAAAAATGCAGTCGCGGAAACAGAGATCCGCGGCAGGATGGGATATAGGCGCCAGGGTGCTTTCCGTTGCAAAGGACACCTTCTCCATGGCCTATGATCCCACCGGAGGAGTTGTGTCCAAGGTCCTGAGGGCGGTTCTGTCTCCCGCTCCCATGCTGGTGAATTTCATAGGCTGGACGATCGGCAAACTGAAATATGACAGGCAGAACTTCAATAACAATATAGCATCCATGCTGGGGGACGCTTCCTATGGGAGCACGCCCTATTTTGACAAGGTGCTAAAGAGGGAGACCGGTATTGTAAGCTCCGCGTATCTCGTGGATCTGGCCAGGATCTTTATGTCCATAGACACACATGCACTCATTAATAAAGATAATAAAAGTGAAGGTGAACTGGATCTGGCAGAGAAGGTGGTGGGAACCCTCTACGGAAACGTAAATGAGGAATCCATAAAAAATGTTGAGCTGGGTGATATGCTGCAGTACGCCGGGTTTGACGGGGATTCCGACTGGAGATCGGTGCTAAGGAATTCCATAAAGTCGTAGAGGTGCAGTTGAGAAGCGAACCTTAAATGGCGCGTATCTATTCAGAAGCCGGGGGTTCTGAATGGATACCAGGAGATAATATAATGGATGGATTGAACAGGATAATGAAGGGCGTTAAGGAGATGATGAATGAGCTCTTTGACGGCGTTACGGAAAAGGACGGAGTATACAGGTCCATGGCCGAACATCTGGGCGTTACGGATGTATCGGCAGTAGTGGAGGTGGCTCTGGAGGGCGGGGTAAACGAGGATATAGCCTATCCCATCCTTCATTTCCTTGTTACGGTGGCGGGTAATATCCCGGAGGAATATGAGAATAAGCTCACATATTCCCTAAATGTGTTAAATAACGTCATCGCCGTGGGGGAATTTCCCTCCTTTGGCAACTTCTGTTATTATCCCGCACTTCATCAGATATACTTAAACTACAGGCTGCCGGTGAGCCCAGGTTCTCCCGACGGGGAAATAGACAATATCCGTTACTATTTCGGGGTATTGTATGAAGAACTGGATGCATTCGTTGATTATATAATGTTTTTATGCGATAATGAGGGTGAGAGCCCGGATCTGGACGCCTATCTTAAGTATCTTAAGGAGATAGACGACTGGAATGATATTGAAGCACGGGCCAGGAATCTTTCCGCTTTATTTGATGACCTTAAGGAAAGAATGAAGGAACAACCCGGTGATGTTTGATCTTTTTCATAATAAACAGCTCCTGATACGAAGGGCGGGACTTATCGTATATGATGTTCTGGCAGTAATGGCCAGCTCTGCGGTAGGTCTTCTTTTACGATTCGATCTTTCCTATGATGAGCTTCTCGGTACAACAGGCGGGATAATCTGGCAGGAAAATCTCTGGAAGTTCCTGCCTGTTAATATTATCGTAACCATCGTGATCTTCTGGCTTTTCCATCTCTATTCCAGTCTGTGGACTTATGCCGGTGTGCCGGAAATGACGGCCACCGTCACCGCATGTCTTATTACCAGCGCTTTCCAGGCCCTGGGAATGATGTTCTTAAGACTCAATATGCCAAGAAGCTATTTCTTCCTGTACGGGGTGGTGCTGACGATCCTTGTGCTGCTGTCCCGGTTCGCATACAGGCTTTTCAGGACCTTTGTGCAGAAGCGTACAGAACAGGCGAGGAACATAAACGTAATGGTAATAGGCGCCGGAGAGGCCGGAAATTCCCTGATACGTGAGATGAACTCCTCCAGATTTATCCAGAAAAGCGTCATGTGCGTCATAGATGACGACCGTTCCAAAATAGGAAACTACATCCAGGGCGTCAAGGTGGTGGGCGGCAGAGAGGACATAATTGAAAACGCCGCCAGATACGATATCGATGAGATAATAATCGCCATGCCCGCGGCAAAGAGGGGGCAGTTAAAAGAGATCCTGGATATCTGTAAGGAGACAAAGTGCGAGCTGAAGACACTGCCCGGGATCTACCAGCTGGTAAACGGCGAAGTCAATGTGAGCCAGCTAAGAAAGGTGGAGGTTGAAGACCTTTTGGGCAGGGAAGCTATAGAAGTGGATCTCGACTCCATTCTGGAATCCCTCCGGGGAAAGACAGTGCTGGTTACCGGAGGAGGGGGCTCCATCGGATCAGAGCTCTGCCGGCAGATAGCCAAGCACGAGCCCAAAATGCTGATAATCTTTGAGATATATGAAAACAGCGCTTATGACATACAGCAGGAGCTGGCCACCCTCTTTCCTGAGCTGAATCTTAAAGTACTAATAGGCTCCGTCAGAAATAGCCAGAGGGTAAAGGACGTTTTTAAGCAATATAAGCCGGACATCGTCTACCATGCGGCAGCCCACAAGCATGTGCCCCTTATGGAGGTGAGCCCCAATGAGGCCATAAAGAATAATGTAATGGGCACCTGGAAGCTCTCCCAGGCAGCTGTGGACACCGGTGTTTCCAAGTTCGTTATGATCTCCACGGATAAGGCCGTAAATCCTACCAATATCATGGGAGCCACAAAGCGCATCTGCGAGATGATAGTCCAGTCTTATAACCACAGGGGAAAGACGGTATTTGTGGCGGTGCGTTTCGGCAATGTCCTGGGGAGCAACGGCTCCGTCATACCCCTTTTCAGGAAACAGATCGCCTCCGGAGGCCCAGTCACCGTTACCGATCCCAGGATAATAAGGTATTTCATGACCATCCCCGAGGCCGTATCCCTGGTGCTCCAGGCCGGAGCCTATGCAAAGGGCGGTGAGATCTTCGTGCTGGATATGGGAGAGCCCGTAAAAATTCTGGATCTCGCCAAGAACCTTATCCGGCTGTCAGGCTATGTGCCGGGAGAGGATATAGAGATAAAATTCACGGGACTAAGACCCGGGGAAAAGCTCTATGAAGAGATGCTGATGAAGGAAGAGGGGATGCAGGAAACCCCAAATAAGCTTATCCATATAGGAAAGCCCATAGAATTTGACGAGGATGATTTTTACGACAAGCTCCACCGGCTGGATATCGCCTCCAGGTCGGAAAGGCTTGATGTACACAAATGGGTTCAGAGTCTTGTTCCCACCTATAAATATACTCCGGGAATATACATCCCGGGTGAGACCCATATAGATATGGAAAATGCCCCGGGCATTTCCGAGCGCGAGGAAGACTTTGACATGAAGGTCTATGAGATCAAGCGGAACGAAGAAGGATAAGAGGACGGACACGATGCTGTTTAGCCGTGCATAGCACGGGTCTGCCATCGGCAAGTTGGCTCCTGAGGCCGGATGAGACATAGATGAAGAGTTATGTAAACCGAAAGTCGTTGTTTTATATTAAATATATCAAGCGTCCCATGGATGCGTTTCTTGCATTCTTCGCCATTTTGTTTCTGTCACCGGTTCTCATTACGGTGGCGGCTCTTGTGAGGGTGAAGCTTGGAAGTCCCGTGATATTCCACCAGGACAGGCCCGGAAAGGACGGAAAGATCTTCGGCCTTATGAAGTTTCGGAGCATGACTGATGAGAGGGACGAAAAGGGAGAGCTCTTAAGTGATGAAAAGCGCCTGACACCCTTCGGAAAGCGCCTCCGCTCCCTGTCTTTAGACGAATTGCCGGAGTTTTTTAATATACTGAAAGGGGATATGTCCTTTGTGGGACCCAGACCCCTGCTGGTCCGCTATCTTAAAAGGTATAATAAGGAGCAGCTCCACAGGCATGATGTACTGCCGGGGCTTACGGGGCTTGCCCAGGTCAACGGGAGAAATGCCATTACCTGGGAGAAAAAGTTTGAGTATGATCTTGAATATGTGAGAAATGTGTCTCTGATGCTGGATATAAAGATATTGTTTATGACGGTTTTTAAGGTGTTTAAGAGGGAAGGCATTAGCTCGGAGACTAATGCCACCATGGAGGAATTCTGGGGTAATGAAGAAAAGAAGCAGGAGTGACAATATAAACGTACTCATTCTGTCGGCAGGCAGAAGGGTGGAGCTTATCAGCTGCTTTAAGAGGGCAAAGGAAAGGCTGGGAATAAAGGGCAACATCATTGCGGCGGATGCCTCGGAGCTGGCGCCGGCACTGTATTTTGCGGACATAAACGAGGTGGTGCCAAGGATCTCCGACAGCGACGGCTATATCAGGGCGATAGTTGATATCTGCCGGAACTTCAAGGTTTCCCTGGTGGTGCCCACCATAGATACGGAGCTCATCCTCCTTTCGGAAAGAAGGGCGGAGATAGAGGAAACCGGCGCAAAGGTGCTGATATCAGAGGAAAAGGTGACGAAGATCTGCAGGGATAAGACCAACACCCAGATCTTTTTGGAGGAGCACGGGTTTCTGGTGCCCCATATGCTTTCAAAGGAGGAGCTCTCAAATCCCGGTAGCCTGCAGTATCCGCTGTTTATAAAGCCAAAGGACGGCAGCTCTTCAATAAACGCTTTTCAGGTTCACAATGAGGAAGAGCTGGAGGTCTATCTGAAGCTCATCGATAATCCCATGGTACAGGAGTATATAGAGGGCACAGAGTTTACAATAGACGCATTTCTGGATTTTGCTTCCAGGCTCATTACCGTTGTGCCAAGGGTCAGGATCGCCACCAGAAGCGGTGAGATCGCCAAGGGTGTGATAAAGAAGGACAGAGCCATAATGGACGAGGTTTCAAGGCTTATGGCGGCATTAAAGCCAATAGGACACATCACGGTGCAGTGCAAGAAGACAAAGAAGGGCATAGAGTTTATAGAGATCAATCCCAGGTTCGGCGGGGGTGCTCCCATGTCCATAATGGCGGGGGCGGATTCCTGCGAGAACCTGTACCGGCTGCTTCTGGGGGAAGAGCTCTCATATAATGAGAGATTCAGGGAAAACCTCACATTCCTCCGCTTTGACCAGAGTATAATGCTGAATGAAGAAATGAAAAGGGAATATGAATACGAAGGCAGTTATTTTTGACCTGGACGACACTCTTTATTCCGAGCTCTCATATGCAATGAGCGGCTACAGGGCCGTTGCCGGATATATAGAGGAAAAGGGCAGCGTAAAAAAGGACAGGGAGAGCATATATAAAGAGCTGACAGGGCTCTTTAACGAGGATCACAAAAATGTGTTCAACAGGTTCCTTGCCTTAAATGGCTGCGACGACAGCAGGGAAAGGGTCATGGAGCTGGTGGAAATATACCGGGGTCATTTTCCGGAAATATCCTGGCATGATGATGTAAAGCCTGCCCTTAGGGAGCTTAAGGACAGGGGTCTTATCACCGGCATACTGTCCGACGGGTACGCCCTGACCCAGAGACAGAAGGTAAAAGCCCTGAATGCAGAGGAACTTTTTGATATAATAGTGCTTACGGATGAGATGGGACGGGAGGCATGGAAACCGGATCCCGCCGGATTTATGCTGATAGAAGAAAAGTTCGGGATCAAAGCCTCTGAGATAATATATGTGGGGGACAACCCGGAAAAGGACTTTTATCTCTCTGTTACCGCAGGGATAAAAACCGTCAGGATAATAAGGGAAGGCGGTATTTACGCTGACAGGGAGTATTACAGGGGTGTTACCGAGGATTACAGGATAAATTCCCTTACGGAGATTAAGGAATATATATGGCAGAGTGGGTAGTAGTAGTAGATGACGATATGATGAACGTCCAGATGGCGTGTGTGATACTGGGCCGGAATAATATGCGCGCAACGCCCCTGACATCGGGGACGGAGCTTATTAAATTCATATCCAAAGGGAACCGGCCGGATCTGATCCTCCTTGATGTCATGATGCCCGAAATGGACGGCTTCCAGACCATGGAGGCCTTAAGGGCACTGGAAAAGGAGCAGGAGATCCCGGAGATACCGGTTATCTTTCTTACGGCAAATGATGGGGGAAAGGTGGAATCCAAAGGACTTTCCCTGGGAGCCATGGACTTTATAAGAAAACCCTTCCTTCCCGAAGTGCTGGTGATGAGGGCAAGACATATAGTGGAGCTGGTATCACTGCAGCGGGACCTGGCAAGCGAGGTAAAGAAAAAGACAAAGGAAAACGAACAGCTTTCCGTTCAGGTGGTGCAGGCCATGGCAGACGCCATAGACGCAAAGGACACCTATACAAACGGACATTCCAGAAGGGTTGCCGAATATTCCTGGAATATAGCCGAAAGATACGGCTACAGTGATAAAAGGCAGATGGATATCTACATGATGGGGCTTTTACATGATGTGGGAAAGATAGGCGTTCCGGATGAGGTGATAAATAAGCCGGCCAGGCTTACGGATGAGGAATATGAGACAATAAAGAAGCACCCCGAGATCGGGTCCAGGATCTTAGAGAAGATTAAGGCCATGCCGGATCTGAAGACCGGCGCCAGATGGCACCATGAGAAATATAACGGAACAGGCTATCCTGACGGCCTGAAGGGTGAGGAAATACCGGAGGAAGCCAGGATAATAGCGGTGGCCGATGCCTATGACGCCATGTCCAGCCGCAGAAGCTACAGGAATGAGCTCTCCCAGGAAAAGGTAAGAAGCGAGATCGAAAAAGGAAAGGGCAGCCAGTTTGACCCGGTATTTGCGGACATCATGCTTCAGATGATAGATGAAGACGTGAATTATGATATGAGGGAGAAAAAATAGGTTTTAGAAAGAGCTGCGTCATAAGTGGCGGAATTTAAGAAAAATGAATGTATTGTGTCTATTTCAGAAATTTGATTTTTCCTCATCCACCATCTACCTGGATCTGGTGCAATGCCTTGAAGAAAGGGGCCACAGGGTGATGATAGCCGCCTGTTCCTCTAAAGAAAAGGTGTACAGACTTGAGAAGAGGGGAAGCATAAGCTGCGGCTATATACCTGTTCCGGACCAGTTCCGTGCCGGAAAAATCCGGAAGGGTTTAATCCAGCTCATGCTGGGGAGGAAGATATATAAAGGTGTAAAGAAGTTCTTCTGGGATAAAAAGGTTGACATAATTATTTATCCTACACCTCCCGTAACCTTTTCAAATATCCTGAAACCCCTTAAAAATCATTATCATGCCGTAAATTACCTTATGCTGAAGGACATCTTTCCCCAGAACGCGGTGGATCTTAAAATGATGAGGGAGGGGAGTGTCCTCCACAGGCTGTTTAAGAGGATGGAAAGGGAGCTCTACAGGAATTCCGATAAAATTGGCTGCATGTCCTTAAAGAACATGGAGTACATTAAGGAGCATGAGGGCAGCTATCTCAAAAATAAGCCGGAGCTGTTTCCGAATACCGTAAAGATTCTGGAAGATCCGGAGGATCCCGGGAATCCCGGGTATCCGGGGAAACCTGAAGCACCGGGGAAACCTGAAGCTTCGGTGAAACCTGAAGCTTCGGGGAAACCTGAAGCTCCGGGGAATCCTGAAGCTCCAGGGAATCCTGAAGCTCCGGGAGAAGATGAGAAGAATCCGGGTCCCGTAAGCTTTATCTTCGGAGGAAACCTGGGAAAACCCCAGGCCGTGGATTTTCTGACAAAGGCCATAGAAGGGCTTAAGGATTTTAAGGACGCTGAATTTACCTTTATAGGATCCGGCACCGAGGAAAAGAAGATAAAGGACTTTATCCGGGATAAAAACCCCGGGAATCTGAAGCTTATAAAGGAGCTTCCCCGGAGGGAATATGAGGAGCTTTTAAGAAAGTCGGATGTGGGGATAGTTTCCCTCAGTCCCGATTTTACCATACCCAATTACCCGTCAAGGATCTTATCCTACATGCAGATGGCAAAGCCGGTGCTCTCTGTCACCGATAAGAATACTGATATAAGGGAGCTTGTGACCAGGGAGGCAAATTGCGGCTACTGGTGTTATTCCGGAGACATTGAGGGCTTTAAGGAGACCGTTAAAAAGATAGTATCAGAGAGGGAGGGCTTAAGGGCTCTTGGCAGAAACGGACGGAAATATTTAACAGAGAATTTTAATGTGGAAAGATCCGTGGATATACTTGAAAAGGCAGTAAATGTCCTGAAAAAACAGTGAGTGACAACAGGAGATAAAGGATAAAGGAGATAAAAATGGATGAGAAGATATTTGACGGAAAGACATTACTTATCACCGGAGGCACGGGTTCCTTCGGAAATGCCGTATTAAAGCGGTTTTTGAATACAGGGATAAAGGAGATCAGAATATTCTCCAGGGATGAAAAAAAGCAGGACGACATGCGCCACGTCTATAATAATCCGAAGATCAAGTATTTCATCGGGGATGTGAGGGAGGCAGGATCCCTTGAGGATACCATGCACGGAGTGGATTTCATTTTCCACGCCGCAGCCTTAAAACAGGTACCAAGCTGCGAATTCTTTCCGGTGGAGGCGGTAAAGACCAATGTCCTGGGAACTGATAATGTGCTGACAGCCGCCATAAGGGCCGGAGTAAAAAAGGTGGTTTGTCTTTCCACCGATAAGGCCGCCTATCCCATAAATGCCATGGGAACCAGCAAAGCCATGATGGAAAAGGTATTTGTGGCAAAGAGCAGGACCATAGATCCGGACCGCACCCTGATATGCGGCACCAGATACGGAAATGTGATGTGTTCCAGAGGTTCCGTCATTCCCCTTTTCATTGACCAGATAAGGGAGGGAAAGCCCATAACCATCACCGAGCCAAAAATGACCAGGTTCATCATGTCCCTGGAGGAGGCGGTGGAGCTGGTGCTCTATGCCTTTAATAACGCCAATGCCGGGGATATCATGGTCCAGAAGGCTCCCGCCTGTACCATAGAGACTTTAGCCCGGGCGGTAAAGGAGCTTTTCGGGGCAGAGGACCACGAGACCAGGGTAATAGGAGTGCGCCATGGGGAGAAAATGGCAGAGACCCTCCTCACCTCCGAGGAGTGCATGAGGGCCGTGGATGAAGGCGGATTTTTCAGGGTTCCCGCAGACAACAGGGACTTAAATTATGATAAATACTTTATAGAAGGAAATACCGGAAGACCGAAATTTGATACCTTTAATTCTGACAATACAGAGATCCTGGATGTGGAGGCTGTTAAGGAAAAGCTCTTAAAGCTTGAATATATCAGGATGAGACTTAGTGAAACGGAGCAGGAAAAATGAAGATCCTTGTCACGGGAGCAGGAGGGTTCCTGGGTAAAAACCTGACACATAATCTGAAGATCGCGGGCTACGATCAGGTGTTTTCCTATGATCTGAACTCCACAGAGGAGGAGTTTAAGGCCTATGTCTCCGAGTGCGATTTCGTATTCCATCTGGCGGGGGTGAACAGGCCGAAGGACACAAAGGAATTCATGGAGGGAAACGCCGGACTTACGGGGAAGCTTATTGAAAGCCTGAAGGAGAGTGGTAACAGGGTTCCGGTCCTTCTTTCCTCCTCCATACAGGCAGGGCTGAATAACGATTACGGAAAGTCCAAAAGAGCGGCGGAGGAGCTCGTTTTTTCCTATGGAAGGGAATGTGATTTGCCGGTATACGTTTACCGCTTTCCCAATCTCTTCGGCAAATGGAGCAGGCCGGACTACAATACGGTGATAGCCACCTTCTGCCATAATATCGCAAGGGATCTGCCCATAAGGATAGATGATCCGGAGCATATTGTGAGTCTCGCCTATGTGGATGATGTGATAGACCAGTTCCTTAGGATATTAAAGACAGGGATAAAGCTTCCCCCCGGGGAATTTGTCACTTTTCCGCCCAGTCTCATATATGAGAGAAAGCTTAAATACATAGCGGATACCATATATTCATTTAAGGAATCCAGGGAAAAGCTGATGGTACCGGATATGGGAGATGAATTTGTGTCAAAGCTGTACAGCACCTATCTTTCATTCCTGCCTGAGGATGCCTTTTCCTACCGGCTTAAAAAGAATGAGGACAACAGGGGCTCCTTTACGGAGTTCCTGAAGAGCTCCGACAGGGGACAGGTCTCCATAAACGTGAGCCGCCCGGGGATCACAAAGGGGCAGCACTGGCATAATTCCAAAAACGAGAAATTTCTGGTGGTATCCGGAAAAGCCAGGATAGAATTCCGGAAGATCGGGACAGACAAGGTTATTACATACCATGTTTCAGGGGAAGTCCCGGAGGTGGTGGATATCCCCACGGGCTATACGCATAATATTATAAATGAGGGGGAAACGGATCTCATAACCGTCATGTGGGCGAATGAGATCTATGACGAAAACCATCCCGATACTTACTATGAGACGGTGTGAGGGGGGTTATATGGGGGTTCTGAATAGTTACTTTTTTTGTTTTATGAAAGGAGCGGCTTTATTTTGAGTAAACTACGACTCATGACGGTGCTTGGAACCAGGCCCGAGATTATCAGGCTTTCTGCGGTCATTAAATGCGCGGACAGGTATTTTGACCATATCCTGGTCCATACGGGTCAAAATTACGATTACAGTTTAAACGAGGTTTTCTTTAAGGACTTGAAGCTCCGGGCTCCGGACCACTATCTCTCCAGCGCCGGTAAGAATCTGGGGGAGACCATGGGGAATATCATCGCAGCCTCCTATTCACTGATGGAAAAGGAGCGGCCCGACGCGGTACTGATCCTGGGGGACACCAATTCCGCCTTAAGCGCCATAAGCGCCAAGAGGCTGAAGATCCCCATCTTCCATATGGAAGCCGGAAACCGCTGCTGGGACTGGAATGTGTCTGAAATGATAAACCGGAAGATCGTGGACCATATTTCAGATATTAACATGCCCTATACAGAGCACTCCAGAAGGTATCTCCTGAGTGAAGGCATAGACGGCAAGACGATCTTTGTCACCGGTTCTCCCATGAAGGAGGTTTTCAATACCTTTAAGGAGGATATCGAAGCCTCGGACGTGCTGGAAAGAATGGGACTAAAGAAGGGGGAGTTCTTCCTGGTATCTGCCCACAGGGAAGAAAATATCGACCTTGAGGACAATTTCTTCTCCCTTATGAATGCCATAAATGCCATAGCCGAAAAGTACGGGATGCCGGTGATATATTCCACCCACCCCCGGAGCCGCAAATTCATTGAAAAGAGGAATTTCAAGTTCCATCCCCTGGTGCGCAATCCTGAGCCCTTCGGCTATTTCGATTACAATAAGCTGCAAAAATCCGCATACTGTGTGCTGTCAGACAGCGGCACGCTTTCAGAGGAATCCGCCATGCTGGGGTTCCCCGGGGTTCTTATACGCACCTCCACCGAAAGACCCGAGGTGTTGGACAAGGGAACCATTGTAATAGGCGGAATAAAGGAAGAGGATGTGAAACAGGCCGTGGAGCTGGCTGTCTCCATGTATGAAAACGGCGAAGAGACTGTGGAGGCAGGGGATTACGCGGACAGCAACGTTTCCGTCAAGGTGATAAAGCTCATACAGAGCTATACAAAGATAGTGAATGAGACAGTATGGCTGAAGCATTGAATTATCCCGTTGAGATTCATAAGCTGCTGCCCGGACTTGATAAAAAAGGGCCCTTAAGGATAGTGGTGCTGGATACAGCGGCGTCCAAAACCGGGGCTCTTTCCGTTCTGCGGGATTATTATGATCTAGTATGCAGCCTGAAGGACGGTAATGAGTGGTTTTTTATCACCGGAGTAAAGGGGATACTTAAGGAAAAGCCTGATTCTCCGGATATCCACGTAATCTTGAAAGAAGATGTAAAACAGTCGAGGCTTAAAAGACTTCTTTTTGATCATTTTACCGGAAAAGATTATTTATGTAAACTAAATCCGGATGTGATCATATCCATGCAGAATACACTGCCCCGGGGAGCGGAAAGGCTCTCGGGGACAGTGATCTATCTCCATCAGCCCCTGGGATTTCAGAATATAAAAAAATTTTCATTCTTCAATAAATGGGAGCGTCCCCTTGCGGTCTACCAGTATCTCATCGCGCCGGAAATAGACAGATCCTTAAAAAGAGCGGACAGGATCATAGTGCAGACGCAGTGGATGAAGGACGCGGTGGTAAAAAAAGACGGGATCTCCCCGGAAAAGATCGTGATAATGCCGCCGGAGGTTCCGGAGATTGTAGAGTTATGTAAACATGTGGAAATGGCCGGAACGAATGAGTTATGTAAACTCCGTGGCGTGGGCGGCGCCGATGAGTTATGTAAATCAGGCGATGCACGGGACTTTGGCGAGTTATGTAAACACAAAGAGACGCGGCAGTTCATATACCCGGCGGGACCCATTCTCTATAAGGATCACCAGTGTATAGTGAACGCCCTGAAGATCCTATGTGACAGGGGGATCCGTGATATGAAGGTCATCTTTACCGAAAGAAAAGAAAACCTTCCCTGGGTGGAGGTGCCGGAGTGCTGCAGGGATCTTATTGAATGGAGGGGGATGATCAAAAGGGAGGAGCTCCTGAAGCTCTACAGAACCTCGGTAATGCTCTTTCCGTCATATATAGAGACCTTCGGCCTTCCCCTGGCAGAAGCCTGTAAAGCCGGAATTCCGGTGATAGCTGCCGATACCCCCTTTGCGAGAGAGATCCTCTCGGGGTATGACAAAGCTTCATTTTTCAAGGCATCTGATTCAAAAGCCCTGGCGGATCTAATGGAAGTCAATGGGGACGGTTCTCATTGACTCCCCCTGTCTCTTAAAATTATCTAATATGACGTATAATTAATAAAGAATAATTCTTGCATATTTAATTATATTTGCTAAAATGATGATATGATCATGAAAGGAAGTGGTGATATGGCACAGGTTGTTAATGTAAATTTCAAGTTGGATTCGGACGTAAAAAAAAGCATGGAACAGGCGTGTGCTGATATGGGTTTATCCATGAGCGCAGCATTTACAATCTTTGCAAAAAAGGTTGGCCGTGAGCGTCGCATACCTTTTGAAGTGTCCGCTGATCCTTTTTATTCAGAAAGCAATATGCGTTATCTTGAAGGCATTGCCAGGGATATCAGAGAAGGGAAAGCACATTTTGCCGAGCATGATCTTATTGAGGATTGAATATGAAGATACTATGGGAAGATCGTGCCTGGGATGACTATCTTTACTGGCAGACACAGGATAAAAAAGCCCTTAAGAGGATAAATGCGCTTATTAAAGATATTAAGCGTAGTCCATTTGAGGGCATTGGTAAGCCTGAACCGTTGAAAGACAATCTAAGTGGCATGTGGAGTCGTCGGATTGATGAAGAAAACCGTATTGTATATTACGAAGAAGGGAACATATTATTTATAGTTTCCTGTCGTGGCCATTATGATAATTGACCGCGACCGTCCCCCTGTCTCTCCCCTGTCTCGGAAGTCAACGAGAACCGTCCCCACTGACTCCCTGACTCCCCACCACCGCACAAAAGCAGTGGGTTTACGCCTACGAAACCGAAAGGATTTTATTTGTGAAAATCGGGAAATTTAAATTTAATAACATCCATTGCTGGTACTATCCTGTGGTGCTGGGCATATATTTTCTTGCCATGTTTTTTCCGGATGTGGTGAGACCGGGGGTGGCGTCTGCGGTCTTTGTAATATTGGTGGCGGCAGAGACGGTATTTGCAGCGATAAACGGCCGCGGGAACCTGGGTTTACATAACTCAGAAAGTGCCCATAAAACAGCATTCATTCGTGGGTCAGCTAGTTTACATAATATCGCAGACAACTACCCGCCCGAGGATATCATGGCATTTGTCTGGATCGCCTATAACCTGCTCTCCGGGATATGGTGTCTGTCTTTCGGAGCGCCCCTTTCGGTCTTTCTGGGGGAGCTCTTCACCACTGCCCTTCCCATGTGCTTTTATTTCTGTGGCAGGAGAGAAACGTATCCTGACCGGTTTTCAAAGCTGTTCCTGATCTCGGTGGCATTTACCGGGCTTGTGGGCATCGTTCTCTTTATCACCGGACCAAAATTCTATATAGACTATCTAATGAGGCTGGAGCTTATTTCCAAAGCGGATGTGCAGACCATGAGGGTCCGCATGCATTCTGTGATCGGCAGCACTCTTATGGGATATCTCCCCTCAGTGGGGATGCTGTTGTCCGTAAGGCGTTTTAGGGAGTCAATGGGGACGGTTCTCGTTGACTTCCAAGAATTGGAGTCAACGAGAACCGTCCCCGTTGACTCCATTTGCTCCTTCTTCTTTATGCTTTTTCTCGCATTTATGAGTAACCAGCGCTCCGCCATGGCAGCGGCTATCTTTATCATAATCTATCTGAACTGCCTTGTTTTCCTGGTATTTGAAAAAGCGGACAAAAAATATCTTGCGCTGGAAGGTGTTCTCGCAGTGATCTTTACAGCGGGATTTTTCATGGTATTCAGAGGGGCCTTTATGAAGGTATATTACCGGCTGGTATCCCTTCCGGGGTCCATAGCCCAGAGATCGGACCAGTGGGTGGGGGCCGCGAATAACATGAAGAGCATCTGGCTCGGGAATGGCCTGGGAGCCAACGGCCACAGAGCCATCGGATATACGGAGCATCTCATTGCAGACGGAGGGCTGGCAAAGCTCTATGTGGAGAGCGGGATAGTAGGGACCTCCATCTTTATCTTTCTAATGATCCTGCTCCTGAAAAAAGGATTTGCCAATATAAAAAAATGTGCCCCGGAAACCGGTGTGATCCTTATTACCCTGATAATGTCCATCGGCTCAAATATGATGAGCTTTGCGCTGTCGGTGCCGGTATTCTATTACTGCATGGGACGTATCTCCGGGATCGTAAATGAGAAAGAACGTATCTCCGGGATCGTAAACGAAAAGGGACGTATCTCCGGGATCGTAAACGAAAAGGAAGAGAGGGCAGGAGAGGGAAAATGAAGATACTTGCGCTATATCTTCCCCAGTACCACTCCTTTCCGGAGAACGATGAATGGTGGGGAAAAGACTATACGGAGTGGACCGCCTTAAAGGGCGCAGCTCCGGTATTTAAGGGGCAGTCTATCCTGCATCCAAAAGACGGATATTATGACCTGGTAAATGACCAGCCGGAGACCTTTATCCGCCAGGCAGGGGAGGCGAGGAAATACGGAATAGACGGCTTTGCGGTATACAGATATTATTTCACCGGAAAGCAGCTGATGGAAAAACCCATGGAGATACTCCTAAACCACCCTGAGATAGATATGCCCTACTGCTTTGCCTGGGCCAATGAGACATGGACCAGAGCCTGGTACGACCTGAAGGAAGAGGTGCTGATGCCCCAGGAATACGGAGGGGAACAGGAGTGGAGAGCCCATTTTGAATGTGAGCTCCCCTATTTTAAGGACAAAAGATATATAAAAAAGGACAATAAACCGGTTTACATAATATACAGAACCTTTGATATCGACTGTCTTCCGGAAATGAAGGCAAAATGGGACGAATGGGCAAGAAAAGAGGGATTTGACGGTATTTTCTGGATTGGCGGAAGGACTGCGGGTAATGAGGATACGCGGAAAAACCTGATGGACGCATATTACTATTTTGAACCAGGCTACACATTAAAGCACGGCCTGTCCCCCTTACGGACATTCCTTTACAATTCCGGTACTCTTTTAAGACATTTATATAATGCTCTCCCCATGAACAGGGAGCCGGAAAAAAAGATACTGGAGCGGCGGATCCCCATAGACTGGATATATGAGGGGATAGTTTCGAGACAATATGAAAGAAACGAATATCCCGGCCTGATAGCACAGTGGGACAATACCCCCAGGCGCTCCTATAAAGGGCTGGTATATACGCAAGCTTCCGCGGAAAAATTCAGGACAGCGTTAAACAGCCTAAAAAAAACGCTTAAGGATAAGGAGAGCTATGTCTTCATAAATGCCTGGAATGAATGGGGAGAGGGAGCCGCTCTGGAGCCCTCCTTAGAAAAGGGAGATGCTCTTCTAAAGGCAATAAGAGAGGTCAGAGAGAATGACTGAGCCTCTTATTTCGGTTATATCCATAATATATGATGTGGAACCATATCTGAGGGAATGCCTGGAAAGCCTGGAAAACCTTAAATACCCTAATCTGGAGTTCATTCTTGTGGTGGGCCACAGTGAGGAAAAAACAAAAGAAAACGGGATTATAAGGGATGACCGGGGATGTCTTCATATCGCCCGGGAGTTTGAGGAAAAAGACAGCCGTTTTAAGATAGTGGAATGTGTCGCAAAGGGGGTGAGCGATGCGAGAAACAGGGGGCTTAAGGCGGCAAAAGGAGAATATATCGGCTTTGTGGACGGGGATGACTACGTGGAGAGCGATATGTATGACGTTCTATATAACGCCGCCCGCGAAGCCAATGCGGATATCTCCGTATGCGGCCACTACCGGGAGTACCCCGGACATAATGAGATCTACAGGGAGGAATTAAGGGATAAAAGCATTACATATGGACGGAGGGATGCCCTTAAAACCCTGATAGACGACGGGGCCTTTTTCTTCCATTGCTGGGACAAGCTCTTTAAGGCAGAGCGCTTTAAGGACAGGCTTTTCCCCGAGGACAGGTATCTGGAGGACAGATATACGGTGGGGGACATCTTTCTTGAGACCGACAGGGTGGTCTTTACGGGAAAACCTCTGTACCACTTCAGGATGAGAGGGGATTCCATGTCAAAGCTAAAAAAGATGAGTGAGCTTAATTCCGAAGCGGATACTGTCTTTTGCAAAAAGGCGCTCATGCAGTTCCCGGAGCTTGAAAAAGAGGCGGAAGCCTGTCTTCTCTACGGACACATAACCTGCATTCAGAACGCCCTTACAGAGGGGTATTTTGACAGGGGGGAGGCAGAGATCCATTTTGCCTATATAAGGGAGCATAAAAAAAGATGCATGCAAAATCCCTTTGTGAATAAAAACACCAGGATAAAGGTATTCCTTTCGCTGCATTCCCTTTTTGCCCTGAAGATTATCACACTATTTGGGAAAAAGAGGCAGGAGACACCTAAATTTGTCAAGGAACAGGAAAAAGAGGTAGGAAAATATACCCGGATTCGTAAAGGAACAGGAAAAAAGTAAAGCATGAAGAGAAATAGATTCACGGCAGCACTTCTTATACTGTTTTCCGTAATCCTTATACTGCTGTCCGTAAAGTCACTGTTAAACAGAAGAAAGGCCTCGGGTCTTAAGATAAATGAGATCTGCACCTCCAATTTCTCCGTGTCATACGACAGCCTGGGCGAGTACAGGGACTATATTGAGCTAATAAATATGGGAGACGAGGACATAGACCTTTCGGGCTATAAGATAGGTGTAGCGGATGAAAAGGGCGGCGGATCATGGGAAATACCGGAGGGGACAGTAAAGCCCGGGGAATACAGGCTCATATTTGCGTCAAAGGATTACGGGAGCGAAGAGGAGGAATACGATCCGGACCGGTCTTTAAACTTAAGGGAATATCTTTACAGCGGCAGCTTTTTTGAGAAGGAGAAAGCAGATGAGCTGCATCTGCCCATGGGTCTTTCAAAGGAGGGCTGCAGCCTGGTGCTGATAAGCCCCGCCGGGGACAATACCGATAAGGTGGAGGTGCCATATCTGGACCGGGATATGACTTTTTCCAGATATCCGGATAGTAAAGGGGATTTCCGGATAAGGAGCGGAACTCCCGGTAAAGGAAACGATACTTCTGTGGAAATGAGGCCGAGGACCTTAAGGAAACCGGAGTTTTCCGTGGAGAGCGGATTTTATGATAAGCCCTTTTATCTGAACCTGAAAGGTTCAGCGGGACAGAAGATATATTATACACTTGACGGCAGCGATCCCGATGAAAACAGTATTTTATACACTTCTCCCATAGAGATAACAGAAGCATCAGACAGGGAAAACCTGTATTCCGCTATAGCGGACGTATCAAACCTGCTGCCCAAAGGAAACAGGAGATATCCCTTTGCCCTTCCGGAAAAAAGGGTGGATAAGGCTACTGTGGTGAGGGCAGCCGTGGTGGATGAAAAGGGGAACCTGGGGGAGATCGGGACAGAGACCTATTTTGTTGGTATTCAGGAGGAAAAATACAAAGATACGGCGGTGATATCCCTGGCTTCGGACCCGGAAGGGCTGTTCGGATCCGAAAAAGGCATATATGTCCTCGGGGATGCGGGACATGAATATTTAAAGGAGCACCCGGAGGTCAAATACTGGGGAATAGCGAATTACCGCTTTCAGGGCAGAGAGTGGGAAAGAGAAGCGGATATGGCTGTTTTCGGGGAAGACCACGCTCTCATGATGAATGTGAAAACCGGGATAAGGATAAAGGGCAACTGGAGCAGATGCTTTCCCCAGAAATCCTTAAACCTGTATTCCCGGAAAATATACTCCGGTGCCGACAGCTTTCCGGTAAGCCTTCTTCCCGGGGACAGCAGGGAAAAAAGCGTGTCGCTCTTTTCCGGCGGTAATGATGTGGATTACAAGATACTGGACAGGCTGGGGGCTCTCCTTGCGGAGCCTCTTAATATCAGCGTAATCCGTTACCGGCCGGCCCATCTCTTCCTTAACGGGGAGTACTGGGGTATAGAATACATTTCCGACAGATTTAATGAAGACTATATCCATGACAGATACGGGGTTCCAAGGGAAAATACGGCGGTCATAAAAGATAATCTTCCGGTGGGCGGAAACCCTGAGGCCTCAAAGCTCTATGAGGAGCTAAGGTACATGGCATACAGCGGACTTTCTGACAAGGACTCCTATGAGAGGTTTAAGGAGGCCGTGGATATTGACAGCATGACGGACTACTATGCCTTTGAGATCTATATCGGGGCGCAGAATGACTGGCCCACCAGAAATTTTGCACTGTGGCGCAGTATTAAGGCCGGAGACACGGAAAAAGAGGACTGCCGCTGGCGCTACATGCTATTTGACCTTAATCACAAGACCATGGATTTGGAGCAGATGGATATAGATAATCTGGAAAAGGCACTGGAGGATGACGCAGTATTTGCGGCAGCCTTTGAAAACCCGGATTTCCGGCAGGAGTTTTTTAAGAAGCTTGACAAAATGGAGGAGATTTATTGCTCCTATACAAAAGTAAATGAGAAGATAAGTAAGCTGGAGGAGTCCTCCGCTTCCCACATGGCAATGTGGTATGAAAGGTTTTATAATGGAGCTGTGGGAGAAGAGGGTTACCATAAAAAGATATCTGCCATAAGGGAATATTTCAAGAGACGTCCCGGGGCGGTAAAAAAGCTGAAAGAGAAGTACAATGGCACTCAGCAGTGAAATATTTAAGAATAAAAGAATACTTTTTATATGCAGGGAGACCTACGGTAAGCCCCTGTGGTTTCTGGCGCGGGATCTAATGGAGGACAATGAGGTGGCAGCCTTTTATATCATGTCCTCCGAAAGCCGTTTCAACAAATGCTATTATAACGAGCACACCATCTTTGAGTTCAGGGAGCATCTCCCGGAATGCAAACTCTATGATGTGAGCGATATCTGCGATGAATTCGTGGAGGGCATGGAAGCCTTCAGAAAAAAAGCGGGGATCGCTCCGGACGGCTACAGGTCCCACACACTTTTCGGCAGGGGAAAGGGCTTAAAGGACAGGCCGGTGAATAAGGGTGTCAAAGGCCCCGCTGACCCGGATTTTCTCGATATGATCGAAAAAGAGTACAGCCACTTTAAGACTCCGGGGATGCAGCTCATGAGCTCCCAGGAAAACACCAGGCACTATCACTACCGGGATTACTGGGCCATAACCAGCGACGAGGAAAACACCTACTGGCTGGAATTAAATTACAAAAAGATCTTCCGGGTGCTGGATGACTTTAAGCCGGATGTGATCCTGGATATGGATAATGCGGAGCTGCAGCGCACAATACTCTGCGAGGTGGCATGGAAGAGAAAGATCCCCTATATGACCATAGAGTACGGGAAATACGGGTACTGGAAATATCCTTCTTTCCAGAATGCTTTTGATATCGATCCCTATTTTGAGAGGATCTACAGGGAGAAGCTCTCCCTGAATGATGAGGAGATGCCGGAATCCATAGCCTATATAAAGGAATTCCGGGAAAAAAATGACATCATGAATCCGGAATTCGCAGGCTCCGTTACTGTGCAGTATGAGAGGGACAGCCTTATCTGGATCCTACGGGTCATGCGGGGAAAGTGGAACTACTTCTTCGATCAGGACTACAGGGCGAAAAACCTTCCGGTGAAAAAAAGGAGCACCATGCTCTATGCCAGAACCTGGCCCTATCTAAAGCATTATTATGACGCCATGATGAGAAAGAGGAAATTCCTGGTGCCAAACAGTCTCTTTGAAGATCCGGTGGAGGGTGAAACCTATGTCTATATGCCACTGCATCTTATCCCGGAGTCCTCGGTATTTGTCAAGGCTTCATTCTATGTGGATGAATTAAATCTCATAGAGCAGGTGAGTAAGGCCCTGCCCCCGGGATGGAAGCTCTACGTAAAGGAGCATCAGTCCATGCTGGGAGAGAGGGATCCGGAGTTTTACAAAAAGGCCGGGGAGATCGCCAATGTGCGTGTGGTACAGGTCAATTACTATAAAGACCCCAAGCCCTGGATACTCAAAGCCAAAGGGGTGGTCACCATCACCGGCACCGCAGCCTATGAGGCCGCACTTCTGGGAAAACGCTCTATAGTCTTCGGGAAAACCCCCTACTCACTTATTGAGGGCATAAAGGTCATCACCTCCTTTGATGAGCTGGAGCGTGAGATCAGGAATTTCGGCAGCGTTGACAGCCTTCACTCCGCTGCAGCCTATCTGGAGGCCGTGAAGGAAGCGGGCACAGAGGTAAAGATCTTTGAACTGATGGACGGCGCGGAGGAGATCTTCTCAGGGCGCAGGAAAGAGGATCAGGCATTTCGTGACATGCTCCGGGAGCTTCTTAAGTTTTATGAAAAGGGATATGAGAGGTGGATCAAAGGGAAAGTGCGGGAGCTATGAAAGCTGTCAATTGGGTTTACATAAAACAAAGTATTGCGATTTACATAAAATTTGAGTATGGTTTACATAAACCGTAGAAGTGGTTTACATAAACTGACGATAAGGCTTGTATTAAAAAATATTGTGGTTTACAATAATCGTGAATGTGGTTTACATAAATCAGATATATGGTTTACATAAACCGGAGGATGGGTTTACATAAATTGAAGATGAGGTTTGCATAAAATCAGAAGGAGGCAGTATGGGAAAGAGCGTTATTAAGGAAAGACTTGCGGAAAATAAATTTACCCTTGTGGGGGAGATCGGCGTCAACTATTACGATATTGCCGCCAAAATGGGAACAACCCCACTGGAAGCCGCCTGTCTCATGATCGACAAGGCGGCACAGGCGGGGATCCACGCCGTGAAATTCCAGAGCTATAAAGCGGGGACACTGGCCAGCAAGGACAGTCCGGCATACTGGGACAGGAGCGAAGAGCCAACGGGGAGCCAGTATGAGCTCTTTCAGAAATTCGATGCCTTCGGGGAAAAGGAGTACCGGGAGCTTTACGAACACGCGGAAAAGTGCGGGATAGAATTCCTGTCCACGGCCTTTGATACGGAATCCGCCGATTATCTGAATGACATGATGAATGTGTATAAGATATCCTCCTCCGATCTGTCCAATCTGCCCTTTATCGAATACCAGGCAAAGAAGGGAAAGCCCATTCTCCTCTCTGTGGGAGCCTCGAATGAGGATGAGATAAGGAAAGCCATAGATACCATAAGGCAGCATAACAGCGAAAAGATCACATTGCTCCACTGCGTGCTGGAATATCCCACTCCCCTTGATCACGCAAATCTACTCAAGATCGCATCCTTAAAGGAGAAGTTCCCGGACTGCTATACCGGGTACTCGGATCACACCAAGCCCACGCCGAATTTCGACGTAATAAAGACGGCCTACAATCTCGGCGCCGTACTGGTTGAAAAGCACTTTACCCTGGATAAGAAGCTCAAAGGAAATGATCACTATCACGCCATGGATCCCTTTGATGCCATGAAGATCATCTCGGGTATAAATGACATAATCAAAATCCGGGGAAAAGGGGAGCTCGTGAGCCTTTCCACTGAAAGCGCTGCGAGGCAGAACGCCAGAAGATCCCTGGTGGCCGCAGTGGATATACATGAGGGAACAGTTATCACAGAGGATATGCTCACCTGGAAGAGGCCGGGACTTGGCATATCACCCTCGGAAATCCATACGGTTATAGGAAAGACCGCCATCACCCAGATTGCCCAGGATACAGTGCTTAAAAGGGATATGCTTGCATGAGTGAGAAAGCCCAGGAGAACAGGAGCGTAGAGACCGGGGACGGACAGAAGGCTGTCCGCTCCGGCTTCTGGTATGTGATTTCAAATGTGCTCATAAGGGCGGTGGGGATAATCACCGCCCCCATATATACCAGGCTCTTAAATACGGCAGAAACCGGATATGCCAATAATTTCAATAATTATGTCAGCATTTTTTCCGTGATAAGCGGCCTCTGTCTTATATACAGCGTGGGACGGGCAAAGCTGGATTTTAAGGAGGATTTTGACGCCTTTATGTCCTCCATACAGACATTGTCCAGCGGTTTTTCCCTAATAGTGCTTATTCTTGTAATGGTGCTTTTCCCGGAAGGCGGCACTTTTCTGCAGTTTCCCCGGATCGTGGTCTTCCTGCTCTTTATGTATCTGACGGTTTTTCCCTCTATTGACTATATGCAGTACAAATACCGCTTTGAGTATAAATACAGGGAAAATATCGCCATTTCCGTGATCCTTACGGTGACGACGGTTATTCTCACCATTCTGTTATTGCTCTTTATACCGGCGGAAAAAGGTTTCTTAAAGATCCTGGGAACAGTGATACCGGGAATGGCTGTGGCAGTCTGGTGTTATGTAAACCTCGCGGCAAAGGGAAGAACCTTTTACAATAAGGAATACTGGCTCTATGCCTTAAAGATCGGACTTCCCATGATACCCCACGGGCTGGCCCTTATCCTGCTCTCCAGGATAGATGTGTCAATGATATCGGAGATCCACGGTTTTTCCGCTGTGGGGCTCTATACCTCCGGATATACCATAGGCACCCTTTTAATGTTTGTGACAAATGCGGTGGGACAGGCATGGCTTCCCTGGTTTAATGAGCATCTCTACGACAACGATATCGAAGGGATCATGGACAAAAACAGGATAATGATGGCTTGCGGCTGCGTGCTGACCCTCATATTCATAGGGGCAGCGCCTCTGGCGGTAAAGATCCTGTTTGCCAGAAGCTACTGGGATTCCATGTGGGTGGTGCCTCCGGTGGCTCTTGGCACCCTTTGCCAGTATTTCTACACAAACTACGTGAATGCGGAGCTGTTCCACAAGAAAACTTTTCTTATCGCCCTTAATTCCTGTATCGCCGCAGCGGTGAACATCGGACTCAACGCATATTTTATTCCGAAATTCGGCTATATCTCTGCAGCCTATACCACCCTTGCAGGTTATTTTATCCTGATGGTGCTGCACTATATGGCAGTAAGGTTCATATTGAAACTAAGACTCTATCACGACGGACAGTATTTCCTCATGCTAATGGCCGCCATAGCCTGCGGGATCCTCACGGCGTTCCTCTATCCCCATCCGGTTATCAGATATGCCCTTCTAATCCTCCTTGCGTTCGTCTCGGTCTTCTTTGGAAGAGAGTACATCCGGCTCATAATTTCCAGAATCCTGAGGGCTAAGTCTTAAGATTTGCATTTTTTTCCGATTTTGAGTAAAATAATATATGTATTAGTGCGCTTATCTCCACTGAAGCGTTTCAATCAGCGATGAAGGGCGGGTAATCAGGCGTGCCCGGAACAAGACCATGATCGATACTCCTGCTCGTTGGGAAATCTGCGGCGGGTGAGACATGTGACAATGCAGGATACAGAGCGGTGCCGGATCTTCAAAAAAGACCTCCGGGATCGTAGGGGGAAGTCTGACTGTTTTCAGAGGTTCATGGGGGCTGAACATAATGTGTGAGGAATGGAAAAAGAACTGAAAAAGGAAGGTGAATATGGAATTTAAGAAAGCAGTTGAATATACTGTGGACGATATTATGAATCTTCCTGAGGGAAAAAGGGCTGAGCTTATTGACGGGGTATGGTATGACATGGCCACACCGCTCCGGGAACATCAGGAGATTGTCAGTGTAGTGAGCACCGAATTATCTAATTATATCCGGAAAAAAGGCGGTAACTGCAGGGTATATCCTGCGCCTTTTGCCGTATTCCTGAATAAGGATAACCGGAATTATATCGAGCCTGATGTAACTGTTGTCTGTGATCCGGATAAGCTTGATAAATATGGCTGTAACGGGGCGCCGGATCTGGTGGTGGAGGTGGTTTCGCCTTCTACTAAAGACAGGGATTACGCCATAAAGCTCTTTAAGTACCGTGATGCAGGGGTTAAAGAATACTGGATCATCAATCCTGAAAGAAGGACGATCAATACATATTCATTTTCCGATGAAGCAGAGGAAAGAGTGGAAAAGGCAGACCAGATATCCTTTGATGAAGAACTGACCTCATCGTTATATCCCGGCTTTTCCATGGTACTTTCCGAACTGCTGTAGGCAAAGCAAGTATGTTCATTGGGGCGTACCTCAGTTTGGGATGAAAGGATAATAAGATGGTTAGTGCAAGGAATGCTGCTAGATATGTTATATCTCTCGATATTAAAAAGGAGTATTTCACAAAAAAACTCATAAAAAAGAATAGACGTGAAT
>CAMJPM010000013.1 GCA_946407725.1 uncultured Lachnospiraceae bacterium
TTTAATCAAAAATCATTTTTTGCGAAGGTGCGGTGTGGGGGTTCTGAATAGTTACATTCACGTTAAATACCGATCTCCCGTTATATTCATATTCACCCCCGAAAATAAATTCTCCCTCCGGGGTTTTAGCAAGAAATGTCTTTTTTGTAAATACTTCCGGATGCTGTATCAGCCAGTAGGTTGAGGGACGCAGAGACCGGAGCAGATCAAGCTCTTCTTTTGATGAAGGGTCATTTTCAGCTTTTTTCTCAAGCTCCGATACTTTTTTATTATACAGTTCCTCAGCCTCCGCTTTTATCCCCGTTCTGCCAAAAAGCGTCTTCTCCAGTTCCTCCTGTGACATATCGCTTAGTCCTGCATCTTCTGTATCGAACCTTTCCTCGATTACATGAGACAATACTACCCCGTTGTTTTCAGCCTTCCATCCGGCGTTCCCAACGAGGGATGACATGTCGGTGAAATCCTCTCCGTCAAAGATATACCGTCCATAGGGGTCATTTTCCTTAAACAGCCTGTTCACATTATCCATATTGTCATCAATATTGGTGCCAACTACAGCACCCTTCAGATGTATCTTTAAGAGAAGGGACGTCTGCATGGCGAAGTCCGCAGGATGCATGACCAGGAACTCTTTTCCGACTGAATTGACAAAACGCTTCTGCGCGGCGTACACGGAAGAGATGAGACGCATGGACATCTCCTTAAAGGCACTTTCATAATAGGCAACGGCCTCGGGATCCTTTTTGATCTCATCCCATTCTTTGGTTTTCTGAATGGATAAGAGCTCCATCATTTCCTGCACTTCTTTATCTGTACGCTTATAACCCAGCACAAGTGTAAAAGGAGGTATCATACGATCCCAGTCATCCGAGATATGTATTCCTGAAAGATATCCGGTGTGATCCTGCCTGCGATCCTTGTTAATTCATCAAGCGTAAAATCGAATACTTCTTCAACGGGGCTGTTCATGAATGATATCTGCTCCTTTCATAAATACTATGATGGGTAGGACAAAAGTCCTTTCGTCCTTTTATCCTACCCTGACGCCCACGGATTACTCCGCTGCTTTACAACTCATAAATTACTGTTTATATGACTTTTGTCCTTTGAAGCTCCCGCTGAACAGGATCAGCTTATTATCCGTATCCAGGGTATAGAATGATTTCTTAACCTTTATGCCGTCAACCTTCAGTCCCGAAGCCTTATCGCTGTCCTCATTGATCTTCTTAAATGTGGTGTTCTCTTCAGTTGCCAGGACAGGCAGTATGGTAAAGCTGAAGATCCTCTTCTTGAATTCGGCATTCTCAGCCTTATAGGCCTTCTTAAAGCTGATCTTTATCTTTCCTCTAAGCTCTCCGGCGTCCTTATTATTCTTGTACTTAACCTTGAAATCCTTCTTCGGGGTAAGCTCGGTCTTTGCGCCGGTGGTCTTGTCTATGGCCGTGATCTTCACTTCCGGTGTCTGCTTCTTGCCGTTAAATGCCACATTGCTCTTATAGGTGATGTTGTAATTATTGAGGGTACCCTCCACGTTTTGGGATACCGTGATGTCATTTTCCTCGGAGTCGTCCTCATGAAGATCTCCGAAAGCCTTGATGGAGAAGTTATCGAAGACCATCCCTGTAAATTCGTTATCAATCTTCTCCATATCCTCCCCGGCCTTCTCTTCACGGTAGGATTCCTTTGATCCCCAGTCGGTCCAGCCTTCCTTTCCGATAGTTCCATCTTTGGTATAATAATAGCTCTGTCCGGGATCAACGATCGCTGTAGCATAAAATGGCAACCCAACCGCCTCGGCTGATTCTTTTCCCGCCATTGTATGCGCGCACATCACATATTCCGAATGTGTTAACGATTCCTTCCCCGGTTTCAGCCTGGGCATAAACTGCCTGCTCTTCTTCCGTAAACTTGGTATCCGCCACGGCAGCCTCTTCTGTTCCCGCTTCCTCTGTTCCAGGCTCTTCCGTTTTCGCTTCTTCTGCTGCGGCATCTTCCGCTGCTGCCTCTTCCGCCGGTGCTGCAGCCGGGGCTTCCTTCTCTTAGGAACCGCTTCCCGGAGCTTCAGCTGCCGCTTCAGATGGCGCTGCCGCATTCCCCTGTGTGTTTCCTGCCGCACATCCCGAGAAAGCCAGTACAACTGCAAGCTGTGCCGCCAGGATGCTGTTCATCATTCTTCTCTTCATGCATTCCCTCCCTTTGCCTGATATAGTAATATTTTCATGCATCTGAATTTTTAGCCCGATGCTATATTTAACCCTTATCCATACAAAATAATCGCCATAAAAAAGCATGATGCCATTTTTCTGACGATTATCATGAACTATCTGAATAATATACAATTATAATGCTTGCTTGCTTAAGCGTAGAGAAGTTCTTTATAGCTGTCGACCCATTTACCTCTGTTTTTCTTCTAATTACGTGATAACAAGCGTATTTGCTTATAATTATAACATGCCTACCCATGGACACGTCAATTAACGCACTGTCACCCCCTCAGTCAGGAAGTCAGTGGGGACGGTTCTTATTGGCTTTATACCTCGAATCTCGCTATCCTGCACTCGTGGGTTTTGTCCTTCTCGTCATAGTTCACACCCACGAAGAGAAGGCCTCCCTTGTAATCCTTAAGGGAATCAAAGTACCTCTTTTCCTTTATCTGGTCTATTGCGCTTTCCGCGCATTTGTTGTGCTTAAGCTCTATTATCATCGCCGGGATGTCCGGCACAAAGGGGATGAACACCACATCAGCAAAGCCCTTGCCAGTAGTCATTTCTTTGATAATCGTATATTTATTTAAGGCATAGATATACGCAAGATAAATGGCACTCTGAAGGGCATCCTCATTATTATAGCTTCTGTTACTTGTCACATGGATATGGCTCTCATCCAAAGCAGACGCCACTGCAGCTTCATCACCCTTTAGCGTGGCATCAAGGAGCTCTCTTGAAGCTTTAATGATCCTGTCTGTTACTTCATAGTCTTCACCCATTACCGCCACAGCGTTTGCCCATTCTTTCCTTATCTCAAGATTGGGTATCCTGCAGCTCTCGTCATCTTCATTGTAGGCCAGATAACCGATATGGATAAGATATGTGAGAGCGTCATCAAGGGTCGCAAAGGAGTCCATGGTATTAAGATACTGTGATACATTGACCGGAACATTCTCCCCGGCGAGCATTCGTATAACTGCATCCTTTGTTCCCCTGAAATTCGCCTCTATCCGGTCATTTATCACCCGATAGGAGGAGGTCTTTCCCCAGAAATTGGAGTATTTTTTATTTATCATGCTCTTTACAACGGATTCCGGATTATAAATCTCATATCCGTTTTGGTAATACCCGTCATACCATCGCCGGCACTCTTCATAATCCATGCCCCATTCCCCACAGAGAGCCTTTACTTCCTCAGGGATAAAGCCCACATATTCAGTAAGCTCTTTGGAATCCAGAATAGTGTATTCCTCAAAATTATTGAGCTTTGACTGAATTTTATCCCGGACTATGGGAAGTATTCCGGTAAGATACGCAAGGGATATGGCAGGCCGCAGGGTATCACTCTTAAATAGACCGTTAAGAAAGCTTAAATACTCATCAAACAGAGCCTGTGGCACCTGCTCCCGTACCAGAACATCATATTCATCGATAAGGATGATAAAGGTTTCCCCTGTTTCTGCGTGTATCTTTTGCATACACTTTGCAACGGAGTCGTTTCGCGAAAACTTAATATCCGGAAACTGAACTGTCATCTCTGCCTTGATTTCCCTTTTCAGCTCCTTTAATACATTTTTTTTATTCTCCGTATTCTGGTATTCGCTGTTAAGGTCAATCTTTATGACATTGTACCTGTTGAGTTTTTCCTCATAACTCTTATCTTTTGAGATCTTAAGATCCTTAAAAAGCTCACGGGAATCACAGCCCTTTGAATAATATGCAGCTATCATGTTCTGTGCTATGGTCTTTCCGAAACGCCTGGGACGGGAAATACAGATATAATTATTGCCTTTATCGATAAGACTATTCAGCATCTTAAGCATCATAGTCTTATCAACATAAATATCTCCGGCTAAAGTCCTTCTGAAGTTTTCATTTTTCGGATTTAAGTATATGCCCATGCAAAGCTCCATTCCGCATTACAATATAAGTCAAAAAGAACCGTCCCCGCTGACTTATAACTTGAACAGCGTGCTTAATATGCCGCGGCCAAGAGAGGCGCCTAAGTTGCCCCCCAGGGTCTTTCCGAAGGAGCCGAAGCCGGAGCCCATGGACTTGCCCACTTCACGTCCTACCGTTCCGGCCACGGAGTTGCCCACTGATTTAACCGCCTGCTTCTTTGCCCTTTCATCAGCGGCTTTCTTTTTCTGGGCTTCCTTCTCCGCCTTTTCTATTTCCTTAAGTCTCGCCTTTTCTTCTGCGGCCTCCTGACGCTGTCTTGCCTTTTCTTCCGCAGCCTGCTGCCTCTGCCTTTCCTTTTCCTCGGCAGCCTCCTGCCTCTGTCTCGCTTTTTCTTCTGCGGCTTCCTGACGCTGCCTTTCCTTTTCCTCGGCGGCCTCCTGCTTCAGCCTTTCCTTTTCTTCTGCGGCTTCCTGCTTCTTCTTCTCCGCTTCAGCCTGTTTTTCAAGTCCCATCCTCATAAGGAACTCGTACGCGGAATCGGGATCAAAGCTTTCGGCGTATTTGAAATACAGGGAGGAAGACTTTATCACCCTGTCCCTTGTGGTATCATCTATGCTGCCGAAGCTGCTCTGGGGCGGGAGAATACTTACCTTCTGCACTGTTTCGGGAACCCCGTCCTCTCCAAGGAATGAAATAAGCGCTTCCCCGGTTCCCAGGGACATTATGCTCTCGTATGTATCAAAGGCCGGATTTGACCTGAAAGAATCTGCCGCAGCCTTGACCGCCTTCTGTTCCGCAGGGGTATAGGCGTGAAGCGCATGTTCTATCTTATTTCCAAGCTGGGCCAGAACACCGTCGGGGATATCCCTGGGATTCTGTGTCACGAAATACACACCAACACCCTTGGAGCGGATAAGCTTTACCACCTGTTCGATCTTGTCCATCAGCTCCTTTGAAGCGCCGTCAAATAAAAGATGGGCTTCGTCAAAGAAGAATACGAGCCTTGGCTTATCCGGATTTCCTATCTCAGGCAGTGTCTCAAATAATTCGCTTAAGAGCCAGAGCAGGAACATGGAATAAAGGGTTCCGTTATTTACAAGGCTTTCCGAGCTTAAGATATTCACCATTCCCCGGCCCGAGCTGTCGGTTGCGATGAAATCCGTGATCTTTAACGCGGGCTCACCGAAGAATTTATCTCCGCCGTCCAGCTCCAGTGACACAATGGCCCTCATTATGGCACCGGTGGTATTGCTGCTGATATTACCGTAATCCATGGCAAAGGACTTTGCATTCTCCTGTACATAGTTGATCATGGCCTTCAGATCCTTTGTATCAACGAGAAGCAGCCCTTCATCATCAGCTATCTTATAGATAATGGACAGAACGTCGCTCTGAAGGTCGTTAAGCTTCAAAATCCTTGACAAAAGCACCGGCCCCATTTCGGAGATCGTGGTGCGAAGCTGCAGTCCCGACTTTCCGAAAACATCCCAGAGATTCACCGGATATCCTTTGAAGGCAAAACCCGCTTCCTCAAGGGAAAAGCGCTCTTTTCTTAAGCGCATATC
This sequence comes from uncultured Lachnospiraceae bacterium, assembly GCA_946407725.1. Lineage (GTDB taxonomy): Bacteria > Bacillota > Clostridia > Lachnospirales > Lachnospiraceae > NK4A144. The sequence goes on from CAMJPM010000013.1 coordinate 5,675, forward strand.
GTCACTGTCGCTTCCGGGAGCGCACATCCCCGCTATATCACCCTTTACATCGGAAAGAAATACGGGAACACCCATATCGCTGAAGCTCTCCGAAAGAACCTTCAGCGTCACCGTCTTTCCGGTTCCGGTGGCTCCCGCTATAAGTCCGTGGCGGTTTGCCATCTTCGGGGACAGACACACTCTTTCCCCTTCAGTATTGTTTCCTATCCAGATCCTTTCTTCTCTTACCATAATCTTAAGTTCCCCCTATGATCATAATGTATTAATAGATAACTATATTGACCGTACTGTCTTTTATCTCTTCCTTTATTCTTTTCGTTATCATGTCTGCCGTTTTCTTTACCTCGGAATACTTCATGTCGGGGTCAAAAGCCATATCTATATCGATGTAACTGCTCTCACCGTACACCCGGCTTTTTATCTCACCCAGCATATCATAGGAATCGTAGAATTCATTCACCACCTTCAGGATCTTTAGCTGACTGTCCTCCTCTATGGTGACATCCATAAGCTCATACACAGCCTCCCTGATATGGTGAAGGGTGACGAGTAAAAAGGGAATGGCCATGAGTAAACATACAATCGGCGAAAAATAGACAATCCATTCAGCATGCCTGAAAAGCACTCCCATAGCCAGGGTCAGAACGGATACGATGTCAAATAATGACTCCTTTTTGGCACTGACCAGTGCCGAGTGAAGCATCTTACTATGATTTATCTTAAACAGCTGCCATTGCTTCATAAAAATAAAGAAATCTATAAACATGCCTGCAATACTGAGAATGAGGGCAAAGAGCACATATCCCGGTTCTTCCGGATGCCTGAGGCTCTTTATTGCAAAGATCACGATACAGATCAGTCCTGCCAGTTCAAAGGTCTCGCAGCATAGGGCCGTGATGGCTTCAACCCTTTCGGTGCCGTAATTAAACTTGAATTTCAGGTTTCTGTCCAGCTTTCTGGCCAGTACCACCAGAATAATCCCGGGTATCAGAAGACTTGCGCTCTCCAGGAACTCCATCCATACCACCACGGAACGGCTGGCTCCCGCAGCTATAAAGGAAAGGATAAAATCCGGAAACCTGCACAATACGACCAGCAACGCCACCTTCTGCTGTTCCTTCATCACATTATCCATGCTGACCGCCCTCCTTTTTACTATAAATCGAGAAACGAAAGGAATGTTCTGTAAGCTTCCCCGTTAGAGGGTACATCTGTTTCATTATAGATGATCTCATCCTTTAATGAGAGTACCTTTTCATATATTTCGTCAGAATAATTACTGTGATCCTCCGGTATCTCCAGGGCATATTCGGCGATCCCGTAGTTTAATGAGGTGCCGCCGATATTGTCGTTCATGCCGTACTGCAGCGAGATATTCGATATCACCACATCCACCTTCTTGACCACGCTGGTAAGGACATTGTCAGGAGCAAGATATGACTGGTCACAGTCAACTCCGATCACGTATTTTCCCTTCTCCTTCGCGGCTTCTATAACTCCCTCTCCGGCGCCTCCCGCTGCCTGAAAGATCACGTCGAAACCGTCGTCATACATTTCCTCCGCAGCCTTTTTACCCTTATTTTTATCATCAAAGGAATTCAGAAACTCCACCTGTGTAAGGGTGGTTCTGCCGTATTCCCTGTCGGCCCTGGCTACCCCTGATAAAAAGCCGTAACGGAAAGGATCAAGAGCCTCTATATCCATTCCGCCGATGTAGCCCACCTTGCCGCTTTCGGAAACAGCTCCGGCAATATAGCCCGCCAGGAACGACGGCTCCTCTGACCTGAAGGTGGCACAGGTGACGTTTTTCGGGATATCATCGTATTCATAGTCCACAATGGCAAAATGCCTGTCGGGGTTCTTCTTTGCAGCATCAAGTACCGCATCAGAGAAAGCATAACCCATGCCCCAGCACACATCATAATTCTGTGAAAGGAGCGTCAGGTCATGAACATACTCCTTTGTTGATGTCTCCTCGATATATCCCACCTTAGCACCTGTATTTTTATTGAGGAATTTAAGCCCCTCCCAGGCGCTCTGGTTAAAGGATTTGTCTTCCACCCCGCTCTCATCGGTTATCATGCCTACCTTAAGTGAAGCCGTGTCTTCTCCTATGGAAACTATATCCTCTTCTTTTTTCCCTTTATCGGAGCATCCGGGTACGTTAAATAGAATTGCAGCAGCAGCTAATACCGCAGCAGCTCTGTACAGTATCTGTTTTTTCATTCCTTGTAATTTCCTTCGATTATTCTGAGAGCCACACCATTTAAAGATCGCTTCTGAGAGCTCTTCTATTATCCTTCCGGCTCTTCCTCTTTAAATGAAATGACCTCCGTCACATAGCTTATCCTGTTTCTGTCATGCCCCATTTTTTCCCATTCATCCATAATACGATCTATTACGTTACGGGTATATTTTTCGGATAATTCGGGAAGCAGCACAAAAAACTGATTTGATCTGCTCTGCAATGCAATGTCACTGTTCCTTAATGTTTTCTGCAGTGCTTTCTGAAAATCCGAAACTTCATTCGAATGGAGCTCATTTTTCCCATCAGCAGATTCAACGGAAAACAGGATCTTCATGGCCTCCCTCTTGTATCTCTTCAGAAATCTGGCTATATAGCGGTAGATCCAGGAGAAGGAATCCATCCCCAGTACATATACTCCGCTTCCCTCATCCCGTTCGGTCACGATCCGGGTCAGACGTGATATCTCCATATTCAGATCATCGCTTTGGGGCTGCTCTGCATTCTCGAAGGAACCGTGGAACACCTCCACCCCGTGCTTTCCGTTCTGTTTTACCTTGTATAGAGCGGCATCGGCATAGTTAAAGAGCTCCTCAAAATCTCTGCCGCTTTCCGGCACCAGTACGGCTCCTATTGAAATGCCCAGAGGTATATTCAGGTTTTCGCCCATAAGTGACCTGGCTTCACGCAAAAACTGCTCATTCAGTCTCTCCGTCATGGACATTATTCCGCTGTCTTCCGTAACACCCAGGCAGAAGGCAATGAATTCGTCTCCTCCGCTTCTGAATATCAGGTCTTTCTCTCTGGTGTTGTTTTTAACCACCGAGGCAAAGGCCTGAAGAGCACGGTCCCCGGTTTCATGCCCGTATATATCGTTTACAAGCTTAAAGCTGTCCAGATCCATCATCAGAAGGGCGCCGGTCTTTTCCCTGCACATCTCCTCTGCCTTAAGTCTTCCGTTTGACTTGTTCAATACACCCGTAAGGCTGTCTATGGTGGCTTCCTCTGTCAGATTTTCAATAGTCCTTGAATTGATTATGGTGTTCTGTATCCGTCTCACCAGAACCCCGCTGTTAAAGGGCTTATGTATATAGTCAGAGGCTCCGATCTTTAAGCCCGCTCTCTCTGTCTCACTGTCGATCTCTCCGGTAACGAAGATGACCGGTGTCGGGATCTTCCCCTTCTTCTCCTCTGTTTCACGCAAAAGCTTAAAGGTCTCAAAGCCGTCCATTTCAGGCATCACAATATCAAGAAGAATGAGGTCAGGCTCATTTTTTTCCATAAACCTCAATAGATCAGCCCCGCTCTTTATGCAGCTGACCTTCATATCCTTTTCATTAAGAATATTTTTCGCATTTTTAAGGCTCAGCGGTTCATCATCCACCACTACGATCCAGTAATTCATTTTCTTAACCTTTATTCTCCCTTAACAAAGGCTGTCTTTCCCCGTTCTTTGTGCTACATTATTACACAGAGTGTATTATATAGTTCTTCCCTCTCTATGTCAAAAAACAGGCTATTTTGCCTCATACCAGCCGTTACACCAATGGCCTGTCAGTCCGCTGAATTATACCGATTATTCAGTCTCATACCACTCATCATCGTCCTCATCATAATAGTAAAGCCTGTCTTCCCCCTCGTTGTAGTAAAATACGGTCTCCGTTTCATCGTCGTAGAGATAGAGGATGCCGTCCTCCATCATATACCAGATTTCATCATTATAATCATACTGCCAGTCATCCTGGGGATCCTGACAGTATCCGCTGTAGCAGTTTTCCCCGCCGCTGCCTGTATCCTGGGATACTCCTCCCCAGCCGTTCCAGCTGTTTTCAAAGCCTCCGAAATCATAGAAGTCCTCATTATTTGATCCGGTGACGAAATTCCCCAGCCATTCAATATAATCCTTATCTATGCCAAGCTTTGTATAAACACTTTTTAACTGCCCGTAAAATCCCGGATCGCCGTAGGGCAGTGAAACAGCCAGACCCGTAAGCTCATTGCTGTCGCTTGTATGGCCGTAATAGGCCACACTGGCCTTTAGGGCGTTTTTAACCTCTGCAGCGCTTTCGCTGCCGGGATCCACACTTTCCACCACAGCCAGCATATCACTGATATAGTAATCGGAAAGAGTGACATCACTTTCGTCGCTGTCCCACAACTCAAAAAAACTCTCCAGCAGGGAACCTCTTCCCCTGGACATGTATTTCCGGCTGTAATTGTTTTTTAACAGCTTTTTCTCGTTTTCGTAGGCGTAGTTCATCCAGGCATTGTAGAGGGTTTTTATTCCGGATTCGTTAAAGAGGGAAAGACATGAGGAATCTCCGAACCAGCTGTTTTCATTGGTTTCTATAACGGAATCCACAATATATTTCCCGAGAAGGGGTGTGGGTATGCCCGGATCTTTTTCAAAGTGTTTCATCCAGTTTGTATAAGACCAGCCAAGTCCGGACATAAAGTCCTCTGATAACAGGGTATACCTGCAAAAGGGGGACAGGGCGTAGCAGGTCTCCATATTTGCCATGATACAGCAGTCCATGCCTATAATGTCAAAACGCACATCGCTGTTCTGCTGAAAAGCTTCGGCCATTTCGTCCAATGTAAGGCTGCTCCCTTCATTCTGCCATTCATCATAGCCGAAGCCGTATACCGGGCCTCCGCCGTGGTCCCAGAACAGAAAGAAGTATCTGTCAGCCGGATATTCATTTTTACAGAAGGAAATAAATTCAGAAAGGGTGGCGCTGTCCGTACAGTCCAGCTGTCCCAGATTATCCCTTATGAGCTTAAGCTTTCCGTCACTGATCTTATAGGTCTGGGCTGTTTTTGATGAGATGCCGTAGTCCTGCCATTCCTTGGTGCCCATGGTCTGGATAATGACATTAACGTTCTTTCCGATGCCGGAGGAAAGCATTTCGGAAATATCCTCGCTTGCCTCCCCGCCTTTGGTCTCCAGATCCGATCCGTTCATAAAGATCATGATGGTGGCGGTCTTTGAATCTGTTCCGACGGAAACAACTCCCACTCCGGAGGTCTCCTGCGAACCCTGATCTTCTGAAGACTGTGCAGAAACCTCAGCAGCGGTTTCCTCTGCAGCGGAACCGGTCTCCTCCGTATCAGAGCCGGTCTCCTCCGCAGCAGAACCGGACTCCTCCGTATCAGAGCCGGTCTCCTCCGTATCAGAAACGTATTCTTCTGCACTGTCCGAAACCGCTTCGGCTTCGGCTGCAGATCCGTCACTGTCATCCTCCGGCCACAAAAGGAGCAGCAGAAACAGTACTCCGCAGACTGCCAGAAATACCGTGATGATCTTCTTAACGTTCTTCATTCACAAGCAGATCCTTTACATTCTTTACCCCTATAAGCTTTACACCGGAAGGTGCCTTAACCCCCTTAAGGGAGGAATGGGGCAGGTATACCCTCTTAAATCCCAGACGCGAGGCCTCGTTTATCCTCTGCATGGTCTGGGCTACAGCCCTTACCTCCCCGGAAAGCCCCACTTCCCCAAAGGCTGCTATATCCTGTCCCAGGGGGCGGTCTAAAAAGGATGAGGCTATAGCGAGACAGATCGCCAGATCCAGTGCAGGTTCATTGACCTTTATCCCCCCTGCTATATTCACATAGGCATCAAGGGATGAAAGCTTCATCCCAGCTCTCTTTTCCAGCACCGCCATAAGCAGGTTTACCTTATTGATATCGGTACCGCTGGCCTGGCGCCGCGGGAAACCGAAGGCAGTTTCACATACCAGTGCCTGTATCTCTATAAGGAGCGGCCTCGTCCCCTCCATACAGCAGCTGACCACGGAACCGCAGGCATTTTCCGGTCTCCCGGAAAGCAGGAACTCCGAGGGGTTTAATACCTCTTTAAGCCCCTTTTCATCCATCTCAAAAACCCCTATCTCGTCGGTGGAGCCGAAACGGTTCTTTACGCTGCGTAAGATCCGGTAGGCGCCCTTGCTGTCACCCTCGAAATAGAGCACCGTATCCACCATGTGCTCCAGTACCCTGGGTCCGGCCACGGCCCCTTCCTTTGTAACGTGGCCGATTATAAAGATGGTGATGTTCAGGTCCTTTGCAATGCGGAGCAGCACTGCTGTGGTCTCCCTGATCTGGGACACCGATCCCGGAGCTGCGCCAACACTCTCGTTAAACATGGTCTGAATGGAATCTATGACCACAAGCTCCGGCCTTTCACCCTCAATGAACTCTGTTATGATATCCAGATCAGTTTCACAGAGGAGCTTCAATCTGTCACTGAAGACCCCCAGCCTGTCGGAACGGAGCTTTATCTGCCGGGCGCTTTCCTCCCCGGAAACATAGAGCACATCATGGGAGGCATTGGTGAGATGCATGCATACCTCAAGTAAAAGAGTGGATTTCCCTATGCCCGGATCTCCCCCCACCAGCACCATGGAGCCTCTGACTATACCTCCTCCCAGTACCCTGTCGACTTCAGAAATACCGCTTGTAACTCTGCTCTCGAGGCTTAGCTCTATGTCATTTATGGACCGGGGAACATTTTTGCCGTCCTTAAGCTTTCCCGCAATATAGACAGAGGGAGCATCTGCCTTTATTTCAGGCCTTATGCTCTCCTCTGCCATAGTATTCCATTTTCCGCAGGAGGGGCATTTTCCGATCCACTTAGCTGACTCATAGCCGCACTCCTGACAGAAATACACTGTTTTTATTTTATTCTTTGCTGCCATATCAGGCTTTCTTCACTTCCACGTGTACCGGACCGCCGGTTAATTCCACACTGACTGAAAGCTTTCCGCCCAGGTTGGTCTTCATCTTTCCGACGCTCTCATTCTTTACAAAGACTTCATATTCCGTATCGTCGGCGAGTCCCAGTGTGATCTGGGCATCATCCTCTCCTTCCACATCAAATGAAACCCCGTTCTCCGTCTCGTAGAATTCATTAACACTGGTTCCCGGAACGGATTCGTAAACGAAAATACCGTTCCTTTCAAGCTTTGTGATCTCGTTATAGGTCTTTACCTTGTAGAGATCGCCGCCATGGGGAAAATCCTCCTTCTTTGCCTTTTTAGGGAGGGTATGATCCCCGAAGTTAAGACTTCCGTTTTCCTTTCCTGAGATCAGTTCCTTTACTGCTGCCATTTTTCTTTCCTCCGTTACCTTTCTTTTCAGCAATAAAAACTATTTTGTCTTCCTCTATATCCGCAGTCACCGTATCTCCGGCAACACACTTTCCCGATAATATCTCTTCCGAAAGAGGATCCTCTATCATATTCTGGATCGCACGCTTTAATGGTCTTGCGCCGTACTTCCTGTCTATGCCCTTTTCTATGATGAAGGCCTTGACCCTTGATGGGATCTTGAGCTTTATATTAAGGTTGCTGCCGGCCCGCTCTATCAGATCCTTTGTAAGCAGGGTGACGATATCCTTCATGTCCTTATCATTAAGCTTCCTGAACACTATTATATCATCAATACGGTTTATAAACTCAGGTTTGAAGATCCTTTTTACCTCTTCCATGACTCCTTTTTCCATGTCCTTAAAGAGGTCCTCTTCTTTTTCTCCCGCATTGAAGCCAAGCTTTTTCGGCTCCACTATGGACTGGGCTCCGGCATTACTGGTCATGATTATGACCGCATTCTTGAAGCTCACCTTTCTTCCCTTTGAATCCGTGATATGACCGTCATCCAGCACCTGCAGCAGCACGTTAAATACGTCGGGATGAGCCTTTTCTATCTCGTCAAAGAGAACGACGGAGAAGGGGTGCCTGCGGATCTTTTCCGCCAGCTGTCCACCCTCGTCATGCCCCACATATCCCGGAGGCGAACCTATCATCTTTGCCACCGAGTGGGATTCCATGAATTCCGACATATCCACCCTGATCATGTCCTTCTCTGATCCAAAAAGGGTCTCTGCCAGAGCCTTGCTGAGCTCTGTCTTTCCCACACCGGTGGGTCCCAGAAACAGGAATGAGCCTATAGGACGGTTAGGATCCTTCAGTCCTACCCTGCCCCTTCTTACAGCCTTCGCTATCTTCGTGACAGCTTCATCCTGGCCGACTATCCTCTTATGCAGGGTCTTTTCCAGGCGCATGAGCCTTTTATTCTCTTTCTCGGTAAGTCTTGTGACCGGGATCTTTGTCCACATATGGACGATCTTTGCCACATCGTCAACAGAGAGCTCCGGATATGATCCGTCACTGTTTTCAGCGGCTTTTTTCTTTATCCCCTGGAGCTTTTCCCTGTCCTTTTCCTCTTCCTTTTTAATTACGGATGCACGAGCAAAGTCCCCGCTCCTGATGGCCTCCTCCTTCTCCTCAGCCTTCTTTTTTATTTCAGCCATGAGCTTTTCTTCGGTTGGAGAAAGCTTTGAATTGTCAAGCTTTAAGTGGCTTGCGGCCTCATCTATTATGTCTATGGTCTTGTCGGGCTGGAAGCGGTCATTAATATATCTGGAGGACAGCTCCACCGCTGCCTTTACTGTTTCCCGGGGAATACTTACACCGTGGTGTTCCTCGTACTTATACTTGATCCCCATAAGGATCTCCACGGTTTCCTCATCACTTGGCTCCTCCACGGTAACCGGCTGGAAACGCCTCTCAAGAGCTGCGTCCTTTTCAATGTATTTCCTGTATTCGTCGAGGGTGGTAGCTCCAATAAGCTGCACCTCACCCCTGGCCATGGAGGGTTTAAGTATATTGGAGGCATCCAGAGTCCCCTCTGCGCTTCCCGCCCCGATAAGGGTATGTATCTCATCCATAAAGATGATCACATTTCCTGCATTGATGACCTCGGATATGACCCTCTTTATCCTCTCTTCAAACTCTCCCCTGTACTTGCTCCCGGCCACCATACCGGACATGTCAAGGGATACCACTCTTTTATCCTGAAGGTTTGAGGGCACATTTCCCCTTGATATTCTTAAGGCCAGTCCCTCGGCAATGGCGGTCTTTCCCACACCGGGCTCTCCCACGAGACAGGGATTGTTTTTGGTTCTGCGGCTTAAGATCTGTATCACCCGCATTATCTCATTTTCCCTTCCTATAACGGGGTCCAGGGCATCCTCCCTTGCAAGGGCCGTAAGATCCCTGGAATACTGATCCAGCATGGGTGTCAGGGAGCTCTTATCCGCCCCCTGTGATTTCAGATCCTTCCTCATAAGCCCCGGATCCTCACCGATGGCGTCAAGGGTCTCCGCATATATCTTCGGGAGCTGTGCGCCCAGGGTATTAAGGAGTCTGACCGCAATATTGTCACCCTCTCTTATCAGGCTTAAAAGGATGTGCTCGGTACCCACCGCCTCACTCTTAAACCTGAGGGCGGCCTCCTCACTCATCTTAAGGACCTTCTCTGCCCTGGGAGTAAAATTGTCACCCTCGGAAACAAGCACATTTCCGGGAGCCACCAGCTGGTCAACCAGTTCAACTATCTGCTTTTCCTGTATTTTATTTGCGTTCAATACATAAAAAGCAACTCCGCTGCCCTCTCTCAAAAGCCCGATAAGTATATGTTCAGTTCCTACATAATTCGCATTCAGTTCCCCGGCGCATTTTTTTGCAAGCTCCAGGACCTTCTTTGCTTTTTCCGTATATTTCATCATATTACCTGCAGATCGGAAAGGATCCGCAAAACATCCATTACTTTTTAATGTTCAAAAATTCAAAGTCAAAATCGTCATCAAGATCATACCTGGGTTCATGCTTTTTACTTAAGGCTTCCTTTGTCTTTCCGGGATTAAGGCCTGCCGTGATCTCCATGTTCTCCCAGTCAACATCATCCTGTACTTTCTTCTCTTTCTTCTCTTTCTTAACACTCCTTACAACAGTGTTCTTCCTTGTGATGCTCCTGTGCTTAACGGGCCTGGGCTTTTCTTCCTCAGGTTCTTCTTCCTCTTCATCCTCGTAGCCGTCATCCGTCTCTTCATCCTCGTAGTCGTCTTCAAAGTCCCCGTCGTCTTCCTCTTCTTCTTCGTCCTCTTCTTCGTCCATGAGATAGGCCCGCTCCCGCTTGCCTATATTCTTACGCTCCTTATCCTTGGCCCTTCTTCTCATGGCCTCTTCCTCGGGATCCTCCTCATCCTCATCATATTCACTGTTCTTTCTGTTCAGCAGCGTATTTACCAGGATAAACAGGGTTACCACCAGAAGAATGGCCAGTATGATCATTATGAAAAGCCTGGTTCTGGAAAGCTTCTTATATTTCACCAGTGTCTTTGACTCACCCTTGGGAATATCCACATATCTCTGGTATGTGCCCCTCTCAATGTCATAGAGATAAAATCCCAGGTTTGCGCTCTCATCTATGGCATAGAGCAGGCAGAAATCCTTAGGCTGGGCCTGGATAAGTCCCGAAGCATTTGTATGGGCTATGGCATCTAACGCCAGCATGGCGTTGTCATCTGCTTCCTCATCCTCATCCTTATCCTTTTTGTCTTTCTTGTCCTTTTTGTCTTTTTTATCTTCTTTGTCTCCGCTGTCTTCGTTATTTTCCGTGTCTTCCTGTCCGTCCCCGGAATCCGGATCCGAACCTGAACCGGAGCTCTTGCTCCTTGCAGCTTCCCCGGCGTTCAGGTTCAGCTCATCAGCATATACCAATGTGCTGAAAAGGGAAGCACTTTCATTGCCCTTATCCTTTTCACCGGAGTCCTTTTTATCTGAATCCTTTTCATCGGAACCCTCTTCAGTGGAATCCTCTTCCACCGTTTCCTCGGGCAGTGACCAGGCAGTGGCGGTCTTGCTTCCCCACTGGAGCTTATGCTTTGTAAAGCCGTCAGGTCCCACCACATTGTCTCCTGGATCAAGAACTATGATATATCTGCCGCTGATGCCGTCGATCTTTATCATATCGGACATTTTGGCATTTTCCGTGGTGTCACAGAGATAGAATTCCCCGTTATTACCATCCGCATCAGTAAGGTAGGCAAGATATACAGTAAGTCCCTCCGCTCCTATAGTGGAACTTTTACTGGTTATATAGGCCAGCATGACATTCTCTCCGCCATAATCCACGGTCTTTACCGAAAATCCCTCCGGAACCGCGCTTGCAGGGAAGGTCAGTGCCACAAATTTTCCGTCGAGATTAGTAGCAATGGAGCTGGGAGTTACTGTCTCCAGAGCTGCCTGTGCTTCTTCCGGCGACATCTCTCCCTCTTCAGAATCCTCGATCTCACCGCCCTCTTCTCCTGCTTCTCCCTCTTCCTCCGGGGCTTCTTCCACCTCATCGGCATAACAGCAGGTAAAAGCCGATCCCGTAAGGAGGATCAGGGCCATCAGAAATACCAACCATTTCTTTACTGTTCTTGCAGCTTTCATGATTTATCCTTCCTGTTTTTAATATCTGCCGCTTTTAACAGCGGTGTTGTACCTTAATGCAGACAGAGAGCTGTCACTGATGAACAGCTCCTCAACTGCTAATTTCTGGAAGCCGGTTCCTCCGGCATATCCTTAAATACGGGAATGAGAAATACACCGGCAGCATCCGATGATTTCTTTTCCCCATATCCTTTATATACTTTTTCCGCCTCTTTATGGGGCGCATAAAGACCTGTCATATACTGATGGTAATATGTTTTGTTCTTAAAGAAAAATCTCTGTTTGTAAAGGGTATCCTGTTTGTGGAGTGAGCTTAAAAAATACTCCTCCGAGAGATAGTCTATCCCGCCCTTTATGGACCTGACCCTGGAGTTCCAGCCCTCTTCCTTTGCGCGTTTTAAGCCGTTCACCACGGGAACGTCACCGTTTGCCCCGATATTAAAATAATTGTAATAGCCTTCGTATCCGCTGTAGTTTCCGTTTATCAGATCGTCACCGTTCTTATTCCCATGTTCCTGCCGCATCCTTGCAGCCACAAGATAAGGATTTACACCTTTGGAAACAGAGTAATCATATACCAGCTCCGAATAAGTCATGTTCTCACCGGGAATGGTCCCCGTCATGGAGGTGGTGGAAAAGATCTCCTTTACGCCGTCCTCATCGGTTCCGGAGGTATCTGTGCCTGAAAGGAACATGAAAAACGAAGGATTTATGTCCCCCGAGGAAGTCAGCATGAAATTCCGGGGATCCATATAATAGGCCACTTCACTTCTTCCGGCCGTGGTCCAGAAAAGATGCATTTCGTTCCTGCCCTGGGTCACCACGGAGTATAGTCCGTTCAGTGAGGAATTAACGCTGGACTCAACCTCACTGTCAGCACGGGATCTTCTGTTTTTTTTCAAAGAAGCTGCATTGATGAATCCGGTACTCTCCACAACGCTTATCCCCGTCTCCACATCCACACATTCGTTAAAAGTCATGTCTGATGCAGGATAATAAGCCTTAAACTCAAAGTTGGGGAACAGATCGTGTATGGAGCTTAAATACCCGAGATAACTCTCCGGGAAGCCCTCATCATTAAGCTCCGACGAATAATCATTTATATTCAGGCAGTCATATCTTATATATCCCTTTGTTACATTATCCACAGCTTCAAAGGTCACAAGGAACCAGTAGTAGCCGCTTTTTATATCGAAAACGGAGGAAATAACAGTACATACGGCGCCGTTATTCAATGTACATAACGTCTCTTTATCGTTGCCGGGCTCCGCCTTTATCTTCGCACCGTCAACAACTGTCTTATATGTGCTTCCCTCTATTATCTCCTCAGCGCCCTTTAAGCCTTTCCTTACAAAATCGGAACGTATATATCCGTTGGCGGAAACGGCGTTTACCGAAACCCTGTACCAGTCGGCTCCGTCCCTTTCCCCGCTCTCTTCAAGTATTTTTACTTTTACTCCGGAGTTCAGCCTGGAGATTATCTCACCGTTGACCGGCTCCTTCCGAAGCTGTATCCCCAGCCCCTGTGTTACTCCATATTCCTCAGCTCCGAAAGCCGCAACGGAAAAAGCCGTTATCAGGACACAGGCAATGAGAAGGGCTGATATACTTTTTATCCTGTCAGTCATCATTCCCGAGAAATCTCTTTCTTCCCTGTTCTCCTCTGGGAATTTCCGTGGAAATAACCTGAACATGCTCTTTCTTCTCTTCAAGGATCTGCTTATCCTTCTTTCTCTTTGCCACAGCCATGGCGATCTTTGCACAGGCTTCACAATATCTGCCCGAAGTAATGGACGCTCCGCATCCTTCACATTTCATAAAGGATCTGGAGTCCTCCCTTATCTGCAGCCTTTCCTCCTTAAGCATGTTCTTTATTGTTTTTTCACTGACTCCGGTTTCTCTCGCCACCAGGGCTGAGGTGGCCCCGGGATTTACCTCAAGATAATTCCTGACTAATCCGTAATCATCATACATGATATGACCGCAATACTCACAGGAATACTCTCCTATCCCTTTGTAATGCATTACGCCGTTGCAGTTCTCACAATTTCTTGGGGCATGATAATTATATTTCTGGAATTCTTCTAATTTGTCACTCATGCTTCGTCTATTGCCTTTCCTATATCACGTCTGAAATACTTGTTTTCAAAATCCACCCAGGTAATGGCTTCATAAGCATTTGAGCGGGCTTTATGAAGATCCTCTCCCTTTGCCGTAACCCCAAGTACTCTTCCCCCGCTGGTGACAACACCCTTTGTGCTCTTCTTCGTGCCCGCATGGAAGCAGTAATAACCCTCCTTATCCTTAAACCTCTCAAGCCCGGTTATCACATGTCCCTTTGTATACTTGACCGGATAACCCTCTGAAGCCAGGACAACGCATACTGCCGCATTATCCTCAAACTCAAGCTTTACCTTTCCCAGGGTGCCGTCGATGCAGGCATCCATCACATCAAGGATATCATTCTTCATACGGGGAAGCACCACCTGTGCCTCGGGATCACCGAATCTGGCATTGAATTCCAGTACCTTCGGTCCCTCCTCCGTGATCATCAGTCCGAAGAATATAACTCCCTTAAACTCACGCCCCTCGGCCTTCATGGCATCCACCGTAGGCTGGAATATATTCTTCTTGCAGAAATCATTTATCTTCTTTGTATAGAAGGGGGAGGGAGAAAATGTCCCCATTCCCCCGGTATTAAGTCCGGTATCGTTATCCCCCGCCCTTTTGTGGTCCTGGGCCGAAGACATTATCTTTATGGTCTTGCCGTCGCAGAAGGTGAGTACCGACACTTCCCTTCCGGTCATATATTCTTCAATAACCATTTTGTTTCCGGCATTTCCGAACTTCTTATCCAGCATGATCTCTTTCACGCCGTTCCTGGCCTCATCCAGGGTATTGCATATAAGCACCCCCTTGCCCAGGGCAAGGCCGTCGGCCTTTAACACTATGGGGAGCTTCGCATTATCCAGATATGAAAGAGCCGAGGCCGCATCCGTAAATACCTCATACTCCGCAGTGGGAATACTGTATTTTTTCATAAGATCCTTGCTGAAGGCCTTTGAGCCCTCCAGTATGGCAGCCTTTTTTTCAGGTCCGAAAGCCCTTATCCCGGCTTCCTTAAAGGAATCCACCAGACCTCCCACCAGGGGATCGTCCGGTCCCACGATAGCCATATCGATATCATGCTTTTTTGCGAACTTGACCAGACGGTCAAATTCCATGACCTTAATATCCACGCACTCGGCTATCTCGCCTATTCCTGCGTTTCCTGGAGCACAGTATATCTTATCCGCTCTTTTGCTGTCTGCCACGGCACGGGCTATGGCATGTTCCCTGCCGCCTCCGCCTACTATAAGGATATTCATGACCTGTCGATACCGCTCCTTTCTTTAGAAATCAAGATATCTCCGCTTTTCCGTCCCTGACCCTCACTCTTCCGGCCGCTATCAGGTTTACGGCCTCGGGAAGCAGCTTCCATTCTGCCTCCTCCATCACCCTTCTCTGAAGGGTTTCCGGTGTATCATCAATTCTGGTGCTTACGGCCTTCTGAAGAATGATGGGACCGCTGTCACAGCCCTCATCCACAAAATGTACCGTTGCTCCTGTGAGCTTGACGCCCCTTTTCAGGGCTTCCTCATGCACCTTTAAACCATAGTAACCCACCCCGCAAAATGAAGGAATGAGGGACGGGTGTATGTTGATTATCCTGTTCTCATATTCTTTAACAAGGGATGCTGGCAGTACCGAGAGGAACCCGGCCAGTACAATGAGATCAGCGCCGCATTCACTTAAGACCTTAAGCATGGCGGAGCAATAGCTCTCCTCATCGGCGTAGTCTTTTTTTCTGACCACCACCGTCTCTATGCCTGCCTTTTCAGCCCTGTTCAGAGCCTTTACTCCCTCCCTGCTGCTGACCACCCGGACTATTTCGGCGTTTTTCACCTTTCCCGCCTCTATGCTGTCTATAAGGGCCTGCAGATTGGTTCCGCCTCCACTCACCAGCACTGCCACTTTCAGCATAGCTCTACTCCCTTTTCATCCGCTTTTTTCGTCTCTCCCACAATAAATGCGGTCTCTCCCGCGCTCTCTATTGCCCTGACCGCAGCGGATGCATCGGAAGGAGAAACCGCAAGCACCATGCCAAGACCCATATTGTAGGTGTTGTACATGACCCTCTCTTCCACATCTCCATCCTTAGCGATGAGACCGAATACAGGAAGTATGGGATAGGAATCCTTCTTTATAACCGCGGACATTCCATCCGGCAGCATACGGGGGATATTCTCATAGAAACCGCCTCCGGTAATATGGCTGCAGCCCTTTATCCTCACCCCGGCATTTCTTACTGCCTTAAGAGCCTTTACGTAGATCTTCGTCGGCTTCATCAGGGCTTCTCCCAGAGAAGAGCCTAAAGAATCATAGTATCTGTTCAGACTCTTTTCATTCATGGGGAATATCTTTCTCACCAGGGAAAAACCGTTGGAGTGAACACCACTCGAGGCTATCCCGATCAGCACATCCTTTTCATTTATAAGGGAACAGTCCGTCATATCTGCCCTGTCCGCTATTCCCACAGCAAAGCCGGCCAGATCATATTCGTCCTCGGGATAAAATCCGGGCATTTCCGCTGTCTCTCCTCCGATAAGGGCAGCGCCGCTCTGTAAACAGCCCTCGGCCACACCTTTAACTATCTCGGCGATCTTTTCAGGATAGTTCTTTCCACAGGCAATATAATCAAGGAAAAACAGGGGCTCGCCTCCTGCGCAGGCTATGTCGTTAACACACATTGCCACGCAGTCTATTCCCACCGTATCATGCTTATTAAGTAAAAAAGCTATCTTCAGCTTCGTTCCGACGCCGTCGGTTCCAGACACCAGCGTGGGTTCCTTCATCCCCATAAAATTTTTCAGGGAAAAGGCTCCTGAAAATCCCCCGAGTCCCGAAAGCACTTCAGGTCTCATGGTCTTTTCCACATATTCCTTCATAAGCTCCACTGAGCGGTATCCCGCTTCAATATCCACTCCGGCGCTCTTATAGTCGTTCAAGTGTTTTCTCCTTCCTGTGAATAATTCTTTATCTTCAGGCGTAATCCTTTCGTCCCATTTCCTTAAGCTTTTCGTTCTTTTTCATTACCTCTTCCTTCATCCTTCCGGAATAGGCCTTAAGCTTTTCAAGTATGGAGCTGTCACTAACCGAAAGTATCCTTGCAGCCAGCAGTGCCGCGTTTTTTGCTCCATCTATGGCCACTGTGGCAACCGGTATTCCCGGAGGCATCTGCAGAATGGAATACAGCGCATCGGATCCTGAAAAAGCCTTTCCGTAGAGGGGAACCCCTATCACCGGCATGGGAAAGAGGGCTGCGCACATTCCCGGAAGGTGTGCTGCCATGCCTGCCCCGGCGATTATAACCTTTATTCCCTTTTCCTCCGCTGATGAAGCCCAGTCAAAGAACACATCCGGTTCCCTGTGGGCAGAGATGATGTTCATCTCATATTCTATCCCGAGCTCATCCAGCATATCAGCTGCTTTATTCATTACCGGGAGATCCGAATCGGATCCCATGACTATTCCCACCTTCGCCATTATCTGTCGATGACGCTCCTTTCATTATTCCTGTGAATATACCCGGTCTAAATGCCAGGGTTTACATATACCCTCAGCAGCAAGTGCTCCGGGCTGTTCTGAACAGTTACCCCTTGTTCTATATATCCGCAGGATCACACTCTATAATACCATATATAGTATAAGTATTCATCTGCATTTGTCAATGCAGGTTACTATTGATACATCGTTGCTTCTCACTTTAACGGCTCGTTCAGTTCCCCGGTGCCCTCCACTACAAACCTGCCGTCAAGGATGATCGGATATTCATTGCCCTTTTCATCCACTGATACGATATAATCGAGCTCATCAAAGGGAATGGTCACATCCGTATGGCACTCAAAGTACTTGAAATTCTTATCGGTCTTCCGCTTTATGGTGCATTCGTTATCCCTGGCGATTATCCTCCGGCCGTCGGGATTGCATACCTCCACATCCTCTTCCCAGCTGTAGCAGGTATCACCGAAAGCAAAGTGGGGGCCTGTCTTTTCCGCGATCAGAATGTCCATCCTGGAGAAGATATTGTACTTCTTTACCATGGCATAGGCCGTGGTGTTGGTGCCCACAGCAAATTCTCCCATAGGAAGACTTTTGTGGTTATGAAGGATATTCTCCTTAATATAATCCCTGCCCTCCTTTTCGGTCTTAAAATTGGTGCAGCCGTAGTCCGTGATATAACCATCCTTTATGGTAAATTCCAGGTTCTCATATTTAAGCCCGAATAAATATACCTCCGTCACATGCAGCACTCCGTTGGTACCGGTAAGGGCCGGTGAGGTGAAGACCTCTCCCACGGGAATATTGACGTCCGCTACACAGTTTTCAAAGATAGTCTCTTTTTCAGGATCCTTAAGAGGTGTAAGCTTTACAGTGAGATCCGTCCTGTTTCCGTTCTTTCCCTTTATTCTTACATGATCTCCCTTTTCCAGGGTAAGGATGATCTGCTGCTGCATATCCCTGTATCTGTTGTAGTCCAGGGTATTGATCTTAATGGTCTCGTCAAATATCTCCCTGAAGTGCTCGCCGATCCTCGGTGCAGGATAGGAGATTATCGTAAATGAACTCTCTTCTCCCGGAATATAGCGGTCGGTGATCACTCCCATTTCCGCGGATATCTCCAGCATGATATCCTGCTGGGCCTTATCCATTTTGAAAGCCTCTTTCTTAAATACAGGCGAAAAGGGATCATCCCCGAAGGTTTCCATCAATGCCCGTCCGGCATTGGCAGCCGCCAGGTCTTTATACTTTTCAAAGGTCTTGCTTATCACCTGCAGCTTTCTCTCCGCAAAAGCCTTGTCCAGAAAGATAGCCCTGTCATCCCGGTGGTCAAAGTCCATCTGCTTATTGCTGATGGCTCCGGAATATCCTATTCTCACAAGGGAGTTTCTGTTTGCGGCGTAAAGCGCACGCCTCATAACTATGGATTCAAGCCCCATTTTCTTAAAGTTTTCAATGGATGCCCTGATCACTCTCTCCAGTCCCAGGGTATATCTTATACAAACCGTGGACTTTTTGCTGATGTCCTTATTGGTAGATACAAAGCCCATCCTGAAGCCCTCGGTAAAGGTGTCTGCCATAAGCTGTATCCGCTCCTCGGGAAGGGTTGCGAGATATGCCGATACCTCCCGGGTATCGTCATCTATGTATTCACCGAATTTCTCAAGGTAATCCGTATTTGAAAGATCGGATTCCATAATGATATCCCTTGCAAAAGACATTCCGGGATCGATCTGTGAGCGTATGCGCATTGATACCGAATGCTCCAGATAGTCATAAACATAGCTCTTTACAGCGTTTTTTACCGGGATATCCGAAGGCCGTACTCCCTTTTCCTCCGCAAGGAAAAGACCGTATATCTCCAGAAAGAGCTCCAGTAAAATAACCTCGTCAAACAGCCTCCCCTCTGCCCTGAAGGGTATGATATTCAGGCTTTCATAGGAAAGAAATGACACCGTTCTTCCGATCTCGGGTCCCAGCTTTTTTACGGCAAAGGCGGGATCAAAGAAGCTCTCCTCATATTTTCCCGGCAGGGTATTCTCATAGGAGGGTTTTATATAAAACTCCGCCATAGCCTTAAAATACTCATTGTCCTCCTCTGTAAGAGCATCTTCTTTCAGTATCTCCCCTATCCTCTCCATGGCAAGAGAATGCCTTAACTTCAGGTCTTCATTGTCATTGTTATCAAAGTATTCCAGTAAATCCGACATAGATCACACCTCCCCATAGTAAAGAAGCTATAAGAGAAAGGATAGTGCCTGCCCTGGGAAAGAACCTGAAGGTCTCCCTTTCCACGAGACTTACTATCCCGATTATGACTCCTGCGACACCAAAAAGACAGGACAGGAAACCTGCTGCGCCCATCCGTTCATCAGCATTTCCGCCCGCCTTTAATACGATAGTTATGACTATCAGAAATGATACAAAGGAAATAAGCCCGGCGATAAACGAGCCTATCCCCATATAGGATATTTTTCTGCTTGTAAACAGGTATTTTCTGAAAACCATGGATATTCTCAGATCATTATCCGGGATTTGCCCTTAAGAAGCTTTCCTCCGGAGATTAAAAGCATTATTCCGCTGACTATGCCTACAACCAGGAGGATAATTCCCAGTGTGACGTTTAACGCCCCGGAAAAGACCATCCTTTTATAAATGAGTTCATTATTCTTCATCCCTCTGACCTCCTTTTGTACCTATTATCAGTCCCCGGCGCCGTATTTTTCATAATAGGCGTCGATCCTCGACCTGAGCTCGTTATCTATTATCCTTCTGCCTTTTATTTCATGGCTCAATAAATATTCCACAACCTCCGACATTTTCACTATGGATACCGTCTTAAAACCATGCTCTTTTTCTATCTCTTCCAGTGCGGAGGCCGAACCCGTTCCCCGCTCCTGTCTGTCCACGGATACCGTAAGCCCCTTTATCTCCACATTTCCGCAGCTCTTAAGTATGGGTACCGTCTCTCTTATGGAGGTTCCGGCGGTGGTAACATCTTCTATTATCACAACCCTGTCCCCATCTCCTACGGGTCCTCCCAGCAGGGCACCCTTATCCCCGTGATCCTTTATCTCCTTGCGGTTACTTGCATACCGTACCTCTGTACCGTAGAGCTCGCTGAAAGCGATGGCAGTGGTGACAGACAGTGGGATCCCCTTGTATGCCGGGCCGAAAAGCACATCAAAATCCGTACCGAAAGCGCCGTGAATGGCTTTCGCATAGTATTCCCCCAGCTTTTTTAACTGGCTGCCCGTTCTGTAAAAACCGGTATTCACGAAAAAGGGTGTGCTTCTTCCGCTCTTTGTCACGAAATCCCCGAATTTCAGGACTTCACACTCCAGCATAAATTCGATAAAGCCTTCCTTATATGTGTCCATTTATGTCCCCTTTCATATTTATCACTGCTTCCCTCGCCGCCTCCGCGTATCCGTATTCGTCAAACCTGTCTTTATACCGGTCCATTGTATATGCGGCTATAATGCCTCTGGAGGAATTAACTATGGCTCCCAGGCCGTCTTCATTAAAGAAACCCTTCAGGTTCTCTGCCGTTCCTCCCTGTGCCCCGTATCCCGGAACCAGAATATACGCATGGGGCATGATCTTCCGGAGAACTCTTCCCATCTCGGGATAGGTTGCCCCGACCACGGCCCCCACATCCGAATATCCTTCTTCATAGTGACCCTCTCCCCATTCCTCCACGTACCGGGCCATGATCTCATACAGGGGTTTTCCGTCACTAAGCCTGTCCTGCAGTTCCCCGCTGCTTTTATTACTGGTCTTCACCAGGACAAAGATGCCCCTGTCGTTTTCCCTGCATACATCGATAAAGGGCTTCACCCCGTCACTGCCCAGATATGGATTTACAGTACAGAAATCCTCGTCAAAGGGGCGGAATTTCTTTTCCCCGATCTGCACTTCCCCGATATGGGAACGGGCATATGAGGCCGAGGTATTTCCGATATCTCCTCTTTTTATATCCCCTATGACCAGAAGTCCTTTTTCGTGACAGTAATCTATGGTGTCCTTAAAGGCTTTGAGTCCCGGTATCCCGAACTCCTCGTACATGGCGATCTGCGGCTTTACTGCGGGAATAAGATCAGAAACTGCGTCAACTATACCCTTATTGAATTCCATAATGGCTGCCGCAGCCCCCTCAGGGGTCTCCCCGAATTCCTCAAAGGTCCTTTTCTTAATGTGCCCGGGAATGAATTTCAGTGAGGGATCCAGCCCCACACAGATGGGTGATTTTTTTTCCTTTATCAGTCTGATAAGCTTTCCTGTCATTTTTACCTCGTTTTTAAGAATTCGTATTCTCTTTTTGCCACTTCATCATCGGGATACGCCTTTAAGTAGGATTCCATCAGCACAGCCGCTTTCTTAAAATCAGAGAGATATTCATAAGCCACTATCTGATTAAAAAGCAGTGACTGTACTATCCCGCTGTCACCCTGTTCAAGACCGGTCTCAAAGGACTGAAGTGCAGCCTCATATTCTCCGGTATCCATCTCGCATAGTCCAAGCTGGTTATATATCTCCACATTTCCCTTGTTTTCCATGAGATAGGTTTTATAGAGTGATGCGGCGTAGGACTTGTCTCCCAGGGCTTCATAGGTTTTTCCCAGCCACAGTATAAGCTCCGGGTCTGAACCGTCACCTCTGGCAGATTCCAGATTATCCTTGGCTTCATCATATTCGCCCATGAAAAAGAGCAGCTTTCCCTTCTGGAAATCGTTGATCTTTGTAAGCTCCATGGCACTTTTCAAAAATCCGCCTCCCTCCTCGGCAAGTCCGGCGTTTGAAAGACATTCATAGATATCGATATAAAGATCCGGATCGTTTTTATTAAGTGAGACCGCCATGTTAAAATCCCTCATGGCCAGATCATCCTCCCCCAGGGCAAGGAGGGACTTGCCTCTTAAGAAAAAGGCGTCCGGATCATTTCTGTCCAGGCTTATTATGGCTGTACAGGTTTCCCTGGAAGACGCGGGATCCCCGTTCCTGAACTGGGCTACAGCCAGATAAAAGGCGGTATCAAATTCCATCTCTCCCACATATCCCCGGGATTCCCCAAGGGATGAGCGTAATGCTGACACGGCATTATCATACTCAGCATTCCCCATATAGGCTATTCCCTGTCCCCTGTATATATCCTGCAGATCCTCATTGTTTTCCATCGCCTTGTCAAAATACTCCAGCGCCAAATCATAGTTTTTTTCCGAAAGCGCTATATATCCCTGTTTCGTGCTCTCCCCATCGGAAAATGCAGCGCAGCCCGTGAGTAAGCATAGAAACATGGCGCAGATCAAAACCTTTACTTTCAAAGTGTACCGTCCTTTTTATATATCCTGAAACAGTCCTTGCCTGCTTCCTTTGCGTCATATAAGGCTCTGTCGGCAGCCTTGAAAAGACTCTGGTAATCCACCCCGTCCCTGGCAAAATACGCTATTCCGATGCTGCAGCTTATCCCCACGGTGATCCCCTTTTCTGTAAAAGCCCTCCTTATAGAATTGTTGAGCTTTACCGCCCGGGCTTCAGTAATACTTCTGGTGGTATTCTTCATAAATACCATAAACTCGTCTCCGCCCATGCGTCCCACATAGTCGCTTTCCCGGAAGATCTCCTTTATGGTGGAGGATACGAATTTTATCACCTTGTCCCCGTAGGCATGACCCAGGGTGTCATTCACGTTCTTAAAATTATCCGTATCTATCATCATCATGGCGTGAATGCTTCCGAAGGAGCTGTTTTTTATAAATTCCTCTACCCGCTCCTCCATGGTGGTCTTGTTTAAGAGGCCGGTCATTCCGTCAAGGGCGATCTTTGCCTTCAGCTCTTCACTCTTCTTCTTTTCCTCGGTTATGTCCTTTGCGGAGCCCACCACCCTTATCACACGGTCGTTCTTATCCGCAAAGCTGATAAAGGTCAGTCTGGCCCAGGAATAGGCATTATTACCCTTCTCCCTTATCCTGTATTCCACTGTGCCCTTTTTAGGGCTTTTCAGGCAATCCTGAAATAATTCCATACAGAAAGGCAGGTCATCCGGGTGTATCACCGCAGAAAGGCAGTCATTTTCCATAAACCGCCGGATCAGCCTCCTGTTTCCCTTTTCGTCTTTTTCGGAGGTCTCCATGCAGTCGTTGATCACATTGTAGTCATACTCCGTATTGTCTACGGCCTCCTCAATAAGCTTCAGCCGCTCCGTCTCCATGTAAAGCTGCTCGCTGCTGCGCTGCAGCTCCGACTGTATAAGCTTTTCATTGGTAACGTCATTTATTACCACCAGAAATCTTCTGACACCGTTACTGTCAGTGTAGAGCTTTCCCTTGTGTGTCACCCAGATGATATCGTCCATAATGCCCCTGACCCTGTATGTCAGCTCCACGGTGTCAAAAAATGCAGTCTGGTTGGCGATCTGTTCCTTAACCATTGGCCTGTCGAATTTATAGACAAAGAGCCCGAAGCTGTTTAAGAAATGCTCCCTGAAGCTCTTTTCGGAACAGCCGAAAATATTGGTAAGTCCCTTGCTCACATACCCTATTTTTTCTGTCTCAACGTCATATTCCATAACGCCGCCGGGTATGTTTTCAAGGAGCATATCCAGCATTTTCTTTGTGCCCTCAAGCTCCTTTGTGACTTCCTTCAGTTTTTCTTCCGCAGTTTTTTCCATACCCCTCTATTATAATTTTTACTCCCTGTAATGTCAAAACGGATGAATTCAGCGGCCTGCCATTTCGCGAAAATTGCAACGTACTCGCTTTATTGTACAACAAGACAGACAGGCAGGAAACCCGCCCGTCTGTCTTTTTAAGAGCATTACGTTGTTTTACACTGTAGGGATGCTGTCCTTGGGATTGGGTCCGAACTGATTATCCCCGGGGTCACTGTCCTTGCAGGCCCATATGATAAGCAGGATCTCTCCGATACAGGGGATAAAACCGATAAGTACCCAGATACCGGCCTTTCCTATGTCATGAAGACGGCGCACTGATACCGCGATACTGGGAAGCAGAACCGCAAGTCCCGCTACGCCTGCAAGCCATGTAATACCGATGGCATTCCCCACTGCTGTCAGTACAGATGACAGGATGAATGTGAAGAGCCAGAAATACCAGTACTCACTCCTCCTTGCTCTTCCGTTAAAATCAACATACTTCTTAAAACAGGTCTGTATAGCTTCCGCAAAACTCATTTTTTTACTCTCCTTTCATTTTGCTTTTTTTATTTTAGCAAGCAGCTTCGCTACTTACTGTATCACAACCGGGTACCGGCTGTAAATCACATATTTTCCAGAGCGGCCAGTTTTGCGGCCACATCCGCATTGTTTAAGGACCCTATGACCTCATCCAGATCTCCCTCCATCACCTTTTCCAGGGAATATATGGTAAGCCCTATCCTGTGGTCCGTAAGCCTTGACTGCGGGAAATTATAGGTTCTGATCTTTTCCGATCTGTCCCCTGTTCCCACCTGGGATTTCCTTAAAGAGGCTTCCTCGGCGTGGGCTTTCTCCTTATTTAATTCATAGAGCTTTGAACGGAGTACCTTAAATGCCTTGGCCTTGTTCTTTATCTGGGACTTCTCATCCTGGCACGAGATCACTATCCCTGTGGGGATATGAGTGAGCCTCACCGCGGAATCCGTTGTATTCACGCACTGTCCGCCGTTTCCCGAAGCCCTGAACACATCTATCCTGCAGTCCTTGGGATCTATATCCACCTCTATTTCCGTAGCCTCCGGCATTATGGCCACCGTCACGGTGGAGGTGTGTATCCTGCCGCCGGATTCTGTCTCCGGCACCCTCTGTACCCGGTGGACCCCGCTTTCATACTTGAGCTTTGAATAGGCACCCTTTCCGTTGACTATAAAGCTCACGAACTTAAATCCGCCGATACCGGTATCCTCCACATCTGTGGTCTCCACTCCAAAGCCGTTTTTTTCCGCATATTTTACATACATCCTGTAAAGACTGTTTGCAAAAAGAGCTGCTTCCTCTCCTCCGGCTCCGGCCCGGATCTCTATTATCACGTTCCGGTCATCATCAGCATCCTTGGGGATCAGCATCATTTTCAGCTGTTTTTCCAGCTCCGGACGCTTTTTCAATGCATCATTGAACTCTTCCTTTGCCATGGCCTTAAGCTCAGGATCCTCCTCGGACCTCATCATTTCCTCGGAATCCGCTATCAGCCTTTCATTTTCCTCATAGGAGCGGAATGCTTCAACCACCGGCAGAAGCTGCCCCTGCTCCTTCAGAAGATCCGAATAAAGCCTGGAATCGTCTGATGTACCGGGGTTATTCAGTCTCTCCGTAATCTCCTCGTATTTCAGGACTGTTTCCTTCAGCTTTTCAAACATCTCACTACTCTTTCATTTCCCGAATAATCTTTTATCACCCTGATATTCCTGTATCCGACGTCTTCCAGTATCTTTGAAACCTGATCCCCCTCATCATATCCTATCTCCAGAAAGAGATGTCCGCCGCTGCAAAGATGATCTGAGGCCTCATCGGCGATCCTCCTGTAAAACATAAGGCCGTCCTCCCCGCCATCCAGGGCATTCCACGGCTCATGTAATCTAACCTCATCCATCAGGGTATCGATAACTTCGCTCTTTATATATGGGGGATTGCACAGTATGTGGTCAAATCTGCCCTCTACATTGCTGAAGAGATCGCTCTCGATAAATTCAGCATTTTCTATGGAGAGTCTCTTTGCGTTCTCCCTTGCAAGAGACAGGGCAAAGGGCGAAATATCCGCTCCCACTCCCGTAACAGCGTTCTTGTACTTCATAAGGGATAAAAGGACACAACCGCTTCCGGTACACATATCCAGAACATAAGAGCCGTCATCCACTTCTGTCATGGCCTCTTCCACCAGAAACTCGGTATCTATCCTGGGTATCAGGACCTTTTCAGAAACAAGGAAATCAAGTCCCATAAAATCCGTATGTCCTGTAAGAAGCTGTACCGGGATCCGCTCTCCTCTTTTTTCTATTATCTCCCTGAACCCTGAGAGCACTTCCTCGGAAAGGGCGGTTTCATCTCCATGAGTCAGAAAAAATGTCCTGTCCTTACCGCTGATATGGGAAAGCAGCAGGTAAGCGTCTCCCCTGCTCTCCGCAACGCCCCTTTCCGACAGGTATCCCTCAGCATATTCCAAAGCTTCACTGTAAGTCATTTTCCAAAGTTTTCCTTCAGGTAGCTTTTCCAGTCAAAAACCGCTTCCACGGAAGCTATGCCCACCTTTATCATATCGTCATCCGGCTCCGCGGTGGTGAGCTTCTGCATCATTAGACCGGGAAGTGACAGGGACTGCACTACAGGATTATTGCTGCGTCCCGCCAGCCTTATAAATTCATAGGCTACCCCTGCTATGAGAGGTACCAGTATTATCCTTAAAAGCACCCGCATAATACGGTTTGGCGTGTCTATCAATGTAAAGAAAATAATGGATACTACCATTACATATAGGAGAAAGCTGGTGCCGCACCGCCTGTGTTCCCTGGATGCAGCCCTCACGTTTTCAAGTGTCAGCTCATGCCCGGTTTCAAGACAGTTTATACACTTATGCTCTGCCCCGTGATACCTGAAGACCCTTTTTATATCCTCCATCATGGAGATGCCCTTAATATAAGCCACGAAGATCAGCAGCCTGATGATGCCTTCAAATAAAGCAAGAAGCCTTGGACTTCCGATCCAGCCCGATAACACAAGGGAGATATAGTAGGGTATCACCATAAAGAGCCCCATTGCAAGGAACATGGCAACTATCATGATTAAAACAGTGAAAACCCCCATGGAGCTCTCCTTTTCCTTTGCCGTCATGACCTCCGGACCCTTTTCGCCCTCTTCCTTTTTTTCTTCTTTACTGCCTTCTTTATTATCTTCTTTGTTATCTTCCCCGGAAAGCTCCTCCGCAAAGAAATCTGCTGAGTAATTTAAGGCCTTCATCCCCAGGACAAGGGAATCTATAAAACCAACTATCCCCCTTAAGATCGGGATCTTTCCCGCTTTCTCGGAAGGGATTATTCCCTTATATACATCCTTTACTATAGCCATTTCTCCGTCCGGCTTCCTCACAGCCACGGCGTAATTTTCCTTATTTCTCATCATTACGCCCTCCATAACGGCCTGCCCGCCTATTCCGGAGTATTTTGCATTACATGCTGTATTGTTTTCCGCCAAATCCGTCTCCCTTGATGATCACCGGAATTTACAATTCCGGATCATCGATAAACGAGCCGCCACCCTTAGGTGACGGCCCCTCTTTTACTGCTTATGAATTTATGCCATACTTCTTATTGAACTTATCTATTCTGCCGTCTGCACGGGTAGCCTTCTGCATACCTGTGTAAAATGGATGGCACTTGGAACAAACTTCCACCTTGATCTCCTGTTTTGTAGAGCCTGTGATAAATGTGTTCCCGCAGTTGCAAGTAACTTTCGCCTGATAGTAAGCAGGCTGAATATCCTGTTTCATAACCTCACCTTATAACCTTTCTCCGGATCCCTGTCAAATACAGGATCCTTTCCTGCAGACCATAGATTTCCAACCCAGAGCCTGAAAAATCGCAGCCCATAAAGAATATCACAGGAAAAGAAAAAAAGCAAGAGGGATGTTCCTTTGTATTTTTGTTAAGGCGTCACTGTCAGTCAATATCCGCCTTTGCGCGGACGATCTTTTTTGTGGAATTCTTTATGAAAGGATTCTTCCTTACAGTGAGGGCAGTGATGGTCCTGTAGCTTGGCTGGGTTTTATTATAGGCATTTATAATATCCTGGAGTTCTTTTGCCGCATCATCCGCTGATAGTCCTTTTCTCTCCATGACATCGGGATCAGGGTATATCCTGGCAAGAAGTCCGTTATTCTCCCCGGATATTACAACCTCGCCCACAAGCTCATTTGAAAGGAGGGTATTTTCAATTTCCTCAGGGGAGATGTTTTCCCCGTTACTTAAAATAATCAGGTTTTTCAGTCTTCCCGTGATAAAGAGATAGCCGTCCTCATCGAGATACCCCAGATCCCCGGTACGGAGCCACCCGTCAGAAAAGGCTTCTTCAGTTTCCTTCGGCATTTTGTAGTAGCCCTTCATTACATTGGAACCCTTAACCTGAATCTCTCCGTCCACAAAGCGGATCTCCATGTTGGCAAGGACTTTACCTACGGAACCGGGTTTATTTCCCAGCTCACCGTTGGTGCTGATGGTGGGAGAGCACTCCGACATTCCGTAGCCTTCGCATACCTGGACACCGTATTCCCCTAAAGCATTGATATAAAAGGGATCCAGATGGGCGCCGCCGGAGAATATCCTTTTGATGTTCTTTCCGAAAACCTCGGCAGCGATCTCTTCCTTTGGCTTGCTGCCTTCCGCAGCCTTAAGCCTCTTATAAATGGTCTCTATCATGAGGGGGACCATTAAAAGTACCTGAGGCTCCACCATGGCAATATTCCGGAGCAGATGGAGCAGGGAGTCATTGATGTATATTGTGGCTGCCAGGGAAAAGCCCTTCATCCAGTCCATCACAAGGCAGTAGGCATGATGAACCGGAAGGACGGAAAGCATTGTGGTACCGGGTGAGAAGGACACTACCACGTTATCCACATCATCATAAAGGTTTCTCTGGGTAAGCATTACCCCCTTACTCTTTCCGGTGGTGCCTGATGTGAAGATGATTGTACATACATCATCAGGGCCAGGCCTTTTTTCAGCCGGCAGTGAGGCATCGTCCGCTCCGTCCATCAGTTCATTTATGGATATGACCCCGTCACCGGCTCCCGCCGCATTGTCTGACAGCATAACCGTGAGCCTTAGTGCCGGACATTCAGCAAGGATCTTATCGAGATGGTCTTTTAGCTTCGGGCTGATCATCAGCACCTCGGAATCCGAGCGCCTGATAAGATCGCAGAGCTCCTCCACCGGAAGCATGGGATCTAAAGGTACCGCTGTCATCTTTGTACCAACTATCCCGAAATAAGCGCATATCCACTCATAACTCCCGGAACCCAGAAGTGCGATATGGCTGCCTTCAAATCCCCGTTCCAGAAAGGCATGGGAGACCCGGAGCCTGTCGGAATTAAATTCCCGGTAGGTTTTTTCGGGAATATTCTTCTTCTCTATCCAGCGGATCGCCGGATTATCAGGATAATCCCGCACACTGTTTTCAAGAAAGCTGATTATGATATGTTCTTTATCTGACATACTCTGTACCTTTCCGCAGGCAGGAGTGCTATGTAACACATCTTTGATGTGTTACTATTAACAGGTCAGAGACCTGTTACATGCATCGGTGACGTGCCTGCCGCGGCACCGATGAAAGTTTGAAAGTATTACTTTCAAGCTTTACTCCTCCATACGTGAGTTGAAGTAATCCAGTGCTTCTCCGACGGTTGTTATCTTCAAAGCCTCCTCTTCTTCAAGCTCGATATCGAAATTGTCTTCCAGATCCCCGAGAAAAGTCATAAAGGACAGGGAATTAAAGTTCAGATCCTCCCTGAAGCTCATATCCCTTGTAAGGTTTTCCGCAGGAATATCGCAGTAATTTGACACCAGTTCCAGAAATTCTCTTTCTTTATTCATTTTTACCTTGCCTCCTGATAATTAAATAGTACTGATGAGTTCCCCTATGGTTATATCCGGTTCATCCACACCCCGGAACATCATTTTCATCATGTAGTAGTAAAGGGTCTGCATGTCTTCATAGGTAAGGACGGCTTTCTGGTAATGATAATCAAAGATAAGCCCCCCGTCATTGCTGCTGTGAAGTACAGTAAGATATATTCTCTTTGTGGCGGCGCCGTTCGGATACCATACGGAACGGATGTTTATACCCTTCAGGTGTTCATTCTGCATGCGGACAGGCATGGGCTGATATGTTAAGGACATGGAGATATATTCGGTGTCGTCCGGGGCATTGTACAGCTCTTTCAGCATTTTATCCACCTTTACGGGGTCATAATTGCAATGCATGTAAATGCGGTTCTGAACGTTCTGCATCTCGTAAAGAGCATCCAGAAATTCGGTATCCGGTGTGATAATTGTCCGGCAGGGGAAGGAAAGTACCCGGCTTCCTCCACAGGTCCACTCGGCATGGGTGGAGCGTCGGGAAACGAAATTTCTGAGCGTGATGTCATCCTGTCCCCCGTTGCACTTTGACAGGTAGGTGCGCATCACAAGGAGAATAAGGTTCGTCATTGAAACCCCCTGGTTTGCGCAGAAATCAAGAAGTGCCTGGGTGGGATGTGGTTCCAGATGGAAGTCTGCCACTCCCACGGAACGGTCATTCACTTCCACATCCGCAGCCCTTAAGGATTTATCACCATGCCTTTTTCTGCTCTCCTGCAGGATCTTCGGTCCCTTTATGTCAGAATAAATAGGCTCTCCGTTCTCGGTAAGGTAGTCATGCCAGAATTTCTCGTCCTTAGCCCGCCGCTTCTCATTATTTGCTTTTTCGAGATCGATCTTCAGCACTTCTTCAAAGGATGCGAGGGGCTCCGGATAGGGAGAACCGAAACGGTAATGGCAGTAGAGCTCCATTATGTCGTTTATCATTACTATAAGACCGGAGGAATCAGTGAGCCTGTGGTCGATATGAATATAGATACCGTTATATCCTTCGGGCATTTTCACCATCGTGAATTCTACCATGGGAATATCGGGCTCATTATACTCCTCATATGTCTTTTGCTGAAGGACAGCATCCGCTTCCTGCATGGACATGCCTGAAAGATCCAGGAACGGTATGTCCCTGGGGTCATTGTCTGCAATGTACTGCATCACGTTCCCGTCCTTATCAGGAGCGGTGAACCTCAGGCGGAGGCAGTCCGCTCTTTTTATTTCCTCCTCGATACACTGCTTCAGGAGACCGAATTTGATCTCAGTCTGCAGTCCGGAAAAAATACTGATATTACAACACCTTTGAGTTCCTGTTTCCCTGATTGGCAGATATTGCAGCATCTGCCCTACGTTCAGGGGATATAGTTTTTTACTCATTGAACCTCCTTCTCCATTTCATTCCTTTGTTAATGAGATTCCTTTTCTACGCCTGCCCCCCCGGCAGCCTGGAATGAACATCAAACCTTATTTATAATGCCGTTCCACATCCTTTGCTTCCACCGACGCTATGGCTTTCGCCGCCATTTCAGAGGTTTCCCGGCTTATCTCGTGGCCGGTTTTTTTGGGAGTGTTTTTCCTAACCTTTTTCATGATGCTGTCCCATCCGCCTATCCGCTGCTTAAAGAGCCATTCCCTTAAGCCTTCATCCTTGAAAAGAACTTCCCAGCAGAAATGGGCTGACTGCCAGAATACCTGTCCTTTAGGGTAAACGGTAAGGTTATATTTAACCCCAGCCTTATCAAATGCGGCTTTTGTGGGCTCCAGTGTATAGGAGGGAACTATCAGGGGATCGTCCTCTGAGTGAAAGATCCATATAGGAACGCCCTTTAATTCCGAAGCCCGCATGGGATTTGCCGCTCCGCAGGCGCAGATAAGCCCGGCAAAAGCCTTGGGGTGTTCTTCTGCCATTACATATGCGCCAAACGCCCCGGATGATATGCCGATAAGATATATCCTTTTATCATCAATGCTGTATTCCTTCTGCAGTTTTTCCATGAGTTTCCAGAGCACTTTAAGCTGGGGCATGGGCCAGAAAGGTGAATCGGAATGTCCGGCGATAAACTGATTAAGTGTAGTCCAGTTGTCTTCATTGTCATAGCGTATGGTACACTGGGGCGTAAGGACCAGGCACTCCCTGATGCCCTTTTCCGAGTCCTCAGCCCAGACGGTGGCCATTTCGGTCTTTTTAAGTACCGCCGAAATATGTTCCTCTCTCTCTCCTGTTCCGTGAAGTCCTATCACTATCGGATATTTTTTCTTCTTATTATAGTTTTTCGGAATATAAAGCTCGTAGGGCATATTGATCCCGAATTCTTCATCATAGAATTCTTCCTCCCGGAAAAGGGAGCGTATGGCAATATTTGATCTTCTCAGGATCCTGATATCATACGCCTTTCCACTGTCATACATATTGGAAGCTTCTATCCTGACATTAACGGTCAGATCCTCGTCGAAGCAGCTCTCCCTTTTATCAAGACGGATGATGTAGCCATCGTAATAATCATAGTACGGTACCTCGGATCCTGAGATATAGTCTCCCATGGAGGAATCCAGATTTTCAAAGCCGAAGCGTCCGGCATCCCTGTCAGCGGTGATACGGATGTAATAATCAGGATCATATTCCAGCTTCAGAAGCACCCCGAAGCAGTCCGAAGGCACCTCAAAATCATAGGTATTCCTGTCGGGATCGAAAGTAATAAGACTGTCAAAGGATGTGTTTATTCTTGCGGTTATACCGGTAATTGGATTCATACTGTGCGCTCCTTATTTATAATAATAATACAATTCTACCCGAATTAAGAGTTATTTACAATAAACAGTTTTTCAAAAGAAGAAATCCCTTTGAATCCTTTTGAATCTCTGAACAGCAATCATGTTATCTTTGAAATCTGCCGGGATTCTTGATATACTTTATGTGGCACGCATAATTCATTATGAGTGGAACCGGCTGATAATAAACCGTTTTTTAAGTCAGGCTGGCCGTTTTGTTTCAAGAATGAGAAAGGAAAGCTCGTTGCCAGGAATGCCGGTACCTGTGATATCTATGCCATAGCCCAGGATGGGCAACTGGAAACCATAAAGCTTGTTGTTGTGGAATAAGGGTCGAATTCGCAGACAGGGATAGAAAAAAGGAGGTGTTTCATGAGGGGTATGATTAAAAAGAGCTTTAGTAAAATGATAGCGATGTTTATCGCTCTCAGTATGGTTTTGACGGTATTGCCATTGGGGGCGGATGGGCGGATCTATGCCGGAAATCAGCTGGAACCGCCGAAAGCCATAGCCATAGCCGCTAATTCCATAACTCTTGAACAGCATCAAGGATATATGTACAGGATGGATGACGGAGAATGGACGGAGAACAATGTGTTTACAGGCCTTCAGAAACAGACCTCCTACACTTTCTATCAGCGACAGGGGGAAGATGCCGGTACGGAGAGCAATGGAATCATAATAGTAACCTCCGACCATAACCATGAATGGGTCATTACTGCGGAAGGAAATACCATCACGGCGGAATGCAGGAACTCGGACGGAAACCATATTGGTGAAACGGCTTCATCCATAATCATCAACAAGCCGGAAAGAACGGTTTACGGTGGGAGCGGAAGTCCGGAAGCTACCCTCTCCGGAAGCATAGATAACGTACCGAATCCCGCAATAGTATATAAGAAAGACGGAGATCTCTTAAACGGGGCGCCTGAAAATGCAGGAGAGTATACGGCAGAGATAACCATCGCAGGGACTACGGCTTCTGTTGAATATACGATTGAAAGGAAACCGGTTTCGTTAAAAGCGGATGACCTATACAAGTATGAAGGGGATAAAGACCCGGAACTGTCCGCTTCAGCGACAGGATTAACAGGAAACGATACGGTCACATATACAAGTATCTTCCGTCAGGCCGGGGATGCTGCAGGAACCTATACTATCACTGTTACGGGCGATGAGATTCAGGGAAACTATAAGGTAACTTTTGAACCCGGCACCCTGACCATAATTGAACGTCCCAAAGAGGAGAAGGGCGACGATCCAGATGACGAGCCGGAAGAAGAACCAACTCCCTCTCCCACGCCGGATCCGACTCCCTCGCCGACTCCCGAGCCAACACCTGCGCCCACGCCGGCTCCCAATCCAACGCCTGCACCCACGCCGGCTCCCGAGCCTGAGCTTCCCCCGGAACCCGAGGATCCCGTAATACCATCTCCCGATGTGGGGATAAGGATACCGACAATGTTCAGGCTGCTCAGAAAGGCGGGAGTAAAGAACGTCATCAGCGGTAATCAGATAGTCTTATACGCTCCGAGGGACACGATCAGCTTTAACGGCAGATCCCACATAAAGAAGGAAGGCGGATCTTCCACAAATAAGAAGATAGCAGATCTGACCATAAGCGTTGACGGCATCCCTGATGTCATTACTGAAAAGTATTATTATAAGAAGAACAAAAATGCTTCCAACGGAGCCTGTTATTATATCTCTTTGAAGGTGAATAAGGGCAGTTCTGACTGGGCGCTGCTTTCAGATTCTGACAAGTCTTCCCTGAAGAAAGCGCTGAAGGACGCCAATAAGACGTTAAAGCAGAACAAGGTTTATTTTACCATACAGAAGCTTAATCTATCGGAATTTGAATTTGATAATACCACAAGTCAGAAGAACAATATGGTATTCCGCAGGAAGGATGGTTCAGGGGACTGGCTGGCCGTTAAGCAGCATGGAGGAAAAAAGCACTACATCGAGAACCTGCAGATAAAAGAAAAGCACTCCTCCGGTTACCATGTGGAAGCGTTCATTCAGGGTAAATCCTTTAAGATTTCCGGAAGCGAGTACAGCAAGTCTGAACAGGACGGAGGAATGACGATTACCGGAGCAGAGAATAACCTTACAGGTTCCGTGACAGGAAAACTCGCAGCGCAGTAGTATGACCAATAGACTGTTTTTCAATTTTTATGAGATGATGCCTGCTTATGGATAATGAGAAAAGGCTGATCGCATTCATGGGTGGAATGCTTGATTAGGAAAAGAACAGCAACTTCATAAGAGAGCTGGAAAAAGAAGGTCAAAAACAGGGATTTTTTGTTCTGGCTTTTAGTTTTTCTGAGACTACCATCTGGGATCAGGACAGGGATAACTGCGAGCTCAAACTGATCGATCTGTGTGGTCATCTGGATATCTGTGCCATCATCGTGCAACTGGAATTTATCAAAAATGAATATCTGGTTGTAGCTATTAACGAGCCGGGAAAAAGAAAGGGTATTCCCGTTATCGCAATGGAGAAATATCTTCCAGGCAGAATAAATGTTACTATGCGCTATAAAGATAATTTCAAGGCGATAGTACGTCATGTCATCGATGTACACGGCTGCCGCAGGATCACAACGAAAGTCTTGATGTCCAGTCGCTCTTTGACCGGGCCGACGAAGCCATGTATGCTGATAAAAAGGCGCGAAAAGCTGCGAGGCAATAATTTACAAGGGGGATTTATCCCTTGAAGCAGGCACTTATTTCTTCAGATTATCCCTGTAGATCTTTATATTATAGGGTATCACCATCTTTATTCCCTCACGGCCCTTTTCATGAACGTCTTCATGCTTTTCATAATCATAACCGTAGGACATCAGAATACTCTTAAGAATTGAATTATCCCATGCATTGACCTTTTTAACTACTGCATCATACTGCTTCCTGTCTTTCTTCTCCAATTCTTCAAGCCCTGCTTTGAGCTCCGGTAAAATCCTGTTTTCTTTCATAACATTACTGATCATACAGAGCTTTATGTTAGTTTCGCTGATTTTCTTTACCGTGTACTTATTCTCAAGTTTTTCAGGAGAATCTATTGCGCTAAGCTCATCCGGAGAAAGGGGCTCCGGCATTTTCTTCAGTACGTTCTCAGTAAATTCACGGCTTATTTCCTTTATCTTTTCCTTGTTATTGCTGAGTACCGCCTCCTTATAATTCCTATTATCTGAATTATAGGAATTATCAAGTATGCTAAATTGATTTTACTTACCATTCCAGATAAAGGTACTTCAAATGCAGGTATACATAATGCTTCTTTTAATGAAATCATCAAAATCAGGCCATAAACAAATGCCATCGCAGCACCGATTATTTTTGAATATCTTCCCATATATTCACCAGCACAAAATTGTGCCAAATTGACCACAGCCGTCGCAACTATGTATATTAGCATAATGGACATCCCATAATTTACTCCTTGTTCATTAATTCCTTTAACCTTGATTATCTGTGTCCCTTCATCTATTATTGTATTTTTTCCAAATTCCAATAGCCGATCATATGAAAGAAATAATTTCCGATTCACATTAGAATACCGCCGCATTTCCTCCAAGGCGGATAATTTCAGCTTTCATCTTTTCCATTATTTCGTTCTTTTCCTTTATCTCTGCGTCCCTTTCTTTAATAACCTTTTTCATCTCGCTATCTTTTTTCTTTATTTCAGCATTTTTTTCTTCAATTACCTTACTGATTTGGCTGTCCTTTTGCTTTATTTCTTCTTCCTTTTCTTCGATAACTTTAATAATCTGGTTATCTTTTTGCTTTATTTCAGCATCTTTCTCTTCAATCACTTTATTTAACGGATCCACATATGTTTCAAAAAATCCTGCCATATCGTCGCCTCCCTTTTTATCACCATTGATTCTATACGATAATTCTACTACAAGTCTCGCCTTATCCCTCTCTTCTTCTGGAAGTCCCGCCACATAATTCGCAAAATTTCTGATATCCTCCGTCTTTACTCTATGTGATACTACCTTCAGGAATGCCGGGGCATCATCGTGCGCAATATTTACAATCTGGACACCGGGATATCCGTCTTTCTCAAATCTATTGATCCATCCGGGAAAATCTTTTTTTACAAACCCCTCCTGCCCAAGCCATTTCATCAGTTCTCTGGGTTTCCCTTCTCTGAGAAAAGAAAGTGTCATATCAGTAATACTGCCGATTTCTTTGTTAAGCGCAAGATACTCATAGGCATAGCTCATCGTCTTATGAAATACCTGTATGTCCAGTTTCCCTCCGTAACCTTTGAATTCCCAGATGTTACACTTACGAAAAAAACGGGCAATCTCATTTTTCAAAGTCCCTTCTTTTTTCTTCCTGATCACAAGAAAATCAATTTCCCTCGGTAAAGTATTCATCTTAATAGATTGCAGGAACTCCAACAGTTCCCTATCGGAAAAAAGTCCGATCTCCATGGCATTGCACAGTGCGGGATGATACTGATTCCTCTGGCTCTCATTAGGACCCTTGTTTTTTAATGTACGTTTCTTTTCATCACTCATTCTTCATACTCCTTTCAAAATAAACACAGCAGAAGTATGAAGTATTTCAATTTCCTTCATATATCCTGCTCTTATTAAAATGGATTTAAGGGCAGGAAATTTCAGATCTTAGAACACATGAATTGTTAGATAGAAACGGCATGCCGTCAAAGAAAAATCTGCTCTTGATGCAAATATTACCACTAAACAGATATGATTTCAATCATAATTATAGAACTCGTCTTGTCAATTTTCCGGATCCTCATCCTGATCTTTGCATAACACATCGAGAAATGCGGATCTCTCCATCTTCTTCCCCGTGTTGTCGCGGATATACCATAAATGCAGGCGCTTTTTTGCCCTGGTCATGGCTGTATAGAAAAGCCGCCTCTCCTCCTCCCTTTCCTCCGGAAGACAGGCCTTATGATAGGGAATGATTCTCTCATTCACGTCAAATAAAAAAACCTCGTCAAATTCCAGTCCCTTGCTGGCGTGCATTGTCATAAGGCAGAGCCCCGTGTTTTCCTCTTTTTTGTCTTCCCTGCGATTGATCCTCTCCAATTCCCCTCTGTAATCCTCAATGGCTTCCATCCAGGATACGGCTGATCTGAAGGGCTTCGCGCACTCCCTGATCTCAAGGGCGGTGCGGATAAATTCCCCGTCCTCCTGCTTCTTTTTTGAGGAAAGGCTTTTTAAGTATCTCTCATAACCCATTCCGTACAGGATATAGTGGACGGCGGCATAGGGCTTCATCTTTGAGAGCATTTTAAGATTCATGAAAAGACGGCGGATTTCTGCAGTAGTCTTCAGGTCGCCCCGGTGAAACTTAAGGATCTCACTTTCACTTACCATTTCTCCTGAAACTGCGTTTCTGCTGATCCCCCGGTATGGCCGGTTCATTATCTTATAAAAGAGGGAACGCCTCATATCCCCTCCTGCGACCGACAGATAATCAAGGATATCCTCTGCTATGAAATTGTCATAGATATTGTTTATCCTGTCCCTGCACTTAAAGGGGATACCCAGCATGGAAAGCTTTTCCGCAAAATACGACAGCAGCTCATTGGTCCTGAGTAAAATCGCCATATTACCTGATGCTTCTTTTGGATCCTTACAGGCTTTATCATAAATTTCCTTCAGAGCCTCGGTCTCTAAGTCCCTGTCCTTAAACTCCCTTATATCAACTGCCTTCTCTCCGTCCCCTTCCTCCCGTTCAAGTCCGGGAACAACATTCTTTTTTAATCTTAAGCTGTTTTGCGCTATGACCTTTCCAGCCGCACTAACTATCTCCGGGTCGGACCTGAAATTTTCCGATAAATACAGCATCTCCGCCCCGGGATAGTCCTCGCTGAAATTCATCATTATGGAGGGATCCGCTCCTCTGAAGCCGTAGATCGACTGGTCGTCATCCCCCACCGCAAAGAGATTTTTATACTTTCCCGACAGCAGCTTTAAGAGTTCATACTGCACCTTGTCCAGATCCTGAAATTCATCTACCTGTATAAATATAAACCTCTCCTGCCACCTTTCCAGGGTTTCCGGCCTGTTTTTAAAAAGCTCCAGGCTAAGGAGCATCATATCGTCAAAATCAATGAGGCGCAGGTCTGACATGCGCTTTTTATATCTCTTAAAAAGCTCGGAAAAAGAAGCACTGTCAATAAAGGCGGATTCAAAGCCCCCGCCCTTTAGATCCGTATTTATCGAAGGAGAACACTTGACCCGGCTGATCTCGCAAAGCAGTCCCGACAATGTGCGGTTTCTGTCACTGAGCTCAATTTTGAGAGCCTCTGATATTTCCCGTAATAATCCGATCTGAGTGGAATAGGTGATGATGTTATCTGATGTGAAACGGTATGTATGTCTTAAGATATTCAGAAAAACCGAGTGGAATGTCCCGTATGTAACAAAAGATGCCCTGTCTCCCATGAGCCTTCCGGCTCTTGCAGCCATTTCAAGGGCCGCGGATCTCGTAAATGTAATGGTAAGGATGTTTGAAGGATCCACATGATGAGTGGAAATGAGATGGGCTGTTCTGGAAGTGATGACCGCTGTTTTCCCGCTGCCCGGGCCCGCGATCACTTCGCAGGGTCCGGTATGGTGGGTCACCGCCTTAATCTGGGAGGGGCTTAAGAAGGAAAGCCCCGTCCCGTAAAGCAGTGCGTTTTCAGGTAGCAAGACGTCTGATACCGTCCTCTGTCCGTTTTATAGCTTCATCCTTACCGATTATCTCCATTATCTCCGTGGCTCCTCCTGGTGTGGATTCCTTTCCGGATACCGCAGTGCGGAG
>CAMJPM010000014.1 GCA_946407725.1 uncultured Lachnospiraceae bacterium
AATTCAGTTAGTAACATGCTTCTCGCCTCCGCCCGGATTTTTGTCAGATATTCTGCCAGATACCCCTCATTTATAGCTTTCTCTATGGCTGCGTCTACTGCCTGTTTCTCTGTGAGACCTCTCGCACGTCCTGCCCTGATCTCCTCTATCAGAAAAGCATATCCCTCCAACGCAGGGCACTGCTCCATAATCTCACCATTATGTCCGAAGTTAATATTTATCAAATGCGCAGTCCACTCATAACCGGGTGATGGAACCTCAAACGCATCAGACAGTCTTAAATCCATTAGCTCAGGTGACTTATCAGTACCATTATAAAATACATAATACTCCGGAGCCGGGATTTTTACTACTGATTTTCCCAAAAGTCTTTTTTTCTGGCTGCTGTCCAGAATGCCCTCAATATTATGGGCATAATAGATCAATCCTCTGACAGGCATATTTCTGTTCAGTGAGGATTGGTGTTCCCAAAGGGTCAGTCTATGATCAAAAAGAACGGAAATATCATTTTTACTGTGCATGTAAATGACATCCTTGATCGTTACAACCTGCAATTCCTCCGGATCATCAAAATCCGTTTCCTTTACCGCATTATATAGTGGCACTACATATTATCTGTTCAGAACAGTCACTTGCGTTCACCGCAAGTGACGTCTGAAAGCCCTGGCATTTTGGCATTCGGTCCTTGCGCCTTTAGGCGCAACTCTAATGACCGAATGCGCGTAGCTATTCAGAAACCGAAGGATTCTGAATAGCTACCAACGCATAACCTTTCTGTGAAAACAGATCACAGAACAGGCTGTCCTTGTGATTCCTTCTGACCAGAAGTTTCCTGATCTCATCAATGATCCTCATAAGCATTCCCTCATTTCTATTAGTTTCTTTCAGAGAATGCCGCCGGATAAAGATGACAGAAACACGTGAAAACAGAAGCTTTCCACATCAAAATAAGAAATATACACTATCGTCCTGATCATGTAATAAAATTGTATCCTTGGAAAAATCGCTGAACAGCGGGATATCCGATGACAATTCTTCAGAAAGTGTTCTAAAGATATCGCATATCGGATCCGCTGTCAAGCATCAAGGAGATTTGTCTCTCAACCTTAAATATTTACCGTACAGCTCTTTATTATTGAACATTAGACATGGAATTGATACAATAGTTACTATATTTTGTAACAGCTCCTTACTTAAAAAGAGGCGATGGAACGATGAAAAAAACCGACAATGCCAGGATCAGTAAAAAGGTACCGACAAACCGGATCAAATGGTACTTTGGGACGGTGATAAGTGTTCTTGTGTTTTTTTCGGTGATTGCAATACTCACGTCTGATACGATCTCAAACAGACTGCGAAGCGCTTCCTACGAACATTACCAGCTTCTGGCCGGGAATACGGCAGAAAAGATCAATGGCTGGCTTCTTTCTAAAAAAGAGATAATAGAGAATCAGAGAGCTTCCCTTGAAACAATAAATGACTTCAGCCCGGAATACCTCACGCTTTTTCTGGAAAAGGCTGTCAAAAACAGAAACGACAATGATGATATCTGTGATCTTTATTTTGTGGCTTCCGATGGAGTGCTTTCTACGGCAAACGGATATTATACCGATTATGATCTTAGAACAAGGGGTTATTACCTGAGCTGTCTTGATACCAGGGATGTCCAGTACACTTCCACATACAGGGATATTTCCACCGGAAGCTACATCATGACCATCTCCGCCGGATGCCTGGATCAACACGGGAATTTTGCGGGGATAATCGCTCTTGATATCTATGCCGATGCTTTCCTTGAGGCGGTAAATGATGCCCAGGTGCCTTTAGACAGTTATCTCTTCCTTATCGACAGTGATCTCGGAATGGCGTCACATCCTTATGATGCCTATGACTTTGTGGACGATATGGCACAGAGCGTTTCAGAGCTTCCCGGAAATATATATGCGGATCTTATTGAAACCATTGTAAAAAAAGAATACAGCGTGACTTCCGTTCGTGATTATGACGGAGTAACGCGTGACATGTTTGTCAGCAGCATCGACTCATGCGGATGGTTTGTAGTGGCGGCAATATCTGAAAAAGTAATGAGAAGCCCGGAAAAGATCATGATCTCCTTTATGCTGGCGGCTTTATTTATAAGCCTGGTGCTGGGTATCATATGGACTCTTATGGGGACCAGACAGATGATGCTGCGATTGGAAAAAGCCAGAAATGAAGCTGATTCCGCAAATGAAACCAAAAGCGTTTTTCTGGCAAGTATGTCCCATGAGATACGGACACCGATCAATGCGGTTCTGGGAATGAACGAAATGATCATGCGGCAGAGCCAGAAGGCCCGGGAAAAAAGTACTATTGATGAAAACGAGAACCGGAAGGCATGGGCCGATGTCAGCGAGTATTCGGAGTATATTAAGCATGCGGGGGACAATCTGCTTTCGATAATAAATGATATCCTTGACTTTTCAAAGATTGAAGCCGGCCGTATGGAGATAGTGAACGGAGAATACAAGCTGGGTGCGGTTCTTAATGATGTGAGCAACATGATCTTTTTCAGGACCAGAGGAAAAGGGATTGACTTTATCCTGGATGTGGATGAAACGATCCCGGGAACTCTGTATGGAGATGAGGTCAGGATCCGCCAGGTGCTCATAAATCTGCTGAATAATGCTGTGAAATACACGGGTAAAGGGGGAGTAAAACTGTCTGTACGGCTTCAGGAGGGAGAAACCCCAAAGGAAGGAGCCATGATCACTCTTGTCATTTCCGTGAAAGATACCGGTATAGGCATCAAAGAAGAAGACATGGACAGGCTTTTTACCAAATTTGAAAGGGTTGATCTGGAAAAGAACAGTGCTGTAGAGGGTACCGGCCTTGGGCTTGCAATTACACAAAATCTGTTAACGCTGATGGACGGCAGGATCAGTGTAAAGAGTACCTATGGAGAAGGATCGGAGTTTACGGTATATCTTCCCCAGAAGATCATTTCGGAAGAGCCTCTGGGAGATTTCCGGAACAGCTTCCGTGAGAGTATCACAAGGGCAAAATCCTATAAGGAATCCTTCTATGCCCCTAACGTAAATATTCTTGCAGTGGATGATACCCGTTTGAATTTGACAGTTATAAAAGGGCTCTTAAAATCAACAGAGATGAAGATAAGTACAGCGCGTTCCGGGGAAGAAGCCATTAAGATTGCGGGTATGCGGAAATTTGATCTGATCCTTATGGATCAGCGGATGCCGATCATGAACGGAGCAGAAGCAATGCAGAGGATCCGCTCCGATGAAAACAGCAAAAACAAGGATACGGTCTTTATTGCCCTGACAGCCGATGCGGTTAACGGAGCAAGGGAGAGATATATTGAGATGGGCTTCCGGGATTATCTGACAAAGCCTGTTGACGGCGTGTCTCTGGAAAAAATGCTGCTTAAATATCTGCCCGGGGACAAGATACTTACCCGGAAACCGGATGAAGACCGGACGAAAACCGATGAGTTATATGATACTCAAATACTTGAACAGGCGGGAATTGATGTTAAGGCAGCCATGAGATACAGCGGAGGGGATCAGGAGCTGTACCGGGCACTGCTTGAGTCATACGGACAGGAGGCTGAAGAGAAAAAACACAAGCTTCTGGAAAGTTATCTTTCAGAGGACTGGAACTCATACTCCATTCTGGTCCACTCTGTGAAAAGCTCATCAAAAACAATCGGTGCGGCAGAGCTTTCAAATATTGCCAGGGGGCTGGAAGCTGCCGCTAAAGAGGCGGATGCGGAAACCATCCGGAGAGACCATAAGGGCATGATGGATCTGTATGACAGGATTGCGACGGCGGTTATCTCAGCATCAGGTGAACATCCGTCACCCAATGAGCAGGATAAGCAGAATGACCATGATGACGGGGTTCTGGAGTTTATTCCGGGGTAAATTGTTCTTTTTTTCAGTCGCATCTGGTGAACATTAACTTCGTACACAATGGTGAGAAGGGGTATCTGGCAGAATATCTGACAAAAATCCGGGCGGAGGCGAGAAGCATGTTACTCACTGAATTTGATGAGAAGGCATATGAAGAAGTCATAAGGGAAGAGTCTTTTGAAGAGGGAAGGGCCGAAGGAATAGCTGAAGGAATAGCCAAGGGAAAG
The DNA here is from genome assembly GCA_946407725.1 of uncultured Lachnospiraceae bacterium. Lineage (GTDB taxonomy): Bacteria > Bacillota > Clostridia > Lachnospirales > Lachnospiraceae > NK4A144. Next base: position 4,139 of record CAMJPM010000014.1, read on the forward strand.
ACTGAAGGCATAATCGAGACCAGAGAGGAAGATATAAAGATCTTTATTTCTGACAAGAGGGAAGATGGGAAATCCGATGAAGAAATCAAGACCAAAGTGAAGAAATATTATGGTCTTGAAGATAGCGAGATTGAGAAGTATTTTAAGGCATTGGTATGAGCAGTCAGCAGGGGCGGTTCTTGCTGACTGTACGGGATTTTTAAAGAGTTACTTTTCGGTGTCTTTATCTGTATCATCAAAGGGGAATGAGAGAAGTCTAGCAGGAGTGATCTTTAATACCCTTGATATTCTGAATATTACATCTACTGATATTGAAGTCGGGACATTCGGCGCTTCTATGTTGCTGATATGGGTCCGGCTTATTCCTATCTTTTCAGCAAGCTGCAGCTGAGTCATGTTTCTTATCTTCCTGTAATATGCGATGTTCAGCCCCAGCATTCTGTATTCATCTGAAAAATCATTGTCTAATATCAGCTCCATTAGGATCTTCCTCCATTGTCTGTAAGTTTATAAAAAACAGGAGCTATCATAAACAGTCATATACATTGCGTATACATATTAATACATTGCAATTGCAAAAATGAACTGATATAATTTTTCATATTAGGCAGATGTGTTAACTCTAAAGTAATTTACACAAAAAACATCCAAAACAGCCTGTCTGGAAAGATAAGAAATACCATTTATGAAAGGAAGGGAAAAAATATGGGAAAAAAAATATATAAGCTTTTGGCAGTGATGCTGGCGATTGTTATTTGCATAGTGATGATGCCTGCCGGAGCAGTGTTTGCGGCTGATGATAACTGGAAGCTTGGAGATACGATTTACTGGGATTGGAACAATGATGTTGTTACAGTCACAGGATATGGGGCAATGTATGATTTCGACAATAATGGAAAGAATCTGAACTACTATACCCCGGCAGTAAGTGAATATGACTATCATCCCCATGGATGGAGGGCGCACGATTATACCATCGCATTTTCATCCCAAACAGATAAGATCACCTATATAGGTGATTACGCATTCTGCGGATATAATTTTTCGGCTACCCGTCAGGATGGCGCTCTGAAGGGAAGTATTTATCTTCCGAAAGCTGTAAGGCGCATAGGTGATTACGCATTTTATTACGATAAGATTAATGAAGCCAAGATGAATGATGCTCTGGAGAGCATTGAATCATATGCCTTTGCATACTGTAAGGAGCTTACAACACTTGTCTTAAATAAAAACCTGTCAAGCATAGGAAATTATGCTTTTGCATACTGCGAGCAGCTGCCATCCCTGGTACTGAACGATAATCTTAAGAGCATCGGAGAATATGCTTTTAGTGGTGATAAAAATATTGCCGGAAATCTGACCATACCTGAAAGTGTGTCTGGTATCGGAAGGTCTGCTTTTATGGGCTGCTCGGCGTTGGACGGGAGCCTTGTCATAAGAGAGGGTACGGCATTAAAAACAATTCCCGAAGAGTGTTTTAAGAATACCGGTTTTACCGGCACACTTGCTATTCCGGATGGAATCGAGGAGATAAAGGCAAATGCATTCACTAATACCTGTATAGAGACTCTTTATATACCCAAATCCGTTACCTCAATAGATAAAACAGCTTTTGGAAGCGATAATTTCTTGAAAAAAATATATTTTGAAGGTTCACAGGATGAATGGACTGCGCTCGGGGGATCGGATGTTACTGGATTTACTGGGATAACACCGAACTATAATTCAAGCGTTGTATACTGTAGAGCAACTTTTAATGCTGACGGCGGAACAGCGGTTGCTGACCAGACTGTGGTAGAGGGAGAAAAGCTCAAGGAACCGGTTACTGAGAGAGAAGGCTATACATTTGAAGGCTGGTTTGATGAAAACGGGCGTAAATGGGATTTCGACAATGATGTTCTGACTAAAGACATCACCCTTAAGGCCAGGTGGAGTAAGATTGTTGAATACTGTACAGTGACCTTTGAACTGAACAACGGATATGACCCTGTGTCAGTGACAGCAGTTAAGGGGGAGGAAATTACTTATCCGGCATTGGAAAGAATAGGTTACTCCCTCGAAGGCTGGTATGATGAAGATGGTAACAAATGGGATACAAATAATGTGGTTGTCGATGATATTACCCTTACGGCAAAATGGGTAGAAAAATACTGCAAGGTTACATTAAATGCAAATGGGGGAAGCATAAACGGGGATGAGAAGCTGACGGTTCAGGAGGGTGAAGGTATCTCCATGCCGTCTGTTAATAAGGATGGATATACCCTTGAAGGCTGGTACGATAAAGATGGAAAAAAGTGGGATTTTGACAAGGATAAAGTATACAGCGATATGACCCTTACCGCCAAATGGACGGATTCGGGAGAAGCTCCATATACAGAGGACGTTTTTTATACCATTACCACAACGGCCGGTGAGGGAGGCAGCATCTCCCCGGAGGGAAGCGTAAAGGTAGGAGAAGGAACCTCAAAAACCTTTACCATATCCGCATCCGAAGGATACCATATCAGCTATATTAAGGTGGATGGTGAGACAGTAGGGGCTATTTCCAGCTATACATTTTATGACATTTATGAAAACCATAACATAGAAGCTTATTTCATAGCCGGGGGCGGATTCTGCGTACATTTTGAAACCTATGATTCAACGAATTTCATACCGGATCAGTATATTACATCCGGAGGACTTGTTGGAAGACCGGTAGATCCGGAAAAAACAGGCTACGAGTTCAAGGATTGGTTTTTAGAGCCCACTTTTGAGCATGTATGGGATTTCGGCAAGGAAACCGTTACTTCGGATATGACGCTTTACGCATATTTTGTGGCGATTGATAAATCCACGACCGACTTTTATCTGCTGTCCAGCACGAAAATGCTGGGTAAATGGATAGACACGGTTATAGGACAGGGCTGTACGGTTAAACTGAGCCTTGCGAATTCGGATGGTAAAAAATTAAAAGGGATTGATAAAAAAAGTATTCAATGGAAGATAGCGCCATATTATAGTGATGGCACGAAAGCTGAGGACTATTTTTCACTTGTTAACGGGAAGCTTAAATGTAATAAGGATGCTCCTACCGGATATACCGCAATGGTTACAGCCACATATGACAATAAGACGGTGTATTATATTGTGACCGTAATCAAGAAGATAAGCAAGATGGGTTATGTTGATTCCGCAGGAAGCTTCCGGAGTTCACTTACAGTAAAGGTAAGCTCCGGCAGTAAATGTGACTTTGGATACGGACCACATCAATATCTGAAGGAAACGGGCAAGTACGTGGCATATTACGACAAAGGGAATGGAAGGATAGGTACCGCTCTTTACAGGCAGCCGAATGGTAGGAGCTGGCATACCTACGGTTATACTCCGGAACAGCCCGTTTATTACTGTAGCGCGACCCTTCCAAAAAAAGCGAGTATCTCTATAAGGGATGCCTGGTCACGTTCATCTAATAGTTATTATCCGCTTTATTATTTTAATGCTTCAAAAGGCAGTTATGCTGTGACCTACATCGCTCCCGACGGATCAGGGAAAAAATTCAAGGTAACTTTTAAGGTAGCAAAGCCTCATTAGTCTTTAGACCGGAGGTTTTTCAAAAGAAAAAGGAAAGGAGACTGTAATGGAGAAGTTTAATATCAGACCGGTTGAAGGAAGCAGAAGTAATAAGGTTGCTGCTACTTTACATACCCTGGCGATAGTGACATGGGTTTCGGGGGTTACGTTAGGAGTATACATAGGAAACAAACTTGGGGAAGTACAGAGTTATTTTGGAAGATCGGAGTTTGCCTGGAATTATGCTTTTATTATATGGGGAGCAACATTTGTCAGCGGATTAATACCATATGCTTTTTCAGAAATCATATATTTGCTGCAAGGCCTGAATAATAAGTCTTATTACATAGAGTATACAGAAGAAACATTCTTAAGTAAAAATAAAGATAAGGATGAAAAGAGAGATGCTTCCAATATGGAAAAGACAGCTGCTATAAAAGAGAAACAGGACTATCAGGCTGTTGATGAGGATGTGGATAGTTTTCTTAATAGATTAGCAGGTATGACATCTGCAGTTGAAATAAAAAAATATGTGGATTATCTTGCAAGCCAGGGCAGTTCGTTAGTTACGGAAGAGTTGTTAAAAATAACAGAGGATAGTTCCATTGTTGAAAGATCGTATGGAAATCAGTACAAAAATTGTATGAAAAAAATCTGCATATTTTACGGATATAAGTATGAAAATACGCCTGTGGAATCGAAGCCTGTTACAGAGGAATCACAGGAGACAAATGGAGATATTGAGCAGGGGGATCCGGACGGCGTTTTTTGTACTAACTGCGGTAACAGGATAGATGAAGCGGATGCCATATTCTGTCCGGTCTGTGGAAACAAGATTATCTGGCGATAAAAAGACAGGCGGTATCATTGTATGAGGGTTAAAAATTAAAGCTGATAAAGCCTGATGTATAAAGACTGCTGAAAATAACGTAAAGTTTTTCTTAAATGTATTTAAGGAGCGACTTAATGTTCTGTAGTAAATGTGGGAAAGAAAATCCGGAGAACAGCAGATTCTGTATGAAGTGCGGATATCCCTTTGGAGAACAGCACCAGAAAGAAGTTAAGCAAGTAAAAGAGTCAAAAACAGGTGTCTTTCCGGCGGCCGGGATCATTGTGACAGCTGCGGTGGCAGTAATAGTAATGATAGCGGGTGTAAGCTTGATGAAAAAAAACGAGAAAAAACTGGATACATATACTGAGGCAGCGAAAGAAGCAGCTGTGGCAGAAGAAGCAGTTTCGTCTGAAGAAATGGGGATGAGGGATGAGACAGACACGTTTGAAGAAATGGGGTCAGAGGAGGCAGCTACAGCAAAGGAAGTGGCACCGGCGGAGCAGATAGTTCCGACAGAAGAAGCAAAACAGGCGGAAGAAACGGTATCGGCAGAAGATGATTTCGCTGATACGTATTCTGGAGATTTTTGGGGTCAAAGTGAGAATGAGAGGGAAGATATAAGTATTGATAATGCAGACAACAAACCGGATGAAGATGAAAACGGTGAATATATTCTTCCTGAGAGTAATTCGAGATTTTATGATAAGAGAGAGCTTGAAGATTTAAGTAAGTCGGAACTTCGCATTGCAAGAAACGAAATATATGCAAGACACGGCCGGAAATTTAAGGATGAAATGCTAAAGGAATACTTTAATTCAAAGAATTGGTATGAACCAGACAGGGATGAGATTGAGGAAGCGGAATTGAATGAATATGAGATAAAAAACCGGGATCTTATCCGTGAACTGGAGGAATAGTTAAAACCAGGATATCTAATGGCATCTAACAGGAGGAAAGTTATGGATGAAAAAAATGCGGATAACAACAATAATCTTAAGCTAACAGTAAGGAATGCCATACGTATCCTGTCGGTGATATGTATTATAATTACATTTTGTCCGACATTTCTGGTGTCCTGTTCAGGACAGGATGTAAAGGTAAGCTCTATGGCAGTAGTGGGAGGATTAAGGGCATATGGCAGTACGGTGGGCAAAGCCCATCCGATATTGCTTGTTACTCTGTTGCTCCCGGCCGCTAATATAGTTGTACTTTCAATGAAAACAGTTATTGAGAAGAACGCAGCGGTCGCGGCTCTTGCTTGTGGGGGAGCGGATATTTGCGTCTGGTTTATTTTCCGTTCCGCAGTAAAATCTGCGGCGGATCAAAACTATAGTTCTTTTAAGTCTACAGGATGGTTTGTTCTATGTATTTTTTCTCTTATTCTGATAATTGTCGGCGCTATTTTGGTGTTAAAGAGAAAGTTGGAGATGGAAACGGATATCATAGATTATTTCTCAAATGGGGAGTCTACAAGAAAAGCAATAAATCAAATGTCAACCGCTGTGGTTAAAATGTCTGATAAGGTTTCCAAAATGGCGGGAGATATTTCCGCTAATACTGCATCTGTTAATAAGGAGAGTGCAACGAGCCAATGTGCTAAATGCGGAGCAGCTATAAAACCCGGAAGTGGATTCTGCATGAAATGTGGAACACCTGTTCCGAAGGACATCAAAAAAGAGATCCCTCTAACACCTATGTTCTGCCCCAAATGTGGAAAAGAACAGGAAAATGGGGCGGTGTTCTGCGTGTCGTGCGGATGCAGGCTTATTAAAGAATAAAGGTGGATTCTGTATCTTCCAGCGAATCATTTGTTTTCTGTTACAGTTATACTCTTTTGAAAACGACCTTAAGAAAAAAAGAGGTAATAATCATGTTTTGCAGAAGCTGTGGGAAAAGGCTTAGTGGTAAAGAGATTTTTTGTAAATACTGTGGCACCCGGCAGAAAACGAATTACGGTGCTGATGATGAAGATCTTCATATTTGTACGGAGAAATCTTCGGTTTCAAATGCGATAATAATTATTATTATTGTTTTGACCACAATAGCAGTAGGAGCATTCCTCTTTTTTTCTTTAAGGAAAAGTGATGAACAGCAGGCACGGGAGATTGTCGAGTATTTTTTTGAATCCGTTAAGTCTGGGGATGCTAGTGGTGCCATAGAGTGTTTCACCCCTGCTTTTCAGGAACAGTATAGTGGAATTCTTAAGGCAAGTGGTTTAGTCCTGTCTATTATTGGTCTTCCCGATGTTACCGGACTTGTTAATAACGTTATTGGGATATCTGACTATCAGGCATATCAAGAATATGATTTTAGGGTCAGGGATCCTGTCTTAAGTGATGATAAAAAATCCGGGAAAGTTAAAGTTGATGTATATGTTAAGGGTGATTTATACCAGACCACAGAAATCAAAGTAACAAAGTACCACGGTAAATGGTATATAGAGAACTGAGGGGTTTTCTGGGTTTAGGAAGGAGAAACGATTATGAAGGGAAGAAAAGGTTAGGGGAGGAACAGAAATGTTTTGCAATAAATGTGGTAATAAACTGAGCGGTAATGAAAGATTCTGCAATAAATGCGGAAATAAAATAATATACCGTAATGAAAGAATAATAGATTACAGCAGAGAGTCACAAACTCAAAGCAAAATACCGATGGCACTTATTTTGGGGGATTACTATTTGTAGCTGCGTTATATGCAGCCTTTTGGGGAAAGAATCATATAGGTTTGGAAAAGCAGAGCAAGGATGAAAAAACACTAATATCGGAAAAGAATAAAGAAACCGTAACGGACAGTTATAAACCGGCAGAGAATATTGATAACAAGGATTCAAGTGAGAATAATTCTTTAGATAACACCTCAAAAGCTGAAGAATATGTTGATAATGGTTCTGAAAAAACAGGGGAATGGATGGAGGCATATGGGAATTTTATTGAAGAAGAGGCTTATTTAGGCTCTGAGGGAAGCGAATTATATTTTTTGGATGAATCAAATGATCAGAGTTCTTTAGTGGAATATGCACTTTATGACATGAATAATGATGGTGTCCCTGAACTGTTCATTAATAATGGCAGTGAAGTTTATGCCGGAGAGTATACCCTTTGCTATGGATACAGCAATGGAAGTGTCTCATACATAGAAAGCATTGCAGGAAAGAACAGTGAAAAAAAGTATAATCCCGGATCTGATTATACAGGTCTCTTCATTAATGTTATCCATACAGGTGTCTGGGATATTGATTATTTTTATCTTGATTCGCAGAATGAAGATAAAGTGGTGGATGTTGCTGAATATGATGATTATGGTTCAATAGGCGGCACACCTTTTGAAGCATTCCGTACTGATGATGATGAATTATACAAGGCTTTTAAGAATGCTGACAGAGTACTTGAGTTTACCAGCAGAATCGACTATTTAAAATCAGGAGGTGATGACTTCTTTAATAAATACGCGGGTAAGGATGGAACAGAAGCAGGAGATAGCGATAAAGCTGACGGAAATTATGATACATATGAAAAATCAAATTGGCATGAAGAAATTCCTGTATTTGTTTCCCTCACAAAAAAATCTGAAATAAATGATGTGAACCGCTATGTTGATATTATAAACGGAATGTACAATATGACTAATTCCGGAATATACAGCGGAGTCGGTTCTAATAACTTCAGAAGGACGGAGATGGAAAACGGAAGGTATTATGATGAGTTAATTAGGACAGTTGTTTCAACAGGTGATCCTAAGATAGATGAACTTATGAAGATGAATGGTTACTCCGATTATTCACTTGAATGCTTTTACGATAATCAGGATTATTCGGATGAAAGTATATCAGGTGGTGCAAATTTGATTATAGCTAATATAGACGGGAGGGAGTATAAATATTATTTCTATAAGAATAATCTTATCAGGCGGATTTCCCCGGAAGGAATTGCTTCAGACAATATTGATACAAATGCGTTTTTAGCGGGATTATATGAAATGAGCTTTGAATATCGATGGAAATTTAACAACCCATCTTGATATAAAACCGCAATAAGAAAGAAGGTTAAAGCTATCCGAAGGATTTATTCAGATATACTGATGTTATTACGGACAATTCAATGATTCAGCATACTATCGGGAGATAAAAGGAAAATGTTTTGCAATAACTGCGGTGCAGAGATAAGGGATACTGCTATATTCTGTAAAATATGTGGGGCTTCGGTTGCGGATTCCACCAGTAAAAATCCCATTAATAGAAAAAAGAGGGGAGGAATAGCAGTTTTCATTTTGGTGCTGAGTATTTCTGTTACTTTGGGGCTTTTGGCTAACTTTGTTATCGCAAAAAGAAAACCATCAGAACAAACTGTTAATGAGACAGTAGAGGATTTTGCTGTAGAGGAGAATAAAGAAAATGACCGCATAGCGGATAACAACGATACTATAAAGGAAGAGAAGTCTTTGGAAGAGGATATAGGATCTGTTCAGATTAAGAATATTAATCATTTTCTTGCCAAATATGGGATATCAAGAGTATTCATTTTTGATGAAGACGTTTTTAATGAGTTATATAATTCAACCTATAAGGCACCCTGTATGGTCATTAATACATATTACTCCAAGCAGCATCTTAACTGTGCACCGGAATCATATAACGGATATCCTTTGATGTATGCTTTCCGGGGAAACAAAGAAGAAGAACAGGAGACTATAGATGAGCTCAAAAGGGTTCTTAAAGGTGTAAACAACTATCAAGATAGGGAAGAGCTGAAATATGCTATAGAATGGTTGGAAAATGATGTTAGGCCATTAAAATTATCAAGTATTCATAATAGTATATCCGAAATTGATGAAGGGTATAATTCTTCCATAGGTAATTCCAAAATCGAATATGATGACTTTGGGAGGCCAATTAGCTTCTCGATGTATCAGTACCATTCCGATACTATTTTAAGAATGAAAATCCACAGTAATTATAATGAAGAGGGGTATATCGAAAGTGTGTGTGTGGATTTTTACGATAACTCTGAGGATAATAATATTAAGAAAGATATTGAATACTCATACAGTTACGATGGAAATATGATTTGCGAAGTCTTTCGAAATGAAACGAATTATGATTCTGATGAGCCAAATATGATTATAAGTAAAGATGTCAGCACATTTAGTTATAACAAAGACGGAAATATTTTTACTGTAGAAAACTTCGGATCTCCGGTAGTATTCCACTATAATGAAAATGGTGAATTAACAAATACCGAAGGAGAGTATGGCTCGGCACAATATCATAGAAATGACAACAATCCGAATTGTATAAATGTGAGTTATTTAGAAGGGTCTGCCAATTTGGAAATCGAGTTGGATGATTTTGGAAATCTCATCAGATATAATGATGCGAGAGATGATTCAGATTATCAGGACATATCTTGGGAATATGATGATAAAGGAAAAGTAATAAATATACAGGAAAATGATGGGGATTTTTTCATAGAATATCAAATAGGATACAGTAGGGATAAAATTGCAAGTATATCGAATAGTGGAGATGTGGATGAAGAGTATAAAGCAGATTATTTATACGATCAAGAGGGGAGGATTCAATGTTTAAGAGAATCCTTTGAGTCAGAGTATCCACATAAGCGAAGCTGGGAGTACGAGTATGATGGGTTCGGTAATATTATAACTGCAAGTCTATATGATAACGAAAGCGTTTTAAGAGAAAAAATGATTTATAAATATGATAAACATTAACTTCGTACACAATGGTGAGAAGGGGTATCTGACAGAATATCTGACAAAAATCCGGGCGGAGGCGAGAAGCATGTTACTAACTGAATTTGATGAGAAGGCATATGAAGAAATCATAAGGGAAGAATCCTTTGAAGAGGGAAAGGCCGAAGGAAGAGCCGAGGGCAGAGCCGAAGGAAGGGCCGAAGGAAGAGCCGAAGGAAGAGCCGAAGGAAGAGCCGAAGGAAAAGCCGAAGGCATAATAGAGACCAGAGAGGAAGATATAAAGATCTTTATTTCTGACAAAAGGGAAGATGGAAAATCCGATGAAGAAATCAAGACCAAAGTGAAGAAATATTATGGTCTTGAAGATAGTGAGATTGAGAAGTTTTTCAGGCGTAAGGATGAGAATAATTAAGCGCAGTATTTATATCATAGGATACATACAAAAGCCACGCATTGCGAGCAATATGATATTATGATATACTTAATAAATAAGCACGCAATGCGAGGTAAGGCTATGGATATAGCAAGAACTATAAAAGAATTACGAGAAAGCACAGGGATGTCACGTAAAGAGTTTTCAGAGCATACGGGTATCCCTGTTCGTACATTGGAAGACTGGGAGACAGGCAGAAGAACACCACCGGAGTATCTGCCGAGACTAATAGCATATCAACTTAAGTTTGAGGAAAAATCAAGAAGAAATGTTTCTGTAATACAGGATGCGGATGGTAATAAGATAGTTGTCATAAATGATATAGTTTTCAAAGGAAGAAGATCTATTAAATGGGAAGATGTTGAAGAGTATTTAAGGCGATATGTAGGGGATATATATTCTATTGCTGAAGATAATGAAATTATTTATATTGGATCCGAACTTCCAAGTGAATATGCTGGTTCTGTTTATACAAAGAAATTGAAAGGAACTGAAGCTAAAGCCAAAGCAAATGCTGCTCAGGCAATTCCGGAAATGATTTAAATAGCTTCAAATGGTATGTTTGAAGCTAATCGAAAATCAAAGCATGGAAGAAATGCTAAAAATGGATGGTATCGATATGATACGAGATTTGCACTTCCGGTATATGGAGATGATGGAAATGTTGAACGGTACAATATCTTTCGGGGAAGAATCCTTATAAGACATGCTTCCAGTGGGAAGAAATATCTTTACGATATTTTGGAAATAAAAAAAGAAACAGGTAAGTCCTGTCAGACCTAAGTCCTACCCGGTGAAAACCCGTCTCTTGTAAAAGAATAGTACTTGAAAATAGTATATATGTCAAGGTTTACAGGTAAATATTCAAGGCATATTTAGGGAAGGAAACTATAACGTATGAAAATAAGGATGCCTCTTTACAACAGTACCTGTTTGTTGTATCCGGAAAGGATCTCCAGATACTTTTTTGCAATGCTGCTTAAGGGGATGCCCTTTCGTTTTATATAGCCTATGGTCATGATCTCATCGGATTTTAAGGGTATGGCACAGTAATCATTTCCGTTCAGATCCTCGCTGATTATCCCGGAGCAGAGGGTGAATCCGTTTAATCCCTTCATCAGATTCAGCATGGTAGCGCGGTCGTTTGCTTTTATTGTCCGTTTATAATCATAGGTGGACAGGACTTCTTCTGAAAAATAGAAGGAATTATTCTGTCCCTGTGAAAATGAAAGACAGGGGTATTCCTCCAGCTCTTCTATTTCTATCTTTTTCCTGCCGGAAAGGGGATGCCCTTTCCATAGATATACGTAGATCCTGCAGTCAAACAGGGGGTGGAAGGAAAGGCTGTTTTCCGTGAAGATCTTATTTAACACCTTCCTGTTGAATTCATTTTCGTATAGTATCCCCATCTCACTATGAAAATCTTTTACATCATTTATTATCTCCCAGGTCTTTGTTTCCTTTACGGCAAGATCATATTCATCCATGCCGTAGAGCTTAACAAGTTTTACAAAAGCCTCTATCACAAAGGAATAGTGCTGCGTGGACACGGCAAAACGGTCCCGGACCGCTTCGTGCGAAATATAGCGGGCCTCCATCAGGGAATACTGTTCAATGATCTGTCTGGCATAGCCGATAAACTCCGTTCCCTCCGGCGTCAGGGAAATTCCCCTGTTGGACCTTCTGAATATCTCTATCCCGGTTTCCTCCTCCAGCTCCTTTATTGCCGCCGAAAGGGAGGGCTGGGAAATAAACAGCTTTGCCGCTGCAGTATTCATAGATCTTTCATCAGACAGTGCTATGGCATATCTTAATTGATTTAGGGAGATCACGCCTGTTCCTCCTTTATCCCGCTTATGGAAAGTATAATCTGTCGTTTTATAAGCGCGTGGGTAATTTTGTCTATATCAGAGAAGTAACTATTCAGAGAATAGCAATTTTTTACCAGCCGTGTCAATGAGTACCAAGCCAAAATGCCAGGGCGATACCCCTTAACCACTCAGCAGGGTGTGTGGACTTATAACACACTATGTGCCTGATGCCCACACGGCGGGTGGTTCGGGAAAAATAGTAACCTGCCCGTATTTGTTATAGAGTATTCCTATAACCAACCATAATTAACATGTATTAGACGGAAACAGATTTCTATGGCACAATGTCACCCATACAAAACCTATTGACATAGTAGGTAAATAAAAGAAATAAAACCGAGGAGGAAAAGATCATGTCACAGAAAGCAGGTTTCAGCGCAAGAGCAATAAGGGCGGGATACAATTCCGCGGATCATTTTAATTCGGTAAATCCCCCGATCTACCAGACAGCATCCTTTGACCTTATTGATATAGACAGGACAAGACGGCTCTGGACTGGCGCGGAGGCCGGAGGTATTTATTCAAGAGTAGGAAATCCCACCGGCGGAGTACTGGAGGCCCGTATTACTGAGCTGGAGGGTGGAAAAGCTGCAGTAGCTCTTTCATCCGGAATGGCTGCCATGACCTATACGCTGCTGCTTCTCGGACAGAACGGCGGAAATATCGTATCGGGTTCATCCCTTTACGGAGCAGCAATGCTCAATCTTATAAAATTCCTGCCAAATTATGGCATCACAACGAAATTTGTGGAGGACAGAAATGACCCCGCCGCTTATGAAAAGCTCATTGATGATGATACGAAGGCGGTCTATCTCGAATCCATAAGCAATCCCAATATCGAGCTATATGATATCAATGCCATAGCGGAGATAGCCCACAGGCACAATGTTCCGGTGGTTGTGGACAATACCGTAGCCACACCTTATCTTTACAGGCCTTTTGAGCACGGTGCGGATATAGTCATCTATTCAGCAACAAAGGAGATAAACGGACATGGCAACACCATAGCCGGTCTTGTGGTTGAAAAGGGAGATTTTCCCTATGACGAAAAGAAGTTCCCCCAGTTCTATACAAAGGAATGGAAGATGAGGGATCTTCAGGATAATAAGAGGACTCCCGCGGAGTTTATTCCCGGTGCACCGCTTATTGCGGCACTTAAGATCTTCTTTACGGAGTTTTTCGGCGGAGCCCTGGGATCCTTTGAGTCATATATGGTACTTCAGGGACTTTCCACTCTTACCGTAAGGCTTGATAAAAAGATACAGACAACAAGAAAGATCGTGGAATACTTAGAGAGCAGGGATGATGTGGTGGAATTCGTGAGATATCCTTATGCAAAGGGCAGCAGGTATAAGTCTCTTGCTGACAGGGATTTCCCTTTGGGGCCGGGTGCGCTTCTTTCCTTCGGTTTTAAGGGCAGCCGTGAGCAGGAGGGCATATTCATCAAGTCCTTAAAGAATTTTTCCTATCACGTAAATATAGGAGACGTAAGATCACTTATAACGAATCCCGCCGAGAACACCCACAGTGAGCTGGAGCATGAATACCATGTACTTGCCGATATTCCGGCAAATCTCATAAGGCTGTCCATAGGCCTTGAGGATCCGGAAGACCTCATTGCGGATCTGGAGCAGGCATTTGATGAGGCAAAAAAAGCTTGAAAGTAATAAACGGAGGAAAGATTGAAAGTATTACTTTCAATCTTTCATCGGTGCCGTAGCAGGCACGTCACCGATGCATGTAACAGGTCAGAGACCTGTTACTAGTAACACATCAAAGATGTGTTACATAGCACACTTGCCTGCGGCAAGGTACAAATTATGGCGTATATTTCACAGTTAAAATATGAGGACGCACCTGATAAGACAAAAAAGGTGATAGATGAATGGGTTAAGGAGCACGGACCCCTTACAAATATGAAAGAAACTCTGATACACAGCATACCGGCATTCCATGCCCTTATGGAGTGGTTCCCCCTGGAAGCTGAAATAGAGAGTTTTCTCGGTGAAAGGGCCGTAAATTTCTTCTGTTATGCCATCTCCACCACCAACGACTGTCTGCTCTGCAGTGTGTTTTTTAAGAAGATCCTGGACGACGCGGGGATAGACTTTGAACACTTTGATTTTACCGAAGAAGAAAAGATCCTTATTGATTACGGCAGGGCTATCGTAAAGGATGCCAACAGCATAGACCCTGAGCTGTTTGAGAGGATGAAGGAAAAATGGAGTGAAGAGCAGATTGTGTCCATCACAGCCTTTGCCACCATTATGATAGCGACAAATCTTATAAATAAGGCACTGAAGATAGATCTGGATGAAGAACTGATTCCGTATACGAAGAGGAAATGATAATGGGAAACTTTGAAAATAAAACTGTATTTATAACAGGAGCGGCAAAAGGCCAGGGAAGGGCTGTGGCTCTTGCCCTTGCGGCAGAGGGCGCAAACATTATAGGTTTTGATCTGGGTGAAAAGATACCCTATCCCGCTTATAACCGTTCGTCGAATGAGGACCTGGAAAAGCTTAAGGAGGATATAGAGGCTCTGGGAGCCAAAGCGCTTATCTATGCCGGGGATGTGAGAAGGGCAGAAGATGTAAAGGAAGCTGTGGAACGCGGCGTACAGGAATTCGGCGGAATAGATGTGCTTTTCAGTAACGCGGGGATCGCGGCATACGGGTATTCCTGGGAGCTTTCAGAGTATGAGTGGGATACGATGTTCAATATCAATATCCGCGGGGGATGGCTGGTATCAAAATATGTAATTCCCCATATGATAGAAAAGAGAAAGGGTGTGATCATCTATAATTCATCTGTTGCGGGACTTCGGGGATTCGGGCGTATGAGCCATTACTCGGCTTCAAAGCATGCTCTTGTGGGACTCGCAAAGTCACAGGCCATTGAGCTCGCACCTTATGATATCAGGGTTCTTACCATACATCCCACGGGAGTTAATACTCCCATGAATGACGGGCTTGCGGAGCTGGAGGGCACCACTCCCACCGAAATAGCCGAGCGTTCCGCAGGAAACCTCTTAAAGACACCCTGGATAGAGACTGAAGACGTGGTGGAGGCGGTAAAATATCTGGCCAGTGACAGGGCGAGATATGTAACCGGAAGCCAGTTTGTGCTGGATGCGGGGCTGCTTACGAGATAAGCGGAACCGTTACAGTCAGACTTTGGCAGCTCATTGGAGAAAAGGATGATGAATAGATATAAGAATATAAATACCGCCCTGATACACGGCGGAATTTCCATAGACGAGAGGACGGGAGCCGTGAATGTCCCGATATATCAGACCTCTACCTATAAACAGGATGGCCTTGGGAAAATGCGCGGGTATGAGTATTCCCGCACCGGAAATCCCACCAGGGAAGCACTTGAAGCGCTGATAGCGGAGCTTGAAGGCGGTATAGCCGGTTTTGCCTTTGGTTCAGGTATGGCAGCGACGACTGCGGTGCTCTCTCTCTTTAAGAGCGGCGACAGGGTGCTGATCTCCAGCAATGTCTACGGCGGAACCTTCCGGGTATTAAATAACATTTTTGATAATTTCAATATCTCATACGGGATCGTGGATACTTCGGATCTCACTGCATTTGAGAGCGCCATAAATAAGGATGTAAAGGCAGTGATCATCGAGAGCCCCGCAAATCCCCTTATGACAGTAACGGATATAGCTGCTGTGGCTGATATCTCGCATAACCACGGGATCTGTGTGATAGTGGATAATACCTTTATGACACCTTATCTCCAGAGGCCCCTGGCGCTGGGTGCGGATATTGTGGTACACAGCGCCACAAAATACCTGGGCGGGCACAGCGATCTGGTGGCAGGACTGGCAGTGGTAAAGGATAAGGGTCTGGCGGAGCGGATAGCCTATATACAGAATGCCACAGGCGGTGTACTGGGTCCCTTTGATTCATTTCTTTTGATCAAGGGCATCAAAACCCTTGGGGTGAGGATGGACCGTCATGTGGAAAACGCCACGAAGATCGCGGAAAGCCTGAAAACAAACGCTGCGGTAAAAAGTATCCACTATCCGGGACTGAAGGACGATCCTGGCTATGAAGTAAATAAAAAGCAGGCAGATGCCGCCGGAGCCATGATCTCCTTTGAATTAAAGGAAGGATATGATATCAGAAGATTCTTTGAGAGCCTGGAGCTCATCATGCTGGCAGAAAGCCTGGGAGGAGTGGAATCCCTGGTGTGCCATCC
This sequence comes from uncultured Lachnospiraceae bacterium, assembly GCA_946407725.1. Taxonomy (GTDB): domain Bacteria; phylum Bacillota; class Clostridia; order Lachnospirales; family Lachnospiraceae; genus NK4A144. The sequence goes on from CAMJPM010000014.1 coordinate 20,749, forward strand.
CTCAAGCATGACCCATGCCTCCATTCCGGAGGACATACGTAAAAAGGTGGGGATCACTGACGGTCTTATAAGGCTTTCCGTGGGAATAGAAGATGCGGATGATATTTTAACCGACCTTAACAGAGCTATAGAGAGGAGCAGAACGTAATGGGGTACTATGATTCGATGCAGGAGCTGGTAGGGCATACACCGCTTGTAAAGTTAAATAACCTTGGTGTTAAGGAAGGCGTCAGTCTGTTTGCAAAGCTGGAGCTTTGGAATCCCTCGGGAAGCGTCAAGGACAGAACCGGCCGTTATATGTTAAGAGAGGCGGAGCAGGCCGGAATATTGAAAAAAGGCACTACAATAGTTATGGGTACCGCCGGCAATACAGGACTCGGAGTAGCTTTTGCCGCCCTGAATAAGGGTTACAGGATAATCTTCGTGGTTCCCACAAAATTTTCCGTTGAAAAGCAGACACTCATAAAAGCGCTGGGAGCTGAAATAATCAATACACCAAGAGAAAAAGGGATGCTGGGTGCAGCCGAAAAGGCGGAAGAAATAAGGGCTTCCATTGAGGGAGCGGTATCCTTTAACCAGTTTAAGGATTTAAGCAATCCGAAAGCCCACTATGAGACTACGGGAAAGGAAATATATGAGGATCTGGAGGGAAACGTGGACTATGTAGTGGCCGGTGCAGGCAGCGGCGGCACCTTTACCGGAATACTGAAATACATAAAGGAACAGAAACCTGATGTAAAAGGAATTCTCGCGGATCCTCTGGGGTCACTGATTGGCGGAGGTGAACATCACGATTATAATATTGAGGGAATAGGGAATGATTTTGTTCCTGACACCATGGACATATCCCTTATGGACGAGGCCATAAAGGTCTCCGATGAAGAAGCATTTGATTCGTCCCGGCTTCTTGCCGCAAAAGAGGGTATTTTCGCCGGATCTTCCTCCGGGGCCGCACTTGCAGCTTCCCTGAAGCTTGCTTCCCGCATAGAAAAGGGAAATATCGTAACCGTTTTCCCGGACAGGGGAGACCGCTATTTCAGCTCGGGACTGTATGATAGATAATTGAAAGTTAATATTCAACCCCGAACCACTCGCCGTGGCATTGAAACCATTCACACCACTTCTATTTGACAACATTACCTCCTGTCATTATAATAAGCCCATTGAGGAGGCAGCGACGCCTGAACAGGTTGTCGCTGTTCTTTACTTTTAAAACAATGTCAGAGGAAAGGAACCCATCATGTGTGCGATAATAGGATTTGAAGATAAGACTGCAATTGAACCGGATAAGGCAAAAGAATGCCTCGAACGCCTGACCTCCAGGGGTCCGGATATGACCAGGATGGAGGAATGCGGAAATACGCTTCTGGGCTTTAACCGTCTGGCCATTATGGGACTTACCGCTTACGGTATGCAGCCTTTTTCATATAAGGATAACAAAGTGGTATGCAACGGAGAGATTTACTGCTGGAGAGACCAGAGGAAGGAGCTTATAGGCAAGGGGCACAGATTTGTAAGTAACTCCGACTGCGAGATCATCCTTCCCCTGTTTGAGGAATACGGGGTTTCACTATTTGGCAGACTGGATGCGGAATTTGCCATGGTGATCTATGACAGCAAAACAGGAAAGCTTGTTGCGGCAAGGGATCCCATAGGGATAAGGCCTCTATATTATGGTTATCTTTCAAATGGCTCCATAGTCTTCTGTTCGGAGCCAAAGGGGATAGTTGATATTGTGGACAGGGTATTTCCCTTCCCTCCGGGTTATTACTATAAAAACGGTGAGTTCATCCGCTACCGCGATCCTGCGGGAGTTACCCTTGTAAGTGCTGATGATGCCGACAGGGCTTCAGAGAATATAAGGGAGCTTCTGGTGAGCGGAGTGAGCAAACGCCTGGATTCTGATGCGCCCCTGGGATTTCTCTTATCAGGAGGGTTGGATTCCTCGCTTGTCTGTGCCATAGCTTCGAGGCTTATGCCAAGGACAAAGATCCGCACGTTCTCCATAGGGATGGACAGGGATTCCATCGATTCTAAATATGCAAAAGAAGTGGCAGATTATATCGGGGCAGAGCATACGAATGTGATAATGACAAAGGAAGAGGTCATAGAAAGCCTTCCCGAGGTCATAAAGATCCTCGGCACCTATGATATAACCACCATAAGAGCCAGCATGGGAATGTATCTGGTGTGTAAGTACATCCATGAAAAGACAGATATAAGGGTGCTCCTTACAGGAGAGATATCCGATGAAATGTTCGGGTATAAATATACAGATTTTGCGCCCAACGCAGAGGCTTTTCAGGAGGAATCCGAAAAAAGGATACGGGAGCTCCACTACTATGATGTACTCCGGGCCGACAGATGCATCTCCGCCAATTCACTGGAAGCCAGGGTTCCCTTCGGGGATCTGAAGCTTGTACAGTATGTAATGGGACTTAACCCGGCTATCAAAATGAATGTATATAAAAAGGGAAAATATCTTTTAAGGCACGCTTTTGAAAAGAACGGCTGGCTTCCGGAGTCCATTCTTCAGCGTGAAAAAGCAGCGTTTTCCGACGCGGTAGGGCATTCAATGGTGGATGATCTGAAGGAATACGCAGAGAGCCGTTATTCAGATCAGGAATTTGAAAGCCTGAAAAACAAGTATACCCACGCCGCTCCCTTTACAAAGGAAAGCCTTTTATACAGGGAAATCTTTGAGAGCTTTTATCCCGGGCAGTCATCCATGATACCGGATTACTGGATGCCAAATAAAGACTGGGAAGGCTGCAATGTAAACGATCCCAGCGCCCGTGTGCTGGCAAACTACGGCGATAGCGGGGTTTGACGTTCAGGGTTAATAATCTTGTCTAAACTGTTTCTTCATATTATGATGGGTAGTACAAAAAGGAACAGCTGAAAAACCTTTACTGCCTTTTTGGGAGGAACGGACAAATGAAAGATACGCTTAGCCCGCAGGCTGTCAACCGTGCGGTTGAGGAAGCAGAGTCATTTTTGAAATCCGGAAATTTGATGCGAAGGATATCATCCGCATCAAATTTGACATAGAAGAAGCTCTCCTTTTCTATCAGGGCAAGCTGGGACAGGAAGCCGGTTTTTCCATGGATATGGGGAGCAGCTTTGGGAAAAAGCGAATCCGTCTCGACATACCCGGAGAAATGATGGATCCGTTCATTTCAAGGGAACACAACTCCGAAGAAGATGAATTTATGAGACAGGCGCTTGTACGGATAGGGAAGCTGCCCCGCTGGCAATATCGACGGGGCAGCAATCGCATTTTGTTTTCCCTTAGCAAAAAACAGATGCCGGAATGGAAGAGACTGCTTCTTGCCTTGTGTCTTGCCCTTATCATGGGCGCTCTTATGCGATTGGTGCCGTCAGGTGTCAGGGGAGTGATCCTGGAGGGAGTGATTTCGCCTATTTTGGATACTTTTTTGGGCTTTCTTAATGCAGTGGCGGGTCCGATGATCTTCCTGTCCGTTATATGGGGAGTATACAGCATAGGGGATACAGCGAGCTTCAGCGTTATGGGGAAAAAACTGGGACTGAAGTATCTGTTTTACCTTTGCCTGCTTACGGTTCTTGCTGCCCTGATAAGCCTTATGACTTTTAATTTTCATTTCGGTGATTTCAAGGGAGGAGGAGAACTGTCCGCATTATATCAGATGGTGCTGGATATTATCCCCGATAATCTCTTTGTGCCGTTTACCCAGGGGAATACACTGCAGATTCTTTTTGTGGGAATTATAGTGGGGATAGCCATGCTTCTGATACGGCAGGAGACCAGCATGGTTGCGGATATGTCAGAGCAGCTGGGGTATATCATTAACGGGATTATGGGTGTGATCGGCAAGCTTGTTCCTGAATTTGTTTTCGGTAGTCTTATGATGATCGTGGCAACAAGCGAATTTGAAGCATTGAAGGTCGGAGGGATCTTTTTTGGAATGACCATGGCCGTATGTATCCTGGCGATGCTGATACAAGGGTTACATGCATGTATGAAAACAAAGATCAGGCCCATAGATCTCTGGAAAAAAACATTACCCACATTTCTGATCTCTATCACGACAGCATCTTCCGCAGCATCATTTTCACAGAATATGGATATCTGCACCAAAGAGCTGGGGATAGATAAGAAAATGGTCAGTTTTGGAGTTCCGTTCGGACAGGTACTATATAAGCCGTCAGTGACGATCCTGTTCTGGTTTTCAGCGATCAGCGTGGCTGTACATAACAACAATCAGATATCATTGACCTGGTACATTACGGCGATCGTTATGTCGATCATCTTGTCTGCGGCAGCCCCTCCGATACCAGGCGAAATGACTGCTTCTTTCACAATCCTGTTTAACCAGCTGGGATTGCCGGTGGAGGATCTGGCTGTGATCCTGACCCTTACTTCGATCCTGGATTTCCTGGCAACAGCGACTAATGTGTTCTCGGGACAGTGTGTTATGGCTATCGTATCGGAAGAGATCGGTTTCCGAAAACGGGAAATGAACTCTGGGGACGGGGTTAGTGGTCCAAAAAATAACCCATAAACTCCATCCCCAGGAAGTCTCAGGCAGAAGTAATAATTCCGCCTCCCAGTAAACAATCGTTGTCATCATAGAAAACCGCCGACTGTCCCGGGGTAGCTGCCCGTACCGGTTCCTCAAAAAGGATCCTGACCCTGTCTCCGCTTATCCTTTCCACCATTGCGTACTGTCCCGGATGACGGTACCTTACCTTTATCTGACTGCGGAATGCGTCACCCTCTGCCGGTTCCGGGGCTCCCATGAAATTCAGGTCCCGGCAGAAGATCTCCCTGCAGAAAGTGTCATCATCCTTTACCAGAAGGATCTCATTCTTATCCGGCCTTATCTCTTTTATGTAAACCGGATATCCCAGAGCGATCCCCAGTCTTTTCCTCTGTCCCACCGTATAACGAAAAATTCCCTTATGGGTTCCGAGGATATTCCCCTCTTCATCCACAAAATTGCCCTCAGGGGGCAGCTCACCGTCCATATTTTTCTTTATAAAGTCCGCATAGCTTCCATCAGGAACAAAGCAGATCTCCTGGGAGTCCGGCTTTGAAGCTACGTTAAGTCCGGCTTTTTCAGCAATACTCCGAACCTCTTCCTTGGAATACTTCCCAAGGGGCATAAGGGTTTTTTCCAGCTGCTCCTGAGTCAGTCGGTAGAGCATATAGGTCTGGTCCTTTTCTGTGTGCTGCGCCTTACGTACCGTGTATCTTCCGTTTTCGAGCCTTGTGACCGATGCATAATGTCCTGTGGCTACATGGTCTGCCTCCAGCACCTTTGCATAGTAAAGGAGATATTCCCATTTGATGACCCGATTACAGAGCACACAGGGATTCGGAGTAACCCCCCGGAGATAATCATCAATGAATGGTCTGACCACCTTTTCCTCAAAGTCCGGGACCCGGTTAAAAACATGATAGGGGATCCCTATCCGCCGGGCTGTTTCCCTGGCATCATCTATTTCACAGCAGCGGCTGTCCTCGCCATCGGAACCTATCCATGTGCGGAGAGTGACCCCTGCCACATCGTAGCCTTCCTCCTTGAGAAGCAGGGCTGCAACGGCGCTGTCTACGCCTCCTGACATACCTACTAATACTTTCGACATATTTCCCTCCTAAACCACTTTGGTAAGGATATCTTTTCTCCTTATGTTATCTCCTCCGTAAAGGGGTGGGTTTTCGCTCGTCGATGACGACATTATACCATGGATTAGAGCTCCCTGATGCCTTTAATCAACGTCCCCTTGTCTTGTCAAATGACTCTCAGCTACGTGTCACGTAGCCAATTCCTTGATTTTGTGACTAAACCCGCAGTTTTACCTCTCCTTAGTCACACATTTCCGGTCAAACTGCCCGCTTCCCACGCCCCGGTTGTGACTAAATCCAGGGTTTAGCCTCTTCTTAGTCACACATTTCCGGTCAAACTGCCCGTTTCCCACGCCCCGGTTGTGACTAAATCCAGGGTTTTACCTCTCCTTAGTCACACATTTCCGGTCAAACTGCCCGCTTCCTACGTCCCGGTTGTGACTAAATCCAGGGTTTTACCTCTCATTAGTCACATATTCCCAATAAACACGGATTCAAATCTCTTCCTGGATGTGACTAAACATAGGTAATGCCCTCCCCTTAGTCACGTTTTTCAGTCTGAAACCACGGGGACGGGGTTATGGTCAAAAAATGACCCATCAACCCCGTCCCACCGTTCCGTCCCGTCCCTTGACTTATATCCGGAAAAAGCATATATTTTTTTTATCAGGCAAAGGCGCTTTGAACAGTTGTGGTTCAAGGTGCCTTTTTCTGTGCGATAAGCCGCCAGACGGCCGGGGGAATTACCTCCCTGCCCGATTGGACAATCCGCCAGGTGGACAACCTGCATACATGGGCGGATATCTGAAAGTAAATGCCGGTGGGCATTAAGGAGGAGAAATGTCAGTAAAATACGTGTTTGTAACAGGTGGAGTGGTTTCAGGCCTCGGAAAGGGAATAACGGCAGCGTCCCTGGGACGTCTTTTGAAGGAACGGGGTTACAGGGTCACGATCCAGAAATTTGATCCCTACATAAACATAGATCCCGGAACAATGAACCCTGTACAGCACGGAGAAGTGTTTGTAACGGAGGACGGCACGGAGACGGATCTGGATCTCGGGCATTACGAAAGGTTCACAGACGAGGAGCTGAATAAGGAAAGCAATGTAACAACAGGGAAGATCTACTGGTCCGTGCTCAATAAGGAAAGAAGAGGCGAGTATGGTGGGGGAACCGTTCAGGTCATTCCCCATATCACCAATGAGATAAAAAGCAGGTTTTACAGGGGAACGAAGGAAGAGGAAACCCGCGTTGCCATAATAGAAGTGGGCGGAACCGTGGGAGATATTGAAAGCCAGCCGTTTATTGAAGCCATAAGGCAGTTCCGGCACGATATGGGACATGAAAATGTGATACTTATCCATGTGACGCTGATCCCCTATCTCCATGCCTCCGAGGAATTAAAGACCAAGCCTACGCAGGCAAGCGTCAGGGAGCTGCAGAGCCTCGGTATCATGCCGGACATAATAGTAAGCCGGACGGAGAAGCCTCTGGATGATGATATAAGGGAAAAGATATCTCTCTTCTGTAATGTGCCGAAGAAAAATGTCATTCAGAACCTAAATCTTTCCACGGTGTATGCTGCACCTCTGGCACTGGAAAAGGAGCATCTGGCAGATGATGTCTGTGAAGCGCTGGGGCTTCCAAACAACAAACCTGACCTTAAGGAGTGGTCGGAAATGGTTGAGAGGATGCTGCATCCGGAAAAGGAAGTTCATATTGCCCTTGTGGGGAAATATGTTTCATTGCATGATGCATACATAAGCGTTGTGGAGGCCCTGAAGCACGCTGGCGCTGAAAACCATGCCTCAGTCAGCATTAAATGGATATCTTCGGAAGATATAACGGAGGATAATATCGGGGAACTGATGCAGGGCATGGACGGCCTTATAGTTCCCGGAGGCTTCGGACACAGGGGCATTGAGGGAATGCTGACAGCCATCAGGTACGCAAGGGAAAACGACATTCCCTATCTCGGTCTCTGCCTTGGCATGCAGCTCGCCCTGGTGGAATATGCAAGAAATGTTCTGGGATATTCTGATGCAAACTCTACCGAACAGGATCCGGATACCACCCATCCGGTTATTCACATCATGCCCGATAAGGAGGGTCTTACTGATATAGGCGGAACATTGAGGCTTGGGTCATACCCCTGCAGGCTGGAGAAGGACTCTAAGGCATATTCCCTATACGGCAGTGAGAATATCAGCGAACGGCACCGCCACAGGTACGAGGTAAATAACGATTACAGGGATGCCCTGTCACAGGCCGGGGTAAAGATCTCTGGAACCTCTCCGGACGGCAGGATAGTAGAAATGATGGAGCTTCCCTCGCACCCCTGGTTTCTCGCTACCCAGGCGCATCCGGAGTTTAAATCAAGGCCGAATAAGGCGCATCCCCTGTTTAAGGGATTTGTAGCCGCATCCTTAAGGAAGGGTTCGTAAGATACCGCTGCAGACAAGGTACAGAAAACGAAAGGATAAAGGTTTTGGGAAGACTTGAAACAAACGACTGGATCGTGCTGAATGACATTATCTTTATGATATACAGTACTAAGAATACCGAGGACATGCAGCATTTGTTCCTCGACCGTATCCGGACGGTCATAAGCTATGATGCTGCGGATTTTTGTCTCGCCGACAGCGATACGGAGGGGAGACTGTCCCGGGCCGTTACCGTGGGTATAAAGGATGATACGCCCATTAAATATGATGAGCTTGATTATAACCGTGACATCAGATGCAGCGGAAGGAGCATGGTATACCGCAGTTCCGATACGGTTCCTGACGAGCGCAGGATAAATACACCGTATTATGATAAGGTTTACCGTGCCAATGACCTGCATTACTCCCTTCAGATGATGATAGGCTATGAGGGACGCTTTCTCGGGGTGATAACCCTTTACCGGAAAAAAGCCAGCGGGGATTTCGATTACTATGATATCTTTTCCCTGGATGTCCTTAAAGACCACATATCCTTTAGTATTTCAAAGCGGCTGTCGGCAGATAACGCATCCGAAGTCTTTGATGTCGACAACTTTGTAATGAGATACGAGCTTACAAAAAGAGAAGCGGAGGTGCTATCCCATATCATAAAACGCCAGGACAATGTGAGCATAAGCAAGGAGCTTGTTATCAGCATAAATACGCTGAAAAAGCATGAAAGGAACATATACCGGAAATGCGGGGTTGGGAGCCGTATGCAGCTTTTCAAGCTTCTTTCCAAAGGGTAATACTACAAAAGGATTACAAAAAGGGTAAATTAGTGTTATTGAAGACGGCAGGACAGCGTAGTATATTTTCTTCTGTCATCAACAAGGAACATAAATGTTCCCCAAAGAAGCAAAGGGGCTTCGGTCAAAAACCGGGGTCCCTTTCCTTTTGAGGAAAGCTGTTTCTTAAAGGTACTGTAAAGTTTTCTATGAAAACTTTACAGTACGTAGGCCACGCCTTCGCCCTTATCACACATCTTTGATGTGTGATGCCGCCCCGGCGAGGGGAAGCGAATTATAAATGGCGTGGCTCTCAGTATTAAGAGAGGAGAATTGTTATGAATGAAGAAATCATGAAAGCTTTGGACGGAGAACTGTTTGCGGTGTGGTTCCTTATAGGAGCAGCCCTGGTATTCTGGATGCAGGCAGGCTTTGCAATGGTGGAAGCAGGTTTTGCCAGGGCAAAGAATGCCGGAAACATCCTTATGAAGAATCTTATGGATTTCTGCATAGGATGCTGTGTATTTATCCTGATCGGCTTCAGCTTCCTGCTGGGCGAGGACATAATGGGCTTTATCGGGGCTCCGGGATTTGATATCTTTACGAACTACTCGGGCTTTGACTGGTCGAACTTCATATTTAACCTGGTTTTCTGCGCCACCACCGCTACCATAGTATCCGGTGCCATGGCTGAGAGAACAAAGTTTTTAAGCTACTGTGTGTATTCCGGAGTGATCTCCGCGCTTATCTACCCCGTTGAGGCTCACTGGATCTGGGGCGGAGGATGGCTCTCAAATCTCGGTTTCCATGATTTTGCGGGATCCTGTGCGATCCACATGGTGGGAGGCATTGCTGCAATAGTCGGGGCAAAGATGGTAGGTCCCCGTATAGGTAAATTTGAAAAGGATAAGAGCGGCAAGATCACAAAAGTAAACGCTTTTCCCGGACATAATATCGTTGTGGGTGCCCTTGGTGTATTTATCCTGTGGCTTGGCTGGTACGGCTTTAACGGAGCCGCCTGTACTTCTGTAGACCAGCTGGCGTCGGTATTTGTGACCACCACCATAGCCCCCAGTGTTGCTACTGTAGTCTGCATGGTATTTACCTGGCTGAAATACGGAAAGCCCGATGTATCAATGTGTCTGAACGCATCTCTTGCGGGACTGGTGGCCATCACCGCTCCCTGTGACGTAACGGATGCCTTCGGAGCCATCGTTATCGGTGCTGTAGCGGGTCTGCTGGTCTGCTTCGGAGTATGGTTCCTGGACAACAAGCTGCATATAGATGATCCGGTGGGTGCTGTCGCCGTACATATGATGAACGGTATCTGGGGAACTCTGGCCACAGGGCTTTTTGCCACCACCTCGGCCCCCGGAAACGATGAGCTTGTAGGACTGTTTTACGGCGGAGGCTTTAAGCTCCTTGGGATCCAGTTCATTGGCTTTGCTTCAGTTGCAACCTGGACTGTAGCCACGATGGTCATTGTTTTCTCTGTAATAAAGGCAATATTCGGACTGCGAGTAAGTGAGGAAGAGGAGATAGAAGGACTTGACGTTATGGAGCATGGTCTCACATCAGCCTATGCCGGGTTCTCTATCGTAGATATGACGGCGGCTTCCATGATCGCAAACGAGAACACCAACCTCGGTGTGGGTGAATACGATCAGGCCTCTGATGCCATGAAAAAGGCGGCGGTACCGGTGGAAAACATTTCCGCAGTAACAGAGGGAACCAGCCTCAATACAGGAATGCACAAGGTTGTCATAATAACCAAGCTGTCCAGATATGACAAGATCAAGAAAGCCTTAAATGCCCTCGGTATTACGGGAATCACCGTTACCCAGGTTACAGGCTGCGGCCTTCAGAAAGGAACAGGCCAGATGTACCGCGGAGTTGAGATGGATCTCACCCTTCTTCCCAAGATCAAGCTTGAAGTGGTGGTAAGCGGCATTCCTGTGGACAGCGTTATTGAGACTGCAAAGAAGACATTGTATACCGGAAAGATCGGCGACGGAAAGATCTTTGTATATCCTGTAAGCAGGGTTGTGAAGATCAGAACCGGCGAAGAGGATTTCGAAGCGCTGCAGGATGTGGAATAAAAATTGGAAAGGGGTTAATTATGGCGGCATTTGACAGGATACTATCGGGAAATCCGGGACTCGACAGGGTGCTTGATAATATCAGGCTGGGAGATAACGTCGTATTCAGGGTGTCTGACTTAAAGGAATTCCGTTTCTTTATGGAGCCTTATGTGGAACAGGCTGTAAAAGACAGGAGGAATTTAATCTATTTCAGATTTGCCGCCCATGAACCCCTTGTCCGGGAAAGGGAGGGTGTAAAGATATATAATATCCCCCTTTCCCATCTCTTTGAAACCTTTACGGTGGAAATACATAACATAATTGAAAAAGAGGGAAGGGATGCTTTCTATGTCTTTGACTGTCTTTCCGAACTCCAGACAGCCTGGGCTACAGACCTTATGATGGGAAACTTCTTCAGGGTCACGTGTCCCTTCCTTTTTATTCTCGATACGGTTGCCTTCTTCCCCATCATCAGGGGAAAGCATTCCGTGTCAGCCATAAATAAGATCAAGGATACTACACAGCTGTTTCTGGATGTGTATTCTGACGGCAGCAGGATTTTTCTGCGTCCTGCGAAAGTGTGGAACAGGGATTCCGAGACCATGTTCCTGCCCCATGTCTGTACGGAGGACAAGGAAGTCAGGCCGGTGCAGGACGGCGTAATGTCAAGCCGTTTTTATTCTGTTTTAAGAAAAAAGAGTCGTCCCGGGGAGGAACAGTTTACCGATTCCTGGGACAGATTTTTTAACGACGCGAAGATCATGCATGAATCCGGGCACGATATGGAGGAAAGCTCGGAGAAGATGTGCAGGATAATGATGACGAGGGATGAGAGGCTGCAGGTTCTATTAAAAAAGCATTTCACACCGGAAGACTATTTTGATACCAGAAGCCATATGGTGGGTACGGGAATGATCGGCGGAAAAGCCTGCGGAATGCTTCTTGCAAGGGCGATAATAAGGAACAATGCACCGGATATCGATGATGTTATGGAAGAGCACGATTCCTTCTTTATCGGTTCCGATATGTTCTACACATACATAGTCGATAATGGATTCTGGGACTTAAGGATCAGGCAGAGAAGCGGAGCTGAATATTTCAGTCTTGCCTCCGAATTTGCGGAGAAGATCATGGAGGGGGCTTTCTCGGAGGATATGGAGGTCCAGTTTGTAAATATCCTGGAGTATTACGGACATGACCCGTTTATTGTGAGATCCAGCAGTATACTTGAGGACGGCTTTGGAAATGCCTTCGCAGGTAAATATGAATCTGTTTTCTGTGTGAACAGAGGAGAGCTTTCCGACAGGCTGAAAGAATTTGAGGAAGCCATAAGGACTGTTTATGCCAGCACAATGAGCCTTTCTGCTCTGGACTACCGTAAAAGGCGGGGTCTTGACAGTAAGGATGAGCAGATGGCGCTTCTGGTACAGCGGATTTCGGGCTCGTATTACGGACAGTATTTCATGCCCTGTGCTGCAGGGGTAGCATATTCATACAGCCCTTACAAATTTTTAAGATCGATTGACCAGACCGCCGGAATGCTGCGGCTTGTAATGGGTCTCGGAACAGCTGCAGTGGACAGGATAGAAGGGTCGTATCCGAGGCTTGTGAGCCTTGACAGTCCGGAGGCCACAAATTATACAACAATAGCGGAAAAACACAGGTTTTCACAGAGAAAAGCCGAGGCGGTCGATACATTAAGCCGAAGTTTAAGCCTTGTGGACAGCGATATTCTTCTTGAAAATCTCCCGCAGTATCTTAAAAATATCCTTTCCGAAAGGGATTATGAAGCAGAGGACAGCTTAAGGTATATGGGACGCTCCGGGGAAGTCCGGTTCGTGTCATGCAAGGGAATAGTGTCAAACAGGAATCTTATGCAGAACATGAAGGACATGCTGCATACCATATCAGCTGAATACGAGCATGCTGTAGACGTTGAATTCACCATCAACTCCGCACCGGATGGGGAATACGCCATCAACCTCCTGCAGTGCAGGCCTCTTAAGGTTTATAAGGATGAGGCGGAAATAAGTATTCCGGAAGATAAGGGCAGGGTGATAGTGGAAAGCCGGCATTCCTCCATGGGATTGTCAAGAAAGGAAAAGATAGATATCCTGGTTTACGTTGACCCGGTGAATTATTATAATATGCCCTATTCCGAAAAACCTGCCGTTGCAGAGCTTATAGGAAAGATAAACTGGAAATACAGAAACAGCGGTAAAAAGCTTATCCTTATGGTGCCCGGCAGGATCTGTACATCATCTCCGGAGCTTGGTATCCCTGCTTCTTTTTCAGATATCAGCGGATTTGAAGCGGTGTTTGAGATAGAGGAGAGAACAGCGGGATATAATCCCGAACTCTCATACGGCAGCCATATATTCCAGGATCTCGTGGAACAGGAAATTCTATATTCTGCCGTGTTTACCTCAGATACAGTTACGGAATATTCGCCTGATGTGTTCTTAAGTTTTGAGGACATGGGATCCGGACTTGAAATTGAGGAAAGCATGGCAAATGTTGTAAGGGTGTTTGATACTTCTGCCGGTGATCTGACGCTATACTACGATATGACCGGGGAGCATCTTCTTCTCAGCAGAAATTGAACAGTTACTAAGGTACAAAAAATGCAGGATTACTTCAATACGGATAAACCACACGAGGAATGTGGTGTTTTCGGAATATTTGCTCCGGCAGGAATGGATGTTGCCAGGGATATATACTACGGCCTCACTGCTCTTCAACACAGGGGACAGGAATCTGCCGGAATGGCTGTGACGGACATAGCCGGCCAAAAGGGCAATGTGAAAGTCGTTAAAGGAATGGGTCTTGTTCATGAAGTATTCTCTGAAGAAAATTTAGACCGTTTGAAGGGTAATACAGGCATCGGTCATGTCAGGTATTCGACCACAGGAGGGAGTGTTGCTGAAAACGCCCAGCCGATCTCCATGAATTACATCAAGGGCAGTCTTTCCCTTGTCCATAACGGCAATATAATAAATTCCGCTGAACTTAAAGAAAGGCAGATGAACAGGGGACAGGCCCATTATACATCATCAGATTCCGAGGTTATGTCCTATGAGCTGATAAGCGAACGGCTTAAAACCGGATCCATAGAAGAAGCTGTTAAGGGAATTATGAATATTATTAAGGGGGGATTTGCCGTGGTGGTAATGAGCCCGAGAAAACTGGTTGCATTCCGGGATCCGCTGGGGATAAAACCGCTTGTCATCGGAGAACGTGATAATACATTTATCATTGCCTCAGAGAGCACAGCAATAAAAGCTGTGGGAGGGAAGCCTTTAAGGGATGTGGATCCGGGTGAGATCCTGACAGTTACGAAAGAAGGGGTTAAAAGCGACAGGACTTTTTGCGGGGGAAAGCAGGCTCACTGTGTTTTTGAATATATCTATTTCGCAAGACCGGATTCTGTGATCGATGGGATTCCGGTACGCGAGGCAAGATATAACGCCGGTAGAGCACTTGCTCTTGCGGACAGGGTTCAGGCCGATATTGTATGCGGAGTTCCTGATTCGGGACTTATCGCAGCCGAGGGATATGCAGGCGCATCGGGGATCCGGCTTTCCTTTGTTTTTCATAAGAACAGTTATGTGGGAAGAAGTTTTATTAAACCGACAGACGAAGAGAGGCAGACTGCGGTGCACATGAAACTCAGTGTTCTTGTTTCTGCAGTCAAAGGGAAGAGGATAGTTCTTATTGACGATTCGATTGTACGGGGTACTACAATGCGCCAGATAATAACGATGCTTAAGGAAGCAGGAGCCGAAGAAGTCCATGTGAGGATCAGTTCTCCCCCGTTCCTGTATCCCTGCTATTACGGGACAGATGTGGCTTCGTCGGGACAGCTGATTGCTGCAGAGCATTCAAATGAAGAGGTAAGAAAAGAAATAGGTGCTGATTCTCTCGAGTATCTGAGAATAGAAGATTTCAAAACCATGACAGGAGGTCTTTCACTCTGCACAGCCTGTTTCAGCAATGATTATCCACTGAAAGTTCATTGAAATAAAAAATGATGTTGCAGACACTATTGACAAAAATATAATACGGGCGTAAAATCCCGATATATAAAGACAAGGGCGTCTTTGAGAATGATCTCAAAGGCGCTTTTTCTTTTTTGTTGATGACAGGCAGTGCAAAGGAGCATTGCGCGGGAAACTATCGTTTTTCGCAGAATAGCTCTTTGGCACTGTTTTTTTAGGATCTGCTGAAATTAACATCCTTTATGTTGACCGGCGGAGTAACAGGCGGCGGATGCCACCACTGATTGAACAGGAAAGAGGAGGACTTATTATGATCGATGCAGCAAAACTTACTGATGAATACGGATGTCTCGTGTTTAACGACAGGATCATGAGGGAAAGGCTGCCTAAGGATATTTACAGGGCAGTGCATAAGACCATCGAGCGTGGAACACATCTGGAGCTGGATGTGGCAAACTGTGTGGCCGCAGTCATGAAGGAGTGGGCAATAGAGAACGGTGCCACCCATTTCACACATTGGTTTCAGCCTATGACGGGTCTCACGGCTGAAAAGCATGACAGCTTTATCTCTCCTTCGGATGACGGTTCGATAATAATGGAGTTTTCAGGTAAGGAGCTGGTAAAGGGAGAACCGGACGCATCCAGCTTCCCCTCCGGGGGCTTAAGGGCCACTTTTGAAGCCAGGGGTTATACTGCATGGGATCCCTCATCACCCGCATTCATTAAAGACGGCTCCCTGTATATTCCCACCGCATTCTGTTCATACGGCGGAGAGGCCCTGGATAAGAAGACCCCGCTCTTACGTTCAATGGAGGCTCTTTCCAATGAAGCGCTGAAGATATTAAAGACGCTTGGTATAGAAAACGTTAAAAGGGTAAATACGACCATTGGCTCTGAGCAGGAATACTTCCTTATAGATAAAAACTATTATAAACAGAGAAAAGATCTCCTTTTCACCGGACGCACACTCATCGGGGCTCCACCCACAAAGGGTCAGGAGATGGAGGATCACTATTTCGGGGTAATAAAGCCCAAGGTTTCAGCTTATATGCATGATCTGGACGAAGAGCTCTGGAAGCTGGGGATTCCGGTGAAGACCAAGCATAATGAGGTTGCCCCCTCCCAGCATGAGTGTGCGCCGGTATTTGAAACCGCCAATGTGGCTGTGGATCATAACCAGCTTACAATGGAAGTGATGAAGAAGGTGGCGGAAAAGCATAATTTTGCATGTCTTCTGCATGAGAAGCCCTTTGAAGGGATCAACGGCTCGGGAAAACACAATAACTGGTCGGTTTGCACAGATACGGGAATAAATCTGCTGGATCCCGGAAAGCATCCCGGAGAGAACCTGCCCTTCCTGGTATTCCTTATCGCGGTGATAGCTGCCGTGGATGAATATGCACCGATACTCCGTCTCTCCGTAGCATCAGCGGGAAATGACCACAGGCTGGGAGGAAACGAGGCGCCCCCTGCCATTATCTCCATTTTCGTGGGAGACGAGCTTTCGGAAGTCCTTAAGGGCGTGGAGGAAGGAAGCGCTTATCAGGGATCCGGAAAGGTTCAGATGGGAATGGGAGCCCAGGTGCTGCCACATATCACAAAGGACAACACCGACAGGAACAGGACCTCGCCCTTTGCCTTTACCGGAAACAAATTTGAATTCCGTATGCCCGGTTCCTCGGTTTCAGTGGCAAATGCAAATATCGTATTAAATACCGCGGTTGCGGAAGAGCTTTCAAAAATCAGTGAAGAGCTTTCCAAATACAGCGAGGAAGAGCTTCCCGAAAAGATCATGGATGTGCTGAAGGAAATGCTCCTTAAGCATAAAAGGGTGCTCTTTAACGGAAACGGATATACGGACGAATGGATAGAGGAAGCAGGAAAGAGGGGTCTTCCCAATCTTAAGTCCCTTCCCGACGCAATGCCTTACTGGATCTCGGACAGCTCCATAGGCCTCTTTACAAAACACGGTATTTTCACTGAAGAAGAGATACGCTCCAGGTATGAGATACTGCTGGAGAACTATTCGAAATCCGTTCATATCGAGGCCCTCACCATGCAGGAGATGGTAAGAAAGGATCTTATGGAGGGCATCATAGCCTATGAAAAGGATGTTACAAAGGAAATGCTTCAGAAAAAGGAGGTCCTTCCCGAAGCGGACTGCCTTATGGAGAAAAGTATTCTCAAGGTTTTAGACGAGGCCACCTCCGGCATGAGTAAAGAGCTGATAAAGCTTAAGGAGGACACTGCAAAGGCAGAACAGATGGAAGACGATCTGCTTTCCCAGGCCGGATTTTATAAGGATACCATCCTCACAGATATGGAGAACTTAAGGAAATACGCGGACAGCGCTGAGGCCATGGTGCCGGATAAGTATTTATGCTATCCCACATACGGACAGATGCTGTTCTCGCTGATATAAAACTTCCGGGGCAAATGCCCCGTTACAGGATAGGAATACGCTATGGATACCTGGAAAATGGAACATGATGCCTGTGGCATCGGAGCGGTAATAAATATAAACGGTAAGGCAGACCATAAGGTGCTGGACGATGCTCTTTCTATAGTGGAAAAGCTGGAGCATAGAGCCGGAAAGGATGCCAGCGGGAAGGTGGGAGACGGTGTCGGTATACTTCTGCAGATCTGTCACGGTTTCTTTAACGGTGTTGCGAAAAAATGCGGCATCAGCTTAAAGGGTGCCGGGGATTACGGAGTCGGTATGTTTTTCCTGCCCCAGAACTCAATGAAGCGCATGTTTGCCAGGAGAATGCTGGAGGTTATCGCAAAGAAAGAGGGTCTCACAGTCCTGGGATGGAGAGATGTTAATATCCATCCGGAGATACTTGGCGAAACGGCCAAAAGCTGTATGCCCTGGATAAGCCAGTGTTTTATCGGCAGACCCGATGACGTGGAGCGGGGTCTGGATTTTGACCGGAAGCTCTACTCCTTAAGGCGTGAATATGAGAAATCCTCCGAAGACACTTACATCTGCTCCTTATCTTCCAGGACTATAGTATATAAAGGGATGTTTTTGGTGGGACAGCTGCGAAAGTTTTACGAAGATCTTCTTTCACCTGATTATAAAACAGCAATAGCAATGGTACACAGCCGCTTTTCCACCAATACAACTCCCTCGTGGCAGAGAGCGCATCCCTACCGGATGATAGCCCATAACGGAGAGATCAACACGATAAAGGGAAATGCCGACAGGATGCTGGCAAGGGAAGAGACCATGTCATCTGAGGAAATGAAGGATGATCTTTCCAAGGTCTATCCGGTGATAGCCGCTTCCGGTTCGGATTCCGCCATGCTGGATAACACCCTTGAATTTCTTTATATGAACGGCCTCGATCTGCCGCTGGCCATGATGATAACCATTCCGGAGCCATGGAAACACAATGATTTCATGGATAAGAACAAAAAGGATTTCTATCATTACTATGCGACGATGCTGGAGCCCTGGGACGGACCTGCGGCGGTGATGTTTACGGACGGTGAGCTCTTTGGCGCCACTCTTGACAGAAACGGTCTCAGACCCTCCAGGTACTACGTGACGGGAGACGGCAGGCTCATTCTGTCATCTGAGGTAGGGGTTCTTGATATACCGGAAGAGAACATAGTTAAAAAGAGCAGGCTTTCGCCGGGCTGCATGCTCCTTATAGATACTAAGGAAGGACGGATAATTTCCGATGAGGAGTGCAAGGCAAAATACGCACATGCCTGTCCTTACGGTGAATGGCTGGACAGAAACCTTCTCCACCTTGAAACCTTAAAGATTCCGAATAAAAAAATATACACCCATCCCCAGGATGTACGGGACAGGCTCTACAAGGTATTCGGATATACCTATGAGGACATAAATAAACAGATCATACCCATGGCCGCAAACGGCATAGAGCCCACTGTTTCCATGGGAACGGATATACCCCTTGCGATGCTCTCAAAGCATCATCAGCCGCTATTCTGCTATTTTAAGCAGCTTTTTGCCCAGGTCACGAATCCGCCTATCGATTCTCTCAGGGAAAAGATCGTTACGGATACCACAGTCTATATTGGCTCAGACGGCAATCTCCTTAAAGAGAAGAGCGGAAACTGCAGGGTACTGGAGGTCAATAACCCGATCCTTACCGGGGTTGACCTTATGAAGATAGCGGCTCTTGACGAACCCGGTTTCCGGACGGAAAAGGTTTCGCTGCTGTATTACAAGAACACCTCCCTTGAGCGGGCCTTGGAACAGCTGAATATCACTGTGGACAGGGCTGTATCGGCCGGTGCCAACATAATCATCTTATCCGACCGGGGAGTGGATGAAAACCATATGCCCATCCCTTCACTGCTGGCTGTTTCTTCAGTGGAACAGCACCTGGTCAGGACCAAGAGACGTACAAAGGTCTCCCTGATCCTTGAAAGCGGGGAACCCAGGGATGTACACCAAATCGCCACGCTTCTCGGCTTCGGTGTGAGGGCTGTTAATCCCTATCTCGCCCATGAGTGTATTGCTGAACTCATAGACCGGGGGATACTGGACAAGGATTATCACACTGCCATAGCCGATTATAATGAAGCAATTCTTAGCGGTGTAGTAAAGATTGCGGCTAAAATGGGTATTTCCACCCTTCAGTCCTATCAGTCCGCAAAGATATTTGAGGCCGTGGGACTTTCAAAGGAGTTTACGGACAGGTACTTTACGGGGATAGTCAGCCGTGTGGGCGGCATAGGAATAGAAGAGATCGGAGAGGACGTTGAATTGCGCCACGATAAGGCCTTTGATCCCCTGGGTCTTTCCACTGATATGAGTCTCGATTCCTTTGGTTTCCATTCTCTCCGGAGCGGGGAGGAAATGGAGGATCACCTCTACAGTCCGAAGACCATCGTGACCCTGCAGAGAGCTGTCAGGGAAAATGACTATTCGAGGTTCAAGGAATACACCGCCCTTGTGGATGATGAGGACAAGCCCCATACTTTAAGGGCTCTGATGGCTTTTTCTCCAAAAAATGAAAAGATACCTCTTGATGAGGTGGAGCCAGAGGAAGAGATAATGAAGCGCTTCCAGACGGGAGCCATGTCCTTTGGATCTCTGTCAAAGGAAGCCCATGAGACATTGGCCGAGGCCATGAACAGAATCGGCGGCAAGTCAAATACCGGAGAGGGAGGCGAAGACCCTTCCCGCTTCGGAACAGATAAAAACAGCGCAGTCAAACAGGTGGCATCCGGCCGCTTCGGTGTTACCAGCGAATATTTGATGAGCGCTAAGGAAATACAGATAAAAATGGCCCAGGGGGCGAAGCCGGGAGAAGGCGGACATCTGCCCGGTAAGAAAGTATATCCCTGGGTAGCTGACATACGTTTTTCAACACCCGGGGTTTCCCTTATTTCTCCTCCGCCCCACCACGATATCTACTCCATAGAAGATCTTTCTCAGCTGATCTATGACCTTAAAAATGCAAATGAAAAGGCCAGAATATCAGTGAAACTGGTGTCCGAAGCGGGTGTGGGCACCATTGCGTCAGGTGTTGCCAAAGCTGGTGCGGGAGTGATCCTGGTTTCCGGATATGATGGCGGCACCGGAGCAGCTCCTTCCTCCTCTGTTCACCATGCGGGGCTCCCCTGGGAGCTGGGACTGTCGGAGGCGCATCAGTGCCTTCTCGATAATGGTCTCCGAAGCCGCGTTGTACTTGAAACCGACGGGAAACTCATGAGCGGAAGGGATGTGGCCATCGCAGCCCTTCTGGGGGCGGAGGAATTCGGTTTTGCAACGGCACCCCTGGTATGTATGGGCTGTATGATGATGCGTGTCTGCTCAAAGGACACCTGTCCTGTGGGTATAGCCACCCAGAATGAAGAGCTGAGGAAGCGTTTTTCCGGAAAACCGGAATATGTGGTGAATTTCTTTAAGTTTATCGCCAGGGAGCTAAGAGAAATAATGAGTGAACTGGGTTTCAGGAATATCGGGGAAATGGTGGGAAGGACAGACTGTCTTGAAATGAAGAGTATACCGGCCGCAAGATGTAAAAATGCGGCTGATCTCAGCAAAATACTGGCTTCCGGCTATGCCGGGAGAGAAAAGAGTCATTTTGATCCCGCGGATATTTACGACTTCGGTCTGGAAAAGACGCTGGATAAGAAGGTTCTGATCCCCGCTTATGAAAAGGTGGAAAAGAAGCAGAAACAGAGCTTTTCCATAAGCGTGGAGGTGTCCAGCACGGACAGGAGCTTCGGAACACTGTTTGGCAGCCGTGTGACCCATGATCACAGAAACACCCTGCCGGATGACACCTGTATTGTGGAGGCAAGAGGAGGCGGAGGCCAGTCCTTCGGTGCATTCCTGCCAAAGGGTGTCACCATAAAGCTTAAAGGGGATGCGAATGACGGTTTCGGAAAAGGCCTCTCCGGAGGTAAGCTGATCGTCACACCGCCGGAAAACGCGAAGTACAGTGCCCATGAGAACATAATCATCGGAAATGTGGCCCTGTATGGCGCAACTGCAGGAAAGGCTTATGTCTGCGGTATTGCCGGGGAAAGGTTCTGCGTAAGGAATTCCGGAGCCATCGCCATTGCCGAGGGCTGCGGAGACCACGGGCTTGAGTACATGACAGGCGGAAAAGCCGTGATCCTGGGGATGACCGGAAAGAATTTCGCCGCGGGAATGAGCGGAGGAATAGCCTATGTTCTGGACCGGGAGCATACGCTGTATCTCAGGATGAATAAGGATATGGCTTCGTTAACGGAGCTTACGGAAAAATACGATATTGAGGAGCTGCGGGGACTGATATCCGACTATGTGAATGAGACCGGTTCTGTTTTCGGACAGGAGATCCTTAAAAATTACAACAGTTACATACCGGATTTCAAAAAGATAGTTCCAAATGATTATCAGAAAATGCTGACACTTATCAGCCGCTTTGAGGAACAGGGCATGGATTATGACCATGCGGTGCTGGAAGCGTTTAAGGAGTTAAAAAATGGGTAAAGACGGTGGATTTCTGGAATACGGCAGAAAAAACAATAATGATGTGCCGCCGGAGAAGAGGATAGAGAATTTTGAAGAGTTTCACACCTTCCTTTCGGCAGGGGACAGAATGAAGCAGGCTGCAAGGTGCATGGACTGCGGTGTACCCTTCTGTCAGTCGGCAATGGTGCTGTCCGGAATGGTTACCGGATGCCCCCTCCACAATCTGATCCCCGAATGGAATGATGAGCTGTATAAGGGACATTTTCAGCATGCCTGCGCCAGGCTTATAAAAACCAGCAATTTCCCGGAATTCACAGGCCGTGTCTGCCCCGCCCTCTGTGAAAAGGCATGTATGTGCGGACAGCACGGGGAAGCGGTAACGGTACACGATAATGAGCTTTTTTTGATAGAAACCGCCTTTTCCAAGGGGTACATCACTCCGTCAATACCCGTGATAAGGAGCGGGAAAAAGGTGGCCGTTGTGGGCAGCGGACCCTCCGGACTGGCAGTTTCCGATGAGCTTAACCACAGGGGACATAATGTGGAAGTATTTGAAAGGGAGGAAGAGATTGGCGGCCTTCTGATGTATGGCATCCCCAACATGAAGCTGGACAAGGAAGTGATCCTGCGCAGAAAAAAGCTTATGGAATCGGAAGGAGTGGTTTTCCATACCGGTACGGATATAGGAAAGGGCAGGAAAGCAGAAACCCTGTTAAAGGATTTTGACGCGGTGGTGTTATGCTGCGGAGCTAAAAAGCCCAGAGAGATAAAGGGGGCCGACCCGAAAAAGATAAAGGGCATATATAATGCAGTGGATTTTCTTACCGGAACTACAAAAGCCCTTATGAAAGCAGGCGACAAAAGTGTTGGAGCTCTTAAAAAGCAGGGCGGCTTTACAGATGCGTGCGGTAAAAATGTGGTGATAATCGGAGGAGGAGATACGGGAAATGACTGTATCGGGACGGTCATAAGGCATGGTGCAAAAAGCGTGACCGCCATAGAGATGATGCCAAAGCCCCCTGAAGAGAGAAGAGAGAACAATCCCTGGCCTGAGTGGCCAAAGGTCCTGAAAACGGATTACGGTCATGAGGAGGCGGCTTTTGTATTCGGAAAGGATCCCAGAGTCTATGAGACCACAGTAAAACAGGTGATCACTGATAAGGACAATGCTATACATGAGATAGTCACGGTGAAGGTCAACTTTAAGGATGGGAAACTAAAGGAAGTAAAGGGAAGCGAAAAGACACTGCCCTGTGAGCTGCTCCTTATCGCAGCGGGATTTACGGGCTGCGAGGAATACACGGCCAATGCCTTCAAAGTGGAGAGAAACGCGAGAGGCACCGTGGTCACCAATGAGAACAGCTTCCGGGTGGCGGACACAAAGGTATTCTCCGCAGGGGATATGAGGAGAGGCCAGTCTCTGGTGGTATGGGCCATCACTGAAGGCCGGAAATGCGCAAAGGAAGTGGATGAATTCCTGATGGGATATACAAATATGTGAGTAAGAGCCCTGAAGAGCCCTGGGGACGGGGTTAATGGTTCAAAAATGGACCACTAACCCCGTCCCCAGGGTCTGTTTTGTAACTGTTCAGAACCCCCGCACCGCACCTTCGCAAAAAATGATTTTTGATTAAAAATGATCAAAGAAATCATTT